>DASURS010000236.1:0-47671 GCA_036279935.1 Pyrinomonadaceae bacterium
CGATTCGAAGCCGTTGATCCGGGTCCCTATTCCGTAAAAGTCAATGCCACCGGCTTCGGCGAGATCGTGAGCACGGGCATTGAAGTGAGAGCGAATCAAACTTCGGATGTTCCGGCGCAGATGGCCCCGGCCGGACAGGTAGAGACAGTCAACGTCGCCGCCGATGCCGGCCAGTTGCTGCAAGTCGAAGCACCGGTGCGCGGCGGCAATATCGACAAAGCAAGAATCACGGAACTGCCGTTCGCAGGCCGCAATCCGGTGTCTCTCGCGCTGACGCTGCCGGGCGTTTCAACTAACCGCTTCGGCTTCGGCGTCGGAACGTTTTCCGTCAACGGCTCGCGAGGCCGATCCAACAACTTCCTGATCGACGGCACTGAAAACAACGACATCTCAGTCGCCGGACAGGGGTTCCAGATCACGAACCCTGACGCCGTTCAGGAAGTTTCAGTTCAAACTTCGAATTACGACGCAGAGTTTGGCCGAGCCGGCGGCGCCGTCGTCAATACGATCACGAAGTCAGGGACTGATGACTTTCACGGCAGCATCGCTTATCTCCTCGACTCCACGCACGACGACGCGATCACAAACACGCAGTCTCTCTCGGCTGCGATTCGCCAGCGCGGACATCCGCCGCGAGGAACGGAGCAGTACTACGCCGGAACCATCGGTGGTCCACTCCTGTTCCCGCGCTTTGGCGAAGGCAAGTCGCTTTGGCGTTACGATGGCCGGCAAAAGACTTTCTTCTTCGCCGCATGGCAGGAGCAGTTTCGCAGCTCTTCAACACAGGCCACGCGCACCGTTCTAAGCCAGGCGGGACGCAACCAGTTGCGAAGCCTCTTTCCGACCGGCACTAACCCGCGTGTCGATATTCTGATGGACGTCACTCGAAACGTTATCGGCGAGTCGAACTTCCAGAACATCGACATCGGCACCCGTCCAGGTTGCCCTGCGCCGTGCAACATTCAGTTTGGCACCGGCTCGCTCTTCGTTCCACAAACCTATCGCGAGCGCCAGGCGCAGTTGCGCATCGATCACAAGATCAGCGAGAACGATCAGTTCTCAGCCCGGTACCTGTTTGACGATCAGAAAGATCCGCTGGGCGGCGGCATCACGTTCCCGGGCTACGGGACTGCGAACAACAATACATACCAGAACCTGCTCTTCACGGAGACGCACATCTTCTCGCCCAGTTGGACCAACGAGGCGCGTCTCGCTTACAACCGAATCCTGATCGACTTTCCGCTCAATCCGGACGATCCGCTGGGGCTCGTGCTTCCGCGATTCGACATCTCGACGCTCAGCCAGTTCGGCGTCGCAACGAACCTGCCGCAGGGCCGCGTCGCAAACAACTACGTCTTCCAGGACACGATGACTCACACCCACGGAAATCACACTTTCCGTTTTGGATTGGACCTGCTTAAGCAGCGCTCGCGCCAGTTTGCGCCGATCGTCGAACGCGGTCTGTTGACGTTTCGCTCGGGCGGAGGTTTCACCGCGCTCGGCAACTACATCGACAACTTCGCGGGCTCAGGCGGCGGCACGCAGCGCGACTTCGGCAGTCCGCGGTACTATCCGTTCCTCTTGCGGCAGGCGTACTTCGTGCAGGATCGCTGGCGCGTTTCCGATTCGACAACGTTGACGCTCGGCTTGCGTTACGAGAACTTCGGCAACGCCATCAACACTCTTCACACCGCTGCGTTTACGGGATTGTTCAACGTGAATCCGGTGACGTTTACGGGTCCGTTCAGCGAGCCGAACGACGTCGAGAACGACAACAACAACTTCGCGCCGACCTTTGGTCTCGCATATTCGCCTTCATTCGAAAGCGGACTGCTGGGACGAATCTTCGGCAATCGCGAAATGGTCATCCGACTGGGCTACCAGCTCGGATACGATTCGTTCTTCAACAACATCGCCTCGAACGCCGCGACGTCTTCTCCGAACGTCGTCGCGACTGCGATCCCGTCGGCCATCACCGGCACTTTGCCGCGAGGGTTGACGAACGTAACGGGCTCGTTGCCGTTAACTCCACGGCCACTCTCCCCACTTGATTCTCAGACGCTGGTGGTCGGAAACCTCGTCAATCCTTATTACCAGCGTTGGTCCGCCGGATTTCAGCGCGCGTTGCCGGGAAACCTGGTGATCGACGCGTCTTACGTCGGCTCGAAGGGAACCAAGCTTTATCTCAACGAGGATCTGAATCCAAGCGTGCCGGCAGTAGCTAGTCCGTTCCATCCGGGGATTCAACGCATCACGCCGGCGGGGTTCACGGGCTCAACCACCTGCACGCCGAACACGGCCGGCTGTTTGATCTCCGGCAGACTCGACAACCTGCAAGGGTCGCGTCTGATTCGGACCAACGGCGGTTCTTCGAGTTACCACTCCGCCCAATTGTTAGTGACGCGCCGGTTCACGAACGGCTTCTCACTGACGTCTGCTTACACCTGGTCCAAACTGATGGATAATGCGAGTGAAGTCTTTACAGTAGCGGACACCAATCTGCCGCAACAGGCTTCATTCCCAGCGATCTTCGGAGGCCAGGCGCTGGAGCGCGCGGTATCGTTCTTCGATCGCCCGCACCGGTTTTCGTTAACTTACGTCTACGAGCTTCCGTTCATGAAAAGCCAGCAAGGATTTGTGGGCCATCTGCTCGGAGGTTTCCAGATTTCGGGTGTGACCACATTCGAGTCAGGAGTTCCGCTGACGGTGGTGAATGGCCAGGATGCCGACTCGATCGGCGGCAACCTCGATCGACCGGACTTCAATCCGAGCGGCCAACCCGGCGTGCGTGCGGTTCCGGCAATCGCGACGGTCACGGTGAATCCGTGCGGCGTGGCGGTTGGTTCGACGTTCTACACCAATCCTGACGCGGGAAGCGCATGTATCAACCCCGCAACCGCGCAATACATCGGACTGCTCGCGGGCACGGGACGGCGCGGTAGTCTAGGCCGGAATACGTTGCGAACTCCGGGTCAGAACAACTGGAACCTGAACATTCTGAAGCGGGTGAATGTTGGTGAAGGGAAGTTCTTCGAACTGCGGACGGAGTTTTACAATGTCTTCAACCATCCGCAGTACGGCACCGCGAGCGTGAGTCCGTTCTCGCCCGGCAGCACGGGCGTGCCGGCGAACGTGTTCACTTCCGCCGGCGGTCAGTTTCTCCATCCGGAGTTCTCTGACGGCGGCGGCCGCGTGATTCGCTATCAGTTGAAGTTCTCATTCTAAGAGCGTTTCACAACCCCGACGAAAAAGCCCGGTGGGAGGATTTCTTCTTCCGCCGGGCTTTTTACTTAGTATCAGGCACTCGATACAGGTTCGCGCGTCCGTGCTTGCCGATCAACTCGATCATTCTTCCGTGTCGCAAACAGTACGCCATCTTCTGGGCCAGGTCCCGGCGAGTGTTCGCGCCGGTGGCGATATCTTTTGTAGTGAACGACTCCAGCCCGTTCGGTACAAACGCCAGCCAGTCTGCCGACTTCACAAACAAACGGCGGTCGACGACGTCCACTAACCGGCGTCCTTCGACGACCCATCCCTTCCTGCGCCATCTCCTTCGCTTTCGGTCGTAACGCCGCACCTCTTCTTCCCTGATCATCAACACTTCGAGCGAGAAGTTTGGATTTGACAGCAGCCTCGGGATACTGACCAGTTCCGAAAAAAGATCCTCCAACCGCCCTCTCTTCGGCGACTTGCGACGCACAGCCATGCCGCTGCCCGTCTCCGACCGCAGGATCCACTTTTCCTGGACCAACGGATAAACAAGTCGCACTTCATAGGACCGCGTCAGCTTGGAAAGCTTTGAGTTGATCGACGCGAAATTGCGCGTCTGGATCTCTATCAAGAGATCATCACGAACGATATCGATGACGAACCCGTCAACCGGAACTTCAAATCGATCGCCCGGCCGCGAATACCATTGTTTGAGTGAAGCGTGGAGCGGTTTCTCGTTCAGTACACCGATGTGTGACATCTTGAAGGATCGCGGCGGTTCAGTTTGTAAATCCCACGAGCTCCCACAGTTTCGCACATTCGTAAAGGCGTCCCTGTGTCACCTTGCCGGATTCGACAGTCGAGTCTTGTGCGTGGGCGACGCCGATCGCCAACACGAGTGCGAAGCTGGCTTTGCACAAAAAAATCATCATCCTTCCCGCAAAGGCGCAAAGGCGCAAAGGCGCAAAGGCGCAAAGCGCTACCGCGTTTTTGAAGGATTTCTTTGCGCCTTTGCGCCTTTGCGGGAGAAGATCTCCACCTCGGACGAACGTTCTGTGCAA
This sequence comes from Pyrinomonadaceae bacterium, assembly GCA_036279935.1. Lineage (GTDB taxonomy): Bacteria > Acidobacteriota > Blastocatellia > Pyrinomonadales > Pyrinomonadaceae > PSRF01. The sequence goes on from DASURS010000236.1 coordinate 4,272, forward strand.
AGCTTGCGAAGCTGAAAACGATCGGTTTCAGAAAGTTCATCTTCGCTCTTTAGTTTAAGAGCTATGGCGCAATCTGCAAGATTCTTGCCGCACTCGCCGCGCCGTTCAGAGTGACCGTCAGAGACAGGTTGCCTGACGGTAGCCCGTCGGGAAGTCTGACCACGATGAAGGAGCCGCTCATACCGCTTACGCCTGTGACCGGCCCAACGTTCTCAACCGGCAGATTAACGCCATTCGCCTGAACGGACAACGTCGACGTTGACGGAATGGGAGGAGAGATGATTCCGAGGCTCGACGTGAACAGCATTACACGTGTGTGACCGTCGAGACTGAAGTTGTTGGAGTCGAGGATCTTGAAAGGCCCGCGTACAAAAGTTACTGAATTGATTGCGGCTGCGTTCGCAGTACCTTCCTGCATGAAGATAACGGGTGCGCCCGGACTTGGACGCCAGACACCATCGCTGCCCGTCGTCAGCCGTGTTTGGTTGCTGCCGTCGGCGTTCATCACGTAGAGCGCGGGATTCATCGGATCGTCACGTAACGAGGTGAAGAGGATCTTCGTTCCGTCAGGTGACCATGACGGCGCCGTGTCTAATGCGGGATTGTTTGTCAGCCTTGTTGGCGATGAACCGTCGCCGTTCATGACGTAGATCTCCGACTGTCCGTCGCGAGTGCTCTGGAAAACGATCTTCGAGCCGTCAGGCGAGTAACGTGGTCGCGAGTCACCGGTCAGATTTGTCAGGCGCAGACCGGTTTGCGTGAGCATGTTGTAATTCCAGATCGAGTTGACGAGCTCAAACGTCAGCGTCCATCCGTCGGGATGCCAGTCTGGGTTAGCTGCGCCTGAGAAGATCGCGAGCGGGAAGCGGCCCGTACCGTCCGGCTTCATGATCGAAATGAACGTCTGGAACCCTGGGACGAACGAGGTAAAAGCGATCTGGCTTCCGTCGCGCGACCACGTTGGGCCGAAGTCTTCTTCGAATCCTTTTGATAGCACGGTGAAACCGGTGCCGTCGGCGTTACGCAAGCAGATGCGCTGCGGAGATCCGAGCGAGCCGTCAGGTTGTTTCAGGCACGTGTAAGCGAGCCTTGAGCCGTCTGGCGACCAACCGGGACGGAAGTCGTCGCCGGCTGCGTCTGTGAAGTTCACGACGTTCGTGCCGTCCGTGTTCACGACGAACACGTCGAGTCCTCCGCTCGGCGAACTACTCTTTTTCGAGAACGCGATCGGTTGCGTGCTGAGTCCCGGAACGGGCGTCGGAGTCGGCGTCGGTGTGGGAGCTGGAATGTAGACGGCCGTTGCCGTGTGATCGGCGTTCAGTGTTATGGGCGCGTCTAGAGCCGGCGTGTAATCGACGCCGTCGACTTGCCACTTCCAAAAAGTGGCCGCACCGACAGTCGCGGGCGCGACCAGGCTTACGCCGGTATTTATGTCGTAAGTGCGGGTAAAAGGCGTCGTGCCGTTGCCCAATCCGTTATTGTCGTTCGGATTGACGGTTATGGTGACGCCGGTGGCGCCTGAAGACGTCACGGTCAAAACCGGTGGGGTGACGTAAACGGCCGTCATTGTGACGTTGCCGTTGACGGATACAGTCGTCGAGGGAGTTCCACTCCAATCCTGTCCGTCGCGGTCCCACTTCCTGAACTTGTTTCCGTTAACAACAGTCGGCGCGGTGAGCGTGACTGTTGTGCCTCGGTTATAGGAACGAGTGAACTGAGTCGTACCGTTTCCTGCGCCTGAAGCGTCGTTCGGACTGACAGTGATGTTGACTCCGCTCGCCGGGTTCGACGAGGCCACGGTCAGCACGCCGCGCGAAACTGGACTGCGGCGCGCGAAAACCAGCGTCCCCGCATTGGGCATGTCTTTCGGCGCACGTTCGGACGTGTGCGACTGCGAAACGTACGGGTCCGGCGATCCGCCGCTGATACCAACCACCGGGAACAGTTTCTGGTTGCCGTCGCCGTAGCGCATGATGATCGTTCCGTCGAAGCGAAGTTCGATCTCGAAACTGACCGGGTTCTCGCCGCGCGTCGTGTTTGGTCCGATCGGCGCGTCGTACGTCACTGCCTGCCATCGGAAAATGATGTGGTCCTGATCCTGAATGACGTAAACGTCGTCACCCGCACGGCGGTCGGTTCGGAGGTCGTCCCACAACCCTGCGATCATGCGGCGGCCGTTCAACCAACGTTCGAGGCTGATCGAATCGTCGTCCGGCGGAAACGGAAAATACAGCGCACCGTTCGTCGACACGCTGATCGACGTGTAGTCGATGCCGTAGAACCTGAAGAAGAACGGCAACTGGACGGTCTTGAACTGGTCGTCGCCAACCAGCCCTAGCGCCGTGCCGCCGGTTGAAACGGGCGCCGCTGCTGACTCGGCGATCGTGTAAGGATCGCCCACGTCGACATTCACTGAATAGGGAACTGACGCGATCGGACCTTTGTTTCCGATGTCGTCCACGGCGCGAACGCCGATGAAGCCTGACGGATGCCGCCACAGGACTTTCGTTGTCACAAACTGAGTGATACCGGGATCGTTCGGCACGGGACCAGCCATCGGTTGCGCGATGTCCCAGTTTGCGTCGTTCAGGTTCGTATCGGAGAAGCGAACCTCGTACGCAGTGACTTTCCCGACGTTCCCGTCATCACCGGGCGCGGTCCAGATGAGCGTATAGTTTGGAAATGTATCGCTGATTTGCGCCGTCAGATTTGTGACCGCTCCGGGCGCTGTTACATCCGGGCTGCTGCTCGCTTGCAACGCCCTGCTCGCGTCGACCGCGCGGCCGGTTGAAATCGGGAACACGTTTTGGAACTGCCACGGCGCGGCGTATCCGCTGTACATCGTGATCGCGCGCAGCTTCTGCATCGTGATGTTCGGCGAGAGCGCGCAAAGCAACGCGGCGCTGCCGGAAACGTGCGGCGCGGCCATCGAGGTCCCGTTGGCGAAGTCGTAAGTGTTCTTCGGCGTGGTGCTCAGGATGTACTCGCCGGGCGCAGTCACGTTGACAGTCGCCTCGCCGAAATTCGAGAACGATGCCCTGATTCCGCCGCCGCCCGAAGCCGCGACCGAGATCAAATTCGGAGACGTGTAGTTCGACGGATAGACCGGAAAGAGATCGTTTGAGACGGCTTCGTTGCCGGCTGCGACCACGAAAAGGATTCCAACGTCGCTCAACGAGCGGATCGCGTCGAGCTCCGCCTGAGAAAATCCCTCGCTGCCGTAACTGTTATTCAGAATGCGAATGTTGGCGCCCTTCGTGCCGCCTGAAGAGTCCCAGAGCTGTCGCATCGCTTTTGCATAAGCGAGCGCCTTCAATAAATCCGCTGACGTTCCCAGTCCGTCGTCGACCAAAAACTTGAGCGGCAGCAAACTCACCTGCCAGTTGACACCGGTAACGCCGACGCCGTTGTTGCCCAGCGCGCCGATCGTGCCGGCGACGTGTGTGCCGTGATCGTCAAAGTCGCCGGCATAGGTGTCAGACGGCGGATAAGTAGGTTCGGTGTAGTCGAAGACGCTGGCGTCGTTATGTGCGAAGTCCCAGCCGTTGATGTCGTCGACGAATCCGTTTCCGTCGTCGTCAACACCGTTGCCGGCGATCTCGGCTTTGTTGACCCAGATGTTGTCGCGCAGGTCTTCGTGGTTGAGGTCGATTCCGGTGTCGACGACGCCGACGACAACGTTGCGACTGCCGGTCATGCTTTCCCACGCCTGCTCAGCGCGAATGTCGTTGCCGGCCGTTCCGGAATGTCCGCCAAAACTCACGCGTTGGCCAGTGTTCTTGAGTCCCCACATATCGGGGAATCGCGGATCGTTCGGCGTGACCAGCGCCCTGCGGATGAGATTAGGTTCAGCGTAGACGACGTCAGGACGCGCCCGAAGTGCTGCGATGGCGTTGCTCGTGTCGGCGGGATCGACCTGCGCAATGCGCAGTCCTTCGACGATCTCCGAACCCGGACCGATGGCTTTGACGGTCATCGCGATCTGCCGTCCGGTTCTCTCAGTCACGACCTGGCGGCCCAGACGCTTGCCGGTCGATCCCTGACGAAAACGGACGAGGATCTCGCCTGGTGCGGCCGTCGGATACGTTCTCTTTTTGGCTCGTTCAGTCAACGCCTGGAGAGGTGGACGGCGCGGGCCTTGTGGAGACTGGCGCTCAGCTCTCTGTGCGACGGGGAAAACGGCGATGAAGATGGCAGCGAGTATCGTTACGAGTAACAACCAGCGATACCGCAGGGCAAGTGGGAGTAAATAATGACGCTTTGACAGCATTACAGGAAAATCCTTAGCAGTAACCGCCCTGTGTTCGATTGGCCAGGATTGTGGGCCCGGCAAGGAAAACGGGAAGACACGGGATAATACCGGCTAATCGTCTTTTGGCCAAACGAAGACCCGGCCCAAGCGTGATCGTAATCACACCTGGGCCGGTTTGGGCCTCTTCGAATGTGTTTGGCGCGTTTAGTGGGCTGCGGCGGACGTTAATTGACCACGTACGGTTCTAAACGCGGCGCTGATCTCTTCGGACAGGATCTGCGGCTGCTCCCATGCAGCAAAGTGGCCGCCCTTCTCGACTTTGTTGTAATAGATGAGATTCGGATACGCCCGCTCGGCCCAGCTTCGAGGCGTTTGGTAGAGCTCGTCGGGAAACGCGGTTACTGCAACGGGCGTCGTGAGGCCCAACGGCACGAAGAACGTCAGTTTGTTTTCCCAGTAGAGACGAGCGGAGGAGATCGCCGTATTCGTCAGCCAGTACATGGTGATGTTGTCGAGGATGTCGTCTCGCGTAAGTCCTTCCGTTTCACCGTCGAAGACGCGTGCCATCAGCGCCTGACTGGTCCAGTCGTGGTCGAGGATCCACGCGGCGAGGCCAGCGGGTGAATCGACGAGGCCGTACAGCGTCTGCGGGCGGTTGCCCATCTCCAGCGCATAACCGAGACCGCGTTTGAAGAAGAAATCGAGTTGCTCGTACGCGTGCTTTTCTTCGGCTGTCAGGTCCGACGGCACCGTCCCGCCGGCGAAAAGTGCTTTCGCAATCGCGTCCGGCATGGCGAACGGCATGTTCGTGTGGATCGCGAGCACCTCCGAAGGCGCTGCCAGCGCGGTCTGCTCTGTGATCGGCGTGCCCCAATCGCCGCCTTGCGCCACGTACTTCGTGTATCCCAGGCGCTTCATCAACTCGGTCCAGGCGCGTGCGATGCGGATAGGATCCCAGCCCGTCGTGGCAGGCTTGCCGGAAAACCCATAACCCGGTATCGATGGAATTACCAGATGAAACGCGTCCGACGCGCTGCGTCCGTGGGCCGATGGGTTTGTCAGGGGATCGATGATCTTGAGTTGTTCGATGATCGATCCGGGCCAGCCGTGCGTGACGATGAGCGGCAGCGCCTCTTCATGTTGCGAGCGAACGTGAATGAAGTGAATGTCCACACCGTCGATCTCGGTGATGAACTGCGGCAGCGCGTTGAGATTCGCTTCACACTTGCGCCAGTCGTATTCCGTCCGCCAGTATTCGACGAGTTTCTGCATGGTCGCGAGTTGCACGCCTTGCGATTGATCGTTGACGATCTCTCTATCGGGCCACCGTGTCGCGTCGAGGCGGCGGCGCAGGTCCGTCAGCGCCTCTTCAGGGAAACTCACACTAAAGGGACGAATTGCTTTCTTGTCGACTGGCTGTTCGCCGGTTGCCGGTGTAGCGCTGGTCTGGGTCATTAGTATCCTCCTAGTTCAAATAGCGTGGCGTTGTTCGGCTGGGGGAATTGCGGTGCGGCTTTCCTCTTCGCAGACTCTTCCGAAGAGAGACGTTTGCAGATGGAATGTCCGATTTAGGCGGAGAAGAATACTACAATGGACCAGTAGTTGAATACCCCATTAGCGGTAATTTCATCAGCCACGCTCAGCGGGAATGGGATGGCACGCGAGGTCCCTGGCGCAGATACGTTTCATCGCACGGACCGCGGAGTTGAAGGCAGTAATGATCGAGCCGCCTTTCCTGCCGACGGCTAAATCTCCGAGCAAATAAAGACCTGGAACATTGGTCGCGCCGGCCTTGTCGAAAATCGGACCAGCGTCGTTGAAAGTGATTCCCAGAGTCCGCAAAAAGTTTATGGGTGTTGTGCCTCCGAGCGCATAGATCACACGTTCAAATGTTCGGGGCGCCACTGCGTCTTCACGGAAAACAACGCGCGGGCGGCCGTTGTCGTCTTCAATGCGAAGAATGTTTGTGCTGCGGAGTATCTCGACCTCGTTGCGTTGCTCTCGTGCAAGGAGCGCAGCGCGATTCTGATCGGTCAAACGAACGAACTCTGCCTGGCGGTAGGAGAGAGTAACCCGGTTACCTGCTTCATGAAGATACTGAACGTACTCGGCCGCGGTGTCGCCGCCGCCGACGACCAGCACGTTCTCGTTTCGGATCTGAACCGACGTGATGTCAAACAGAAGACGTTGACGAAGCGAAGGCGGAAATGAGTATTCCTTCGGTCGGTTGGGCCGGCCAAAAATGCCGATCGCCACGCCGAGAACTTTACTGTCGAAGACGCCTTTTGAGGTGTTGATGCGAAAGCGCGCGCCGTTCGGCTCGTCGATGCGCTCCATGCGTAAGACTTCGGCGCCGTATTCGATGTTTATCTTATAGTCGTTGATTACCTTGTCGAAGAACGCCAGTGTCTCGGGCTTCGACATGTCATTGATGCACAGCAGTCCTTCGCACTTGGCGTCGAAGCCTTTGTAGTTAGCCGTAGTAAGTTTCTGATCGGGATAAAGCTGGCGGATCGCGGCGTTGTGGTGATCAGCCTTTTCCAGCAGCAGTATTTGAGACGAGTCGATACCGGCCGCGCGTGCTTCGGCTGCGAGGGCGATTCCGCCTGGACCAGCGCCAATGATGACCAAATCGTGCATGAGGTTTAATGTGGTGCGCCGAGGAATGAAGCGAGTCTGAGCAAATCGGCAAAGACACCAGCCGCGGTCACCTCCGGTCCGGCGCCTGGTCCTCTCACAATCATCGGCTGAGAATTGTATCGTGCCGTTTGGAAGCTCACGATGTTGTCGCTGCCGGTCAGGCTTGCGAACGCATGGTCCATCGGGTAGCTGCGCAGTTGAGCTGACAAGTCGCCGTTACTGTCGATCGTGCCGACGTATCGTACAACCTCACCCCGATCGTGCGCCGACTTCAACAATGCCGCCATTGTCTGATCGTGTTGCCCGAGCGACTGGAGATACTGATCCACCGTTCCTTTTCGCAAATCTTCCGCGACCAGGCTTTCAATGTGAACTCCATCCAGCTCGACTTCAAGTCCCATCTCGCGAGCCAGAATGATTAGTTTGCGACCAACATCCATCCCGGATAAATCCTCGCGTGGATCCGGTTCGGTCAGGCCCAACGCGTGCGCTTCTCGAACCGCCTCAGAGAAAGCGCGACCACTGTCAAGCGAGTTGAAGATGTAAGAAAGTGTGCCGGAGAGCACGCCCTCGATCCTGATGACTTCATCGCCCGTTTCGACGAGGCCTCGAAGCGTCTGAATAACTGGCAACCCGGCGCCCACGTTTGTTTCGTAAAGGAAGTATCGCTGATGTTTGTGGGCCGTTTCGCGCAAGCTGCGATATGCCGCGAACGGCCCCGCGTTGAACTTCTTATTCGGCGTGATGATGTTGATCCCCTTCGAGAGCCAGGTCTCGTAGTGCGCGGGTAGCTCGGCACTGGCAGTTGCATCGATCAGAACAGCGTGCGGCAGGTAGTCGGCATTTACGTGATTGACGAACGTCTCGAAGTCGGCGGTTTGCGAGGTTTTGTCTAACTGTTCGCGCCAACTATCGAGCTCGAGCCGCTGGTCGGCCAGGATCATCCTGGTGCTGTTCATAACGCCTCGCACTCTCAAATCGATGCCGCGATGACGCTTGAGCTCTTCAATGCGAGTGTGAAGCTGGTTAAGCAGCGTGCCACCAATCAGGCCGGCGCCGATCACGCCGATGGACAGCGTCTGGTCCGACAGGTAGAACGCGGAATGCATCGCTCGCAATGCTTTCGTCGCTTCTGCCTGTTCGATGACCGCCGAGATGTTGCGTTCAGAAGATCCCTGTGCAATTGCCCTTACGTTGATGCCGGCCTTTCCCAGCGCGCTGAAAAACTTGCCGGCCATACCTAACTTCTCGATCATGCCGTCGCCTACCATGGCGATAATGCAGCAACCCTCCGTCAGGTCGACTGTCTGGACCTCTCCGCGCTGCATCTCGACGACGAACGTCTCCTGAACTGTCGTTTTTGCGAGCTCTGCGTGAACACGCGGAACGGCGAAGCAGATCGAATGCTCGGAGCTTGCCTGCGAGATCATGACGACTGAGACATCGACGGCGCTGAGCGCGCCGAAAAGTTTATGGGCCACGCCGGGAATGCCTATCATGCCGGTGCCTTCCACGTTGACCAGGACCATGTCTTCCACCGTCGCGAAACCCTTGATGGGCATGTCCTTTGGTGATTTGGAGGATATTTTCGTGCCCGGCGCCTCAGGCTTGAACGTATTTTTAATCCAGATCGTGATGCCGTGCTTGATCGCAGGCGACATCGTAGCGGGATGAATTACTTTTGCTCCGAAGTACGCAAGTTCGGCCGCTTCCTGATAGGAGAGTTCCGGGATCACTACAGCGTCGGGAACCCTTCGCGGATCAGCGCTGAACACTCCCTCGACGTCGGTCCAGATCGTGACGTGTTCCGCGCCCAGGAGCGCGCCGAAGATGGAAGCTGAAAGGTCACTGCCGTTACGTTTCAACGTCGTCGCGACTCCGTCATGCGTGGAGGCGATATAACCGGTGATGATACGGAAGTCCGACTCCGCGCGTTGTGCCTGCCAGGTTTCCAATTTCTGTTTCGAGAGTTCCCACGCGACAGTAATGGTGTCGGGATCAACTACGAGCACATCGCGGGCGTCGAGCCATGACGAGCGATGATTTAACGACTCGAGATAGGCGTGCATGATCTGGGCCGACCACAGCTCTCCATGACCCGAGACGAACTCGCCGATGCGCTCGGAAGCGAACCTGGTGATCCAAACACCTCTCAGCACCTCCTTGAGCGCGGTGAAATCGGAGACCACGGTATCGCGGAGAGCAGTGTTTTGAAGTTGCAGCGCGGCGATCGTTTGAACGTGCCGGGCTTCGAGGTCCGCAAGTTTTTTTAAGTAGGAGGCGTCCTGACGTGACGCCAGGTTTACGGCTTCAATGAGTGCATTGGTGACGCCGGCCATCGCAGAAACCACCACCGCGACGCGCTCATTCGATCGTTTGGAAAGAACGATTTCACAGGCGGCCCGATAACGATCGGCATCGGCGAGGCTGGTGCCGCCAAATTTATGGACTGTCCACGTTGGTCTCATGTTTCGTTTGTCTGCCCTGATAAGACGCTAAAGAGAATTCAGCTAATAATACACTTGCCGCCACTTTGTTATGATGGGCATAGACGCATGCCGGGACTTTGGAACGTACACGATCAGGCCGCGCGGCTGGCGGAGCTGACCAGTCAGGATCTCGATCAGAAGGAAGCGCCGTTGCGCCGCGACGTGCGGTCGCTGGGCCGTTTGCTTGGCGAGGTGCTGAAGGAACAGGTTGGGGACAACTTGTTTTCGGCAGTTGAAGAGTTGCGCCTGTTGTTGATTGAGCATCGCGAACTGCATGCGCAACGGTTGCGCGATATCGAGAACGAGCAGCGCTTGATGCAGCGTGCGGAGGGAATCGTCAGTCGTTTGGATATTGCCGAGGCGCACCAGATGGCGAAAGCGTTCGCGATCTATTTCGAGCTGACAAATCTCGCCGAAACGAATCATCGCAAACGCCGGCGACGCGCTGCGCAGGCGTCTCCGGAGCTGCCGGCCCAACCGGGATCGTTTCTCGGAACGCTGCGCCGGATGCGTGATGCCGGCATCACTCAACAGCAGGCGCTCGAGTGGCTGGCGAAGATCGAAGTCATACTCGTATTCACCGCTCATCCGACCGAAGTTGCGAGACGCACGGTGTTATTCAAACGCCAGCGTATCGCGACTGAGCTCGAACAGTTGGACCGTCTGCCGTTGACGCAGCGAGAGTCTGAACAGCACGAGCAGGCGATGATGGCGGAGATAACGGCGCTCTGGCAGACGGATGAAGTGCGCCGGCGGCAGCCGAGAGTTCGCGACGAGATCAGGATGGGCCTTGATTACTATCCGAGTGTTCTGTTCGAGACCTTGCCGGCGCTTTATGAGGAACTCGCGGATGATTTTCGTGAAACGTACGGCGAGGAGTTGCCGGCGAGTTCGTTGCCGGCGAGTTCGTTGCCGCGCGTGCTGCGGTTCGGGTCGTGGATCGGCGGCGACAGGGACGGGAATCCGCTGGTCACGCCCGCGTGTACGCGCGATGCGTTGCAGATAGCTCGGCAGACAATTCTCGGCTACTACGTCGACCGAGTGAACGATCTGATCTGGCAGCTCAGCTCTTCGACGCACCAGGTGCCCGTGTCACCACAACTCCAGGCGGCGCTCAGCTCGTATGCGGAGACTGTTTCGGCGCCTGATCTCAACCCGGAGAGACATCCCGCGGAAGAAGTGTATCGACGTTTTCTGGATTATGTTTTGGCGCGTCTGCTGCTCGCGCAAGACGAACCTGATAACGCGAATGCGTACAAGGACGCTGCTGAGTTCAGGGCGGACCTGAGCGTGGCGCGTCAGAGTCTTTCTGAAAACGGCGGCGAACGCGTCGCGCAGTTCTTGTTCGATCCGCTGCTGCGCCAGATCGATACTTTCGGCTTTCACTTGCACACGCTCGACGTGCGGGAGCATGCGAACGTTCATAAACGTGCGCTGGTCGAGTTTTCAAACGTCGTTACGGCGAGCGAGGGTAGTCTTCCGCCTGAACCGTCGAAGGAAACGACGACGCTGCTCAACTCGCTGAAGATGGTCAGCGATTTGAAGCGCGACTATCCACCCGAAGCAATCCGCAGTTACGTCATTAGCGGAACCCGGTCAGCCGCGGACGTCCTCGCGCTGGCGTCGCTCGCTGAGTTGAGCGGTGTGCAGGTGGCGTCGCCGGGTGAATCCGATCCCGGCCTGATGCCCGTGCCGCTGTTCGAGTCGATCGAGGATTTGCGCAACTGTCCGGAGATCTGCCGGAACTTATGGACCAGTCCCGACTACGCGCGTCTGCTCGACTCGTGGGGCCGCCGCCAGGAAGTGATGCTCGGTTACTCCGACTCGAACAAGGACGGCGGAATGCTCACCAGCACGTGGGAGATATTCAAAGCGCATCGGGCGCTGCATCGGGTCGCTGCCGAGTGCAACGTAAAGTTAACGTTGTTCCATGGTCGCGGCGGAACGGTTGGCCGCGGTGGTGGACCAACCCATCACGCCATCATCGCGCAGCCGCGTGGTGCTTTCACCGGTCAGATAAAGATCACCGAACAAGGCGAAGTGATGAATTGGAAGTACTCGGATCGCGTTCTCGCCGAGCGAAATCTGGAGTTGACTGTTGCAGCGTCGCTTGAAGCACTGTCGCTGTCGGATAACGTCGCGGATCTGGACCAGGAGAGCGAAGCGGCACTGGAGAAAATGTCGCGCGACGCGTTCGAGTTTTATCGAGAAAAGATTGCCGACAACGAAGCGATACTCATCTACTTCGAGGAAGCGACTCCGGTTAAAGAACTCGAGCACATGCGGATCGGTTCGCGGCCCACGCGTCGAAGTGGCCGGCGCAGTCTCGACGATCTCAGGGCGATTCCGTGGGTGTTTGGCTGGATGCAGAGCCGGCATGTCCTGCCGGCGTGGTTTGGAGTCGGTTTCGCGCTGGAACGGTTCTCGTCGGAGAGTTCGGCGAATGCGGAGTTGCTGGATCGATTGATGACGCAGTTTCCATTGTTCAGCGAGTTGATAGCGAACGTCGAGATGGGGTTAGCGAAAGCTGATCTGGCGATTGCGCGTCTGTATTCAGGGTTGGTTTCTGATGCGTCGCTGAGCGATCGAGTGTTTGGGATGCTGTTCGAGGAGTTTGAGCGGACGAAGGCGGTGGTCCAGCGTTTGACCGGTCAGACGACGTTACTCGAAAAGAATCCCGTGCTGGCGCGTTCGATCCGGTTGCGAAATCCATACGTCGATCCGCTGAGTTTGATCCAGGTCGAACTGCTGCGCCGTAAGCGTCGAGGTGAAGACACCGACGCCCTGAACTACGCGCTTGCCGCAACGATCAACGGCATCGCCGCCGGGCTACGAAACACCGGGTAAGCGCCGCACTGTGTGTATCCACACTGTCTCGTGTGGGGTTATCCGCGAAATTAAACAGTAATCGCTCAGCCACTCACTGGGCCACATCACCTCTAACATCTTCTCCTACATCCCGATAATCATCTCGTTCTACGCATTCAAGATCGAATAGGACGGACGGATGCCGCAGCGGCGAATGTTAAATAAAAGGACGCTGATCCTCGGCGTTATTCTCTGTTTGGTTGCGGCCCTGCTGGCAGCGTGGCTCGTCAAGCAGCGGGCGGACAGAAGCATTGCCGAGGGCCGGTCATCACTCGAAATACAGTCGTTGATACCGTTCGAGCACAAGTCTTACTCACGAATCGACAATCCCGCCGTCAGCATCTGGCAGAGTTACAAAGCAACAAGAGCGATCGAAAGATTCAACGACTCGATTTTCGTTGCGACCGACGGCGGACTCGTTGAGTTTGACGCAACCGGGAAGCTCCGGCGCCACTACAGCGTTCTTGATGGACTCCCCGAAAGCGATCTACTCAGTCTCGCCATCTTCAATTCAAAACTATTTATCGGCACGCGCACTTCGGGCCTCGTCGCGTTCGACGGCAGTCAATTCGAAGCCTATCGCTGGACCGGCCGCGCGTCTCAATCGATCGATGCGCTGCTCGCAGACTCCGGCCGGCTGTTGATCGGTACGAGAGCCGGCGGGTTGATCGCTTTCGACGGCTCGCAGTTCAAGGAGATCAAAGCCGGCGCTGAACATAAACGTCTGGCTGAGATCACCTTACTGTCGAGAAGCGGCGGCAGACTGTTCGTGGGTACGTTTTCTGATGGTCTATGGACCGAAGAAGGCGCGCGCTGGTCACACTTCACCGTCGCAGACGGTCTGTTGTCGAACCGCGTCGTGGGCATCGCCGCCGATGAACAAAACGTTTTTGTCGCGTCTGACTATGGTCTCGCAACTGCGCCGCTCACGAACCTCGCGACTACCGACGGAGGGCAGGCGCGTTTCCTGTCAATCACAGCCTTGCCGTCACTGTCGAGCCTCGTTCAGTTCGACGGAAAGCTGGTGCTGTGCAAAGACAACGGCGAGACACTCGCACTGCCTGGCGATGCAGATCTGTCGCACCTCCGACGCACCATCCCGACAAACTGGAACAGGGCCTCGCTTTCAACCGGTTCCAGAGTCGCGACACTCGACGACGATCTGTGGCTGCTGACCAGCGACGGCGTTCACCGCGCGGCGGATAGCAACTCAACACTTCGGTTCTCTCGTTGGGGCGAAACCCGCCAGTCGCTGACCAGCAATCTGATCTCCGCACTGTCAGTAGATTCACAAACACGACTGTGGGCCGGAACGTTTCGCAACGGCATCGACGTGCTTGGACCAGCGGGAACGTTGGTGGCACACGTCGAATCGGAGTCGGCTCGCGAGATCAACTCGCTCGTCGCGGACGTCGCGTCGAAGAAGATGCTCGCAGCCTCCTCAGCGGGCTTGCTGAGTTTCGATTCAAGCCTCGCCGCGACGGAACATCTGTCCGCCGCGGACGGCTTACTGAGCAATTCGATCATGCAGGTGACGCAGTTGGACGACAGGAACAGGCATTCGGATCAGTCGATGCTCGTCCTGGCGACGAGCAAAGGACTCTCGCTCGGCGTGCGCGGCAAGTTTCGCGGCGTGACGACGGTCCAGGGTTTACCGAGCAACAGCCTCTACGCAGTCTTGAATCACGGCGGAAGGTTGTACGTCGCAACTCTCGGAGGACTTGCGGTGCTTCAGGACGGCCGCGTCAACCGCGTCTTCAAAGATACGAATTCAAAACTGACACACAACTGGGTGACGGCCTTGTGCGCTGTTGGCCCACGAGTATTCGTCGGAACGTACGGCGGCGGAGTTTTCGAGTTAACTGCGAGCGGCGAGCTGCAACCGTTTCTGCCGGAGATGGGCCGAGCAGTTGTGAACCCGAATGCGATGTGGAGCGATGGTCAGCGTTTATACGCCGGCACGCTGGAAGGCGCGCTCGTCGTCGATCTGAACTCGCAACGATGGCGCCGCCTCAGCAGCGAGATGCCCGCGCGCACGGTGCTCAGCATCACCGGCGACGATAAGTACGTCTACTTCGGCACGACCGCCGGCATCGCGCGCATCGGACAACGCTACTGGAACGGAGTCGCAGGTTGAATCACATGGTTGCATCAAAAAGTGCGCCTAAGTTGGGGATCTTCTCCCGCAAAGGCGCGAAGGCGCAAAGAAATCCTTCAACAACGCGGTGGCGCTTTGCGCCTTCGCGTCTTGGCGGGAGGATAAACGTTTTTTGTGCAAAGCCGTTGAGTCACATGAGAAGAAGAATCGTTTTAGCGCTGGTCATCCTGTTGCCGCTGGTTGCCGTCTGCCAGCTTATCTCAGCCCAATCGGGAGTCTTGATTCCCTCGACCGGCAGCAAGCCCGATCCAAACACGCTGTCGCTGAACGTAATGAACGTCGACGTGCTAATCGACAACCAGCACGCTCGCGTCAAGGTGTTGCAGATCTTCGACAACCACACGTCGCAGTTACTCGAAGGCAAATACCTGTTCGCCCTCCCGCCGGCCGCTTCGATTTTCGACTTCGCGGTTTGGGACGGCGACACTCGCATTCCCGGCGTCATGATGGAAAAGCGACGCGCCAACAAAGTCTACAGCGAGATCAAACAACAGCAGGTCGATCCCGGATTGCTCCAGCAGGACGACGAACATGAGGGCAGCTCATCGTTCTCGGCGAAGGTCGTTCCGATCCCGCCGTATGGAACGAAGCGAATTGAAATGGAATACACGGAGATGCTGCCCGTCGACAGCCTCGTGTCCCACTTCACGTTTCCGCTGAAAGCATCATTCGGCGATCCGCAAAGAGTCGGCGAGTTCAACCTGCATCTCCACGTGATCAGCGATTATGCGATCGCGCCGATCGCGCAGTCGAATCAACAATTACCGCTGACGGTCACCAAATCTGAGCCGAACGAGTTTCAAGCGGAAATCAGTGCTCGTGACGTCGAGCTGAAGGAAGACTTCTCCTTCGACTATCGCATCGACGTTCCCGAGAGCACGCTTTCTTTCACTACCTACCGCGCGCCGGAGACAATCTCGAGCTACGACTTGCGCGATCCCAAACTCGCCACGCGCAATCCGGCCGGTTACTTCGAGGCGCGCGCGATCTTCAACGAGCAGGCGAACACGCAAACGCAGCAGCCGCGCAACGTCGTGTTGTTACTCGATACGTCGCTTTCGATGTACGGCGAGAAACTGAGACGCGCAGTTGAAGCGGTCGATTATTTCCTGCATTCATTGTCGCCACAGGACCACTTCGACCTGATCATCTTCAACGACGAGCCATACACATTCTCGCCGTCGCCACTGCCCGCCACGCCTGAAAACGTCGAAAACGCGCTCGCGTTCATTAAGAACTCGATGCTCGGCGGCGCGACAGATCTACGCAAAGCGTTCGCGAAAGCAGTCGAAGTGTCGTCGCAATTGCCGGTAGGGGAACGAAGCATTGTCCTGATCTCCGACGCGAACCCTACAACCGGCACGCGCGATCTGAAGCAGATCATCAAGACGCTGAACGACAAGAGCAACGCGGCTCGTGTGTTTGCCTTCGGTCTCGGCAGCGATGCGAATGGAACACTGCTCGAACAACTCGCCAAACTGGGCCACGGTTACTTTGCGCGCGCTCGGGAGACGGAAGACATCGCTACGGAATTGAAGATCTTTTTCGAGCACGTGGGCAGCACCGCCATCGAAAACCCGAGCTTAACCTCAGCCGATGCGAACAATCTTTTTCAAATCTATTCGACTGCTGATTACAGTTTTGACGGCTCGAGCCTCGCCTATGTGGGACGTTATCGAACGCCATCGCCACGATCGGCGATAACGATGCAGGCGCAGTTTGGAAGTCAGTCAATAAAACTCTCTCGCGACGTCGTGCTGCCGGAGTTTGCCGACGCGCACCAGCACCTGCCGCGCGTTTGGGCGCGTGCTCGCGTCGACGCTCTGCTGCGCGAAATGGATCTCAACGGCGAGCGGGAAGACTACATATCCGAAATCATTCAGCTTTCGGAGAAATATCGTTTCGTCACGCCGTACACGGCGTTCATCGCAGCGCCGCGAGCGTTGCTGCGACCGCGATTGATCCAGCCGGGCGATCCCGTTTTAAGAGTCAGGACGGATAGGTCGATCAACTCAGTCTTCGCGGTGTTTCCGTTTGGCGAGACGTTGCCGCTTACGTTCCTGCAATCCGAAGGCGTTTGGGAAGTTCGATTCCTTGCGCCGTCGTGGCTCCCTGACGGGACGTATCGATGCCGCCTGCTGATGACGGACCGCGACGGCAACGCGTATCAGGAAACGAAGAGTTTCGCGATCGATAGTCATGCTCCAACGCTGAAAGTAAGACTCGACAACACAACCGTCAGATCAGGCGAGGATTTGGTCGTGAAGGTCTCGGCCGACAGCGACACCGTGCGTCTCTTTGCGCGGATGTATGGCTCGCAGCCGGCGCAACTGGCCTGGTCCAGCAAGGATCAGACGAACGTCGGGAAGCTGCGTATAGCGGCAGGCCTGGCGACCGGACGTTACACGATCACGGTCTCAGCCGAGGATGCCGCACATAACCAATCAACGATCGAGGTGCCGATAGATGTTGTGGGCCATTAAGCGACATCGCACTAAATTCATCTTTCACGCCGTACTCGTCATCGCGGCGGTGTTCGTTGCAGTCTTCATCTGCAACTCATGGTTATCGGTGACCGCCGAAAACGAGCCCGACATTAAAGCCGCCGCCGGCGACGAAAGTACAGCGCTCATCGACGCCGCGCTCTACACGCGTCACGAGTTTTTCGGAGCGCAAGCCATCGTTCCTTACCCGACTGCCGAAGCGCGAAATCGTCTCGCGGCCGTCCTTGAAAACCATCGGGACAATCCGCAGCTCCTGCTCAAGCTCGCTCAACTCGACGAAAAACTCGGCCGCGAAGACGATGCGCTTCGCGGGCTACAGTCGTACGTCGAGCACGCGAACAACAAGCAGGAAGCACTCGAGACGTTGGCGGCGTTTTTCGACCGCCGAGCGCAATTCACGGCGGAGGCGGAGACGCTCGAACGTCTACTCGCGACAGCGCCGGAAGAACAACGCGTCGACGTCTTCCGCCGGCTGATCGAGCTCGCCGAGAAGCATCTGCTCGACAAATATCTCACGCCGAGTTTTTACGCGAAGATCGTCGAGCAAAATCCCTCGGCGTTCGCCATCGTCAAACAGTACCAGGACAAACTCATCGAACAGGGAGATTCCGAGGCCGCGCTGAAGCTGCTTCGTGAAAACAAAGATCGCTTTCCCGAATATCGCACGGAGATGATCGAAGCCGAAGTCTCTTTGCTGGACGACATGGGAAGAGCGAAAGAGGCGGAGTCGGTATACACGCAAAGCTTCGATCCGTTCTGGCCCACTGAGCTTTCGAACAACTTTTACGACTTTCTCAAGGACCACAACCGATTCCGAGCTTACGGCCACGAGCTGCGCACCGCCTTCCGCCGTAATCCAGTGGACTTCGACGCTGCCGTTCGCCTGGTCCATTACTCAAAGTATGCCGGAGCCTCATCGCCGGATGTCTTCGTTCAACTGGAGAAGGCAAGAGCTGCACGCCAGATTGCCTGGAAGCCGGATGAGCTAATCACGATTTCTCGTCTGTTGCTCTCGTCGGGTTACGGCGAAGCCGCGTCACGCTTTCTGTACACGCTTTACCTGAAAGGTGAGCTCAAACCCGGAAGCCCGCTGCGCGCCAAAGTCTTGTACCAACTCTTCGCGTTGGTCTCGGATGCGGGGGAGCAGAGAACGTCGCTGACCCGTGGCGACCTCAAGTTTTACCAGGACATAGCGACGGCCGATCCGCACCCTGGAATTTTTGGCGGAATCCTCTCACTGCTTTTGTCTGACACGGATCCGCAAAACGAATTCGATCTTCAGGAGGAGCGGGCAGTCAAACGTTTCAATCGCGCGGCGGCCTATCGCATCTTCCTGGCGTACAAACAGGAGAACCCAACGGCGCCAGAGTTGGCCCAGATGTACCTCGACATCGTCAGACTCTACTCGGCGAATAAAGACCTGAAGGTCGCCGCCGAGACGCTGGCTGAGTTCGAGAAGCGTTACGGCGATGCGCCTGCGTACGCCGAAGTCGCTCTAAAACTTGCCGACTGCTACATCGCGGTCAGCAGGTTTGACGACGAACGCGCGGCGTACCAGCGCATTCTCGACTATCTCGGAAAGCATAAAGTCAAAGGCGAGACGCTGGCGCCGGGTTCAAGTCAGGCGAGCGAGTCAACCGATTCCGAAAACAAGCCGGCTCTGGACGCGCGATCCGAACCGACAACAGTCAAGCCGGTGACAGCCTACTATCCGCCCATCTCGAATCCCGGGAGCGACGATTCCGCCCCTGACTACTATTCGGGTTATAGCTTCCCCGACTATCTCGAAGACGTTCAGCTCGACAGCGACGAGTCCGACACGCAAGTGAGCACGGTTGATTATCAGACCGTGCTGTCTCGTTACGTTGCGTCGCTCGCAAAGGACAATCGCACCGCCGACATTCTGGCGCTCTACTCCGCGGAGCTTAAGAAGTATCCCGACGAAGAAGGTTTGTACGAGCAGATGCTCCAGTGGTTGGGCCAGACGAACCTTGTCGACGAGCAGTTGCGCGTTTATCAGGAGGCGTTGCGAAGTTTTCCTTCGACGACGTGGCAAGATCGCCTCGCGCGCTGGTTTATACGTCAAAGGCGAACAGCGGAATTCGAAACCTTCTCGCGCGAGTTGCTGGCGAAGGTCAACGATGCGGAAGCGGAACGGTATCTTCAGGAGTTCATCCAGGGAAACAAGAACGCCGATCCCGCGAGCTTCGACGCGAAGCTTTACGTCGCGCTGTATTCACTTGCACACCAGCGCTTCCCGCACAATCTGCACTTCGTCAGCGGCCTGTTGAATTACTACAGCGCGCACAAACAATGGGACCAGTGGCGCATGCTCGTCGCCGAGTACTACTTCGAATCGCGAGAAGTGCGCGTGGAGTTTTTGTCTCATCTCGCGAGCCGTAATGAGCTGCGCAACTATCTCACTCGCGCACGCGACACTCTCAACACAGCGACGCCTGAAAGTCAGTCTTCGTTGCCGTACAAACTGTTCCGCGCCGACGCCGCAGCCTGGCTTTCAAACTATGAAGAAGCAGTTGATGCCTATCGCGAACTGAATCGACTCTATCCAAACTCGCCGGAGTTTGCTGAACGTCTCGTCAGCTTCACTCGTTCATTCGGCCAACACAATCGCCGCTTCCTCGAAGAGTCGGGGACGATTTCACACGCGCTGGCGGATGCGGCGCCGTCCGTGGCCGCGTACCGCACGCGCGCGGGCGAGATTCAGGCAGAGCTCGGCGATTACAACAACGCGCGCGCGGAGTGGGAACAACTCGTTCCAATCGCGAGCGGAGACGAAGACTCGTACCTGGAAACGGCCACGATCTATTGGGACTACTTTCAATACGACGACGCGCTACGCACGATCGAAAACCTGCGACGCCGGATGAATGATCCAACGCTCTATGCGTTTCAAGCCGCCGTCATCCTGGAAGATAAACATCAGCCGCGCGAGGCGCTCGCCGAATACGTCAAGGCCCTGGCGAATGAAGACGAGGACGTGCCGCGCGCGAGACGACGTCTGGTCACTCTTTCGAAACGCCCCGGTGTTTATGAACAGATCGTCGCTGAGTTCAACAAGCAGAGCAGGGGTGAGCACGGCTGGGAGTTTGTTTGGGAATACACCGATTTTCTGAACGACAGCGGCCGTTGGCCCGCGGCGTCAGCCGTACTGCGTGCGGAAGTGACCCGCAGTGACTCCTCTGCATTTCTCACGCGCGCGCGCGACCTGTTCGCGTCGCACGAAGAAACGGCTGCGCAGGTGGCGGCGCTTCAACGCTTGATCGCAACTGCGAACAGTCCGCGCTCCGCCATCTCTTACCGACTGCAACTGGCCGACGTTTACAGTGAAAAAGGACAGCGCGCACAGGCTGCAAACGTGTTGCAGGCGCTCGTCAATAATTACCCGAACAACTATGGAGTGCTGTCAGAAAGCGCCGACGTGTTTTGGCGCGTGGGTCTCAGATCAAATGCAGTCGCAGTGCTGCAATCGGGTATGCGGCGGGGGTTGGGCCGGTTCCATTATCTGTTCGGGCGCAAGCTGGCCGCGCGCCACGTTGAAATGCAGCAGTTCGCTTCAGCGCAGCAGGTGCTGGAAACACTAAACCGCGAAGATCGAATGAATGTCGAAGTGTTTCATGAGCTGGCGAGAATCTACGTTCGCACCGGAAATCAGGAAGGCTTGCGGACCACGTTCCGCGCCACCGTCGAAGCGGTCAAAAAACAGGACGCGGATCCGCGTGAGACTCGCGCGCAGATTGCGCAGCTTCGTCAGGAGATGATTGGCGCCTTCACGCGTTTGAAAGACTACGCGTCAGCTATCGAGCAACACATCGAAATCATCAACCGCGACGCCGACGAGGAACAGTATGTCGAAGCGGCGATCAATTACGTCCGCCGTTATGGCGGTGGCGACACACTGCTCAAGTACTATCAACGGACCTCGCAGGAGGCGTACAAGGACTATCGCTGGAACGTCGTGCTCGCGCGTATCTACGATGCGCAGGGCGATGTTGCGAATTCCGTGCGGCAGTATCGCGCGGCGATCGACAATCAGCCGGAGATGATCGAGCTCTACGACTCTCTCGCCGACGTTTACACACGTGCGAAAGACTACGACTCCGCACTCACTGCGCTCCGCAAAGCCCAGGAGTTTTCAAATGACGATCCGCAGCATGTCCAACGAACTATCGCCGTCCTGGTAAAGGCCGGCCGTGAACGCGAGGCTGAAGCCGAACGCCGCAAGTTGCCGCAGGAGATCGTGAAGCCGTTGTCCGTCAGCGATCAGTTCGCTGAAGCGGCCCAACTGCGCGGCAGCGATCTAAAGCAAGCGACTGAAACATATCGAAATGCTTACAACACGTTTGCGGCGAACCCGTTCAATAACGAACTCAGGGCCGCCGACATTGTGGGTTACGTGCAGACCGTCAGGTCTGAGGAGCGGCTCGACGAAATCACGAAGCGGCTCTGGACACTGCGCAACCGCATCGCGGCTGAGGCGAAAACTGCAAAATCAACGAACGCTGGTAAAGCGCAATCGATGCTTGCGACGTTCGATGGAGCTGTTGTCGACGCAGTCGGCGGTGTCGCGACGGAAAAAGCCACCGGGGATGAGCTCGCCGGGTTGTTTCAGTTCCTGCACGAACAGGTTGGTGCAACTCTGCGTGACGGCGACAACGGCGACACCCTCCCGTTCTTGCGTAACCTGAGCCGCCGCGCGGGCTTTGGTTCGCTCGATGAAGAGACGCTGAAGACTCTCAAGGATCGCGCGTACTCGGCGCGCGACTGGCCTTCCTATCACACGCATCTGCGCGCGCTGATCGATCTCTATGATCGTTGCGGCGCTTACAGACAGATACTCGACCTGCTCCAGGCTGAACGCAGTCGCAATGCGCAGCCTGACGGGTTCGATTATGCGAGCCTGATAGCGACGAACGCGCGGCTCGTGGGTGACAGTTCGCTCGAGTTGCAAGCGTTGCGCGAACATTTCGAAAGACCCACGGACCAGAAGCAACTCACGACCTCCGCCGATCCGCTGGTCGAGCGTTATTTCGAAGCGCTGTGGGAAAACGGAGAATCGGGCCGGGACGAACTGCGTTCACGCGCACAGCAACCGACCTCGCGCCAGCTACAGCTCATCACGTTTCTGCTGGCGAAAGGCGACAAAGAGCTCGTTCATACGGCCATTGAAAACTCGCCGCTCTCGCCGGCATGGAAATCTTCGCGAAGTGCCGAAGTGAGTCTGCAACTGGGAGAGTTCGAGCGCGCGAGCGAAAACTACTTCACGACGGCATTGAAGTTTCAATCGATTGGCGAATTGATCAAGCAGCAGCCGGATACAAAGCTGCAACTGGTTGGCGACGAGTGGTATCAACTCGCGCAAACTTACGGTCGCTGGTTGTATTCGTCCGGCAACGCCGAACAGAAGCTGAAATCGCGATTGCTGCTGCCGGCGCGAATGGAGAACCGGCCGCAAGACATCGGCGAGCAGGCGCGACTCGGACGCTGGTACCTGGAAGCGGAAGATCCCGTTCCGGCAATCGAGCATCTTGCGTTGGCCCACGAGTCAGCGCCGGGGAACAAGCAGATCATTGCCGACCTGGGATCCGCGTTCTTTCTCCGCGGCTACAGAGAAAGAGCAAATCAGTTGTGGGACAAGCTAATCGCCGACAAAAACGCCGGCGTCGACGACTATCGTTTCTATTTCGAAACCCTGACGAAGCACGGTCTCACCGAGCAGGCGCGAAAGCGATCGACGCCGTTTGTTGTCGAGCGTTTGAAGGAAGATTTTGCGGATGACGACGACAACGGATACGCATATCAATACTCACGAGAAGACGTCGACGCTTTCAAGCGCCTCATTCGCGTGCTTGCCAGGTCCTTCGGGGATCCGGGCGGCGCGGGCAAGGCCAGGGTCTTCGCGCAGTTGTGCGCAGCCGCGCCCGACAATCGTTTCCTGCCCGCGTTACTCCTTCGCGAGTCGCTCGTCGCTCGCGACGAAATGGGACCGTTTTATGAGCTTCTGATCGAACGCAGCCAGGGCTTCCGTACTTACGACAGCGACTACTCCTACACTGCTCTGCGCGAAGCGAATTTCGACGACGGCGATGCGGAGTCGGCGTTCGATCACGAGAGTGACTACAAAGTATCAGAACCCGAGAGTGCAAAGTTCAAATGGGAAAAAGAGTATCTCGACTACCTGATCGATCGCCGTCAAAACGCCGAAGCGCGGCGTTTGATCGCGTCGATGGAGCGAGACCTTCAGCGCCGGTTCGCGCGTCCGGTCTGGTTGCGGCTCGCATCAGTTCGCTTAGACGTTCGAGACGGCCGCATCGCGCAAGCGATCGACCGCCTCCACTGGCTTGTCGGGATCAAGTACGCGGTCGGTGTAGAGCAACCGATGCCGCCCAGCATTGAACGATTGAATGATGCAGTCGCTCTGCTCGCGGATGAAGGTCACGGGACGGAAGGCCGCAAACTGCTCGAAACAGCCTACGCGAGAGGGATCGCGTTGGGCCATTTCGAACCCGCCTACTTTGCGGGGCTGGCCCGTATCGCGTTCGAGCGCGGAGACAAGAACGAGGCGATCACGTGGCTCCAAACGATGGTCAACTTAACCGCGCCGGAACGTAAGGAAGAGACTGTTGCCTCGCTGATGGCCATGCCGCGGATCGCCGCGCATGCCGGTGGTGCTCCGGAGAGCGAGGACGTCCAGTTCGACCGAACCGTCGCATTGCGACTCGCCTCTGAAACGGCAGGAGAGTTTGCTGCATACGACTCGGCCATCAACTTCCGTCAGCAGCTACTCGCCGCCTCGCCGGCGGATGAAGAGAATCGCATCGAGCTGATTCGACTGCTTGCCGTGAACGGGAACAAGGACGAGGCGATTCAGAACCTCGCTGCCACGATTGCCGACCGCAACGCGACGCGAACTCTGCGCTGGCAAGCCGTTTGGCTGACGCCGGAAATCGCCGGGAAAGATCTCGCAGTCTGGACAAACGTTCGCGAACGTGTTCGACCACTGAGCGCGAGCGACGTCGAGATGAACACAGCGCTGGAGGCGCTGTCGCTGAATGCCGCAGGCCGCGTGGATGAAGCGACGAAGCTCATAGCCGCGGCGGAAACAGCGTCGCCGAATGAGTACTTGAGCAGTCTGCATGCGATCCTGAGCAAGGGAAATGCGTCCGATGCTTTGAACAGTTTCGCAAGAGCTTTGATCGCGTCGCAGGAGCCGGCGGTCGCGAAGTCGTTTGGTTTTGCTGAGGACCCGTCGCTCGAGCAGATCGTTAATCTGTATCTGAAACAGAACCAACCTCGCGCCGCATTGAGAGTCGCCGAACGTATTGCTGCGTTCCAGGCAAATAACAAATCCGCCGAACAAAACGAGGACGAAGCTCAACTGCCGGCTGTGCCGGAGACGATCGACGGTTATCAAACATTGCGAGCGCGAGCGGAGAGTCGCAGACGAACGACGCACGCGAACTTGCTCGCGTTGCTCTCGACCGCGGCTGAGCAGCTCGGCGATCTGAATCGCGCCGTTGAGTTGGAACGTCTAAGACTCGCCCTCGTCAATACTCTGGCGGAGAAAAAGGCGACGGAGGCCCGTCTGGACCACTTACAGCAACTACAGACTGCCGCCGGCCGCGTGCGAAGAATATCGCTCGTAGTCGATCAAAAACTGGTTGCGACTGAGTAGGGAGTTATCAATGCGCTGGAAATCACGTCTTATCGCTTTCGTCGCGTGCTTCATCGTTGGCTTCTTATTGGCTGCTATCGTCGCCGGTCTTCTGAGACGCTTCAGTCACAAGCAGAGCGAACAGTCAGTCTCGCCATGTGCAACAGGTGATTATTTCAACCAGCCGGAGGAGGTGCTGTCGGCGCTGAAGAGCCCTGAAGTGGACGTGCGCAGAGCGATGTTCACGCGGCTCCTGCTGCGTCCGGACATTCGAACGATCTATTACGACTACGAGCGTGACCTCAACTATCCGGAGCGAGCGGATCGCGCCCGGCTCCAGTACGTACAACTTGACGACTCACCCGGGGAGGAAGCGCTGCTGACGTTCGTGCGGTTCGAGCATCCGGTCGCGCTGGTTTTCAAGAAACAATCATGCGGCTGGCGATTGGTGGCCGCCGTCGGCAGTTGGCTCCGCTTCGAAGACTACCCGTATGAGAACTGGCTCAGTCTCGTGGAAACGATCGAACCCGGCATCCATCAGTTATTGGTTCGCGAGAGCCACAGCGATGCGACGTCCTACGTCCGCAAAGCACGCGTGTTGAGGTTGACGGGAGACGTTTTGAAACAGGTTGCGGAGATCGAAGAAGAAGCGATCGAGCCGGTTAGTGGCTACAGCGGAGCGGACTGGAGCGACGTGAAGCGACATCGCGTGAACAGGTGCATCTTTTCCTACGTGCGTGAGGGCGACGGAGCGAACATCGTTTGTAACCTGACCGAAGAGACCCTCGAGCTCAAAGGCCCGGCGCCACATTACAGCTACTGGTTGGAAACGGACGGCAGTTGGCATGCTCGTCAAAGCAATTGGCATCGTCGTGCAGCGCAGCGCGCGATGGTGATCGACGGTCCACAAGAAGTCCTGGTGTGGAATTCGCAGGAGGGAAGGTTCGTTAAATGACGCGGCGAACAATCACGATCGTACTGGCGCTGATCGCAGTTGCTTTCATAGTGTTCGCGAGGCCGGCGCGTGTCCCGAAAGGTGAGTATGCGCTGGCGAACGATCTGCCGCGAGGCGCGTTCGTCTATACTCAGTTTTCCAACCTGCCGGCATTGATTGAACAGTGGGACCGCTCGCAGCTCAAAGACCGATATTTAAACAGCACGAACTACCGGCAGTTGCAGCATCGACATCTGGTGCTGAAACTCATCTCGCGCTGGGAAGAGTTCAACACCGCTTTGGGTTTCAATGTCGACGCGGCGACGATCACCGGCACGTCCGAAGCGAAAGCGGCGCTCGCCGTCTACGACATTGGACGGCTCGATCTCGTCTTCATCGCGCCGATGAGCGACGAGAAGGTCGCACTCACTCAGTTCTTCACGAACAAGGATCAGTTCGAGGAAGCAGAGACGCCCGGCGGCGCGGACTATTATCGGCAACCTGTCGACGCGGATCGCGGCCGTCAAAAACAGGTCGTCGCGTTCGCCACACTCAATGGACGTTTCATACTGGCGACAAACGAGGATCTGCTGCTGCGGACCATCGCCAACGTCAATCGCAAAAACCCGAAAGACTCTCTCGCCGACGACCCGGCGTTCAAGACGTTGAGCGAGAAGGTGAAGCCCCACTTCTTCACTGTCTGGGTGGACCAGTCAAAACTCAATCAGGATTACTACTTCAAGCACTACTGGTTGATGCAAAACTTCGACGACCTGAAACACATTCGCGCGGGTATGTTCGATCTGGAGCAACAGGAAGGAAGATGGATCGAGCGGCGCGAGTTTCTGACCGCGGCCAAGGTGCACGCGGCCAGTCAACCGATTTCAGATGCTGAACTGCGGCGGCTCTATTCGATGGCGCCTGAAGATGCGCCTTTCGTGCGGGTGCGCGCGCTCCACACGCCGGCACTGACTGCCGCGCTCTTGCGCGACACGCTTTTCGACAGTGCGGGAGTTGAAAGCGGACAGGCGGGCGAATCGTGGTCATGGGACTCATATAGTGACGATGATTTCTACGGCGACGATGACTATGACTATGGTTACGATCGCTATTCGTATCTTGGCTCGCGATACGACACGTTGATCGACGATCCATACGACGCGCGCACGGTTGAACCGGAGGAGCCTGGTGGCAATCCGTTAGCTGCCGAAGTCGAGCGGCAAATGTTCACCGACTTGGGCGAGGCGCTTGCGCCGGCTCGTCCGTCGACCGCGGTCGTCACAACCGTTCCGCACATGTCGGATGGCCCACTCTTTGTCGAGTTTCGCAAAGCCGCCATCATTCATTTGCAATCTGTGGGAAACCTCAGACGCGATCTTCTGGAGAAAGCGATCGCGCGCGGCGCGCAGGGCCGGTTGACTGTAGCGGGGAAAGGCTCGGAACCAGCGTGGGAGGATCGGAAAGAAGACGAATTTTCGTGGCGGCAGGTGCACCTGCCGATGCTCGGATGGGAGATCTGCTATGCCGTCCGCGATGGAGAGTTGATAGTCACAAACAGCACTGAGCTGCTGAAGTCGGTGCTTGCTTCGCCCGCGAACAAACGTTCAACTGAGATCCCGTCGGGCGTTGTCGACGACCTCACCGTCGTGCGCTTCGATCAACGCAAGTCGGCGTTTGACGACATCATGAACACGCTGGATAAAGACTCGATTCAGCCGCAGACCGACGCCGGCAAGCTCGCCGAAACGTTCTTCTCAGGCAACATCGCGAGCTTATTGGATGTTGCTTCAGAACTAAGCCGTATCGAGATAACGCGTCGCACGTCGGGAACGGGTATGCATGAAGAGATCAGCTTCGTGTTGAAGTCTGCTAAGTAAAGGGCTGGAATGTTCGTTTGGGCCGCAGCGGTTTTCGCACCGGACGATATGTTCCGAAAATCACGTCCAACAGCGGCGAGGTCACGCCGAAGCGAAGCTCAGGCGTTTGGTAGTGATGTAACAGGTGATACTTCCGCAGATAGCGGAAGAAACGAAGGCGAGGTCGCCGATGGTGCGCCTGGAAGTGAAGCCATTCGTAAACGAGATATCCCGCCGTCAGCCCCGTAAACAGATACGTCGCCGTGTGCAATGAACCGGTGGCGACCCACGCCAGCAGCAGGTACGCCGTTGCAATCGGCAGACTGATCAACAAACTCGAAAAGAGTCTACTGAGTGCGCGCGGATTTTCGTGATGCGAGAGGTGTGCGGCGTAAACTAATCTTTGGCCGAAAGCTGAGCGCGCGCTGTAATGAAAGATAAATCGATGCAGCGCGTACTCGATCAACGTCCAACTCAGAACCCCGACGGCAATTAACAGGATGTTCCGGCGCCAGGAGAACCCCTCGCCGTGCGTGCGTGAAATGAGGCAGACAACTATCGCTGCGTAAAAGTATACGGGCGTTAACTGCTTCCAACCCGCGGCGGGCACCTCGAACCTCCCGAGAATTGCGAGGGAGATATATTGTTAGTATAGAGTCGGAATGATCGGGTTGCCACCCATTTGGATTAGCGGTCAGGGGTTAGTTTCAAAAAGAGATGTCTTCCCGCAAAGGCGCAAAGCCGCAAAGGAAACAGCAATTTCATCGAGAACACAAAACGAAAGGCTGTGTTTTCTTTGGGAAACATATTTTCCTAAACTGACCCCTACTGAACATGGCTAAACCGGCGCTACCCGTTGCGAGCGTCGATAGCACTTTCCGTCTTGATACCGCTTTCATTTCGTTTACCTCATTGATCGTTATGCGTTCCTAACTGGCATAACGTTCCTCAACTGTCGCCATGAAGACTACGGTTCCGACCAGTCCGATCAATCCGGCAGTGACGAACGGTACTTGCGGCGCGATGTTCCAGAGCAATCCGCCGATCGCCGCAGCCGGTGTGATTGAAAGACTACGCACAAGATAGTAAAGCCCGACGGATCTCGCGCGGATGTTGTCCTGAGCAAGATCCACGATCATCGCCTTTCTTGAAGGCTCGCCAATCTCTCTCAGTCCGCCGATCACATAAGCGACGACCAGCCACGAAAAGCGTGATGCGAAAACAATCGCGACGGGAAACAGCGCAAAACTCAAAAACGTCAGGACGACGAAAGGCTTGCGCCCGATTCGATCCGCGATTCTTCCCGCCGGAATGTAAACCACGATCGACGTGATCATCTGAATCGCGACAAGAGCGCCGTAGGCGGCAACACTGACGCCATGAATATTGGTCACGTAAAGAATCGCGAGCACGCCCGTCATTCCTTCGCACGTTCTGATGATGATGTCGGAAATTAGTAACCGCTTCAGTACGCGATGAAACGAGCGCCAAACGCCGTGCATGTTGATCGAATGCGGCGGCTGCGTGGGCGCCCTGAATTTGAGTACGAGTACGAGCGTGACGGCCGCCAGCACGAGCGTGATGATGAGACCGGCGTGGACACCTTTGATCAACCCCATCGAGGCGATCATTAAACCGCCAACCATCGGCGCGATCACTATCGGAACGCGCTTCAGAATCGACTGTAAAGTGAAACCCATCGCTCGGCGTTCGCGAGGCAGGGAATCGCCGATCACTGCAAAGATTGCCGGCGAAGCCATGCTCTGCCACGCCATCACGAAAGCAAGACCGATGAATATGAACGGCCACCACGTGCTGAGCAGATAAATAACGTATCCAATTGTGGCGAGTGTGATGAAGAACAGGAACGCTCGCCGCCGTCCAAAACGATCGGCAACAAAGCCGCCCGGATATTGGTAGCAAGCGTCGAAGAAATCCTCGGCCGTGCCGAACAGACCGATGACTGGCGTCGTCGCACCAAGCGCTTCGAGGTATTTTGGTAAGAACTTCTTCCATAATTCCTCGCCAAACCCGAGAAGGAAAACTGCCGCTGAAGCAATCGTGACGTTGTGTTCGAGAGCGAGGTAGTCGCCGACGCGCCCGCGCCAACCTGAACGTCGATCTGTCAGCACCGCTTCCTTCATGGCTTTGCTAGTGCATTTTGTTTTCGATTTCTGACGTTGTAACGAGTCTTACTTTAACAAGCAAGCCCAGGTGGGACTGGCGCGGTGAGTTACTAACCTTCGCCGGCCGCCTTTTGCCAGACGCCGATACTGTCATTCCACTGAGAAGATGCTGCGCACTCGATCGATGAAGTGACAGTGATCGCGCAACGGCAGAAAGAACGCATTGTTGCGCGCGCTGAGGACCATGAACACGAAAAACAGCGACAGACTCACGGCCTGCACCAGAATAATCGTCAGCGACGCAACGAGGTAAGATGCCCAACCGGGAATCGCCAACGTAGTCGCGAACTTGATCCCAACAACAACGGTTATCCCCGCTGCGGCGAGAACGATCAGAACCGAGCTCAACATGAGCAGCCGCACGCCGACCACTTCACTGAAGACGGAGATCGCGCTTAGACCATGCATCACCAGCGCTCCGAAATCCATCTTCGGCTTGCCCGCCAGCCGGCGGCCGCGCGCCGCGGATACTTCGACGCACGGAAGCTTTGCCTTAACAGCGCCGACGGCGTAATGATTCCACACCTCGGAAACGACCACGAGTCGACGGACCAGCTCGAACGGAACCACGCTGAAGTTGCCGAACCTGATGACGTGTCCGGTGAGCGCTTTGTAGAACCACTTATACAGTTGATAGAAGACGGTGAAGACGAATCCTTCGGACCGCTTGGTCCTGCGTGCGAAGACCATCTTCGAATAGCCTTCCGCGGCACACTTCTCGATCAACCGCGGGACGTCTGCCGGGTCGTCCTCTCCATCTCCGTCCATCACCACGACCGCGCGGCATTTGAGATTCGCGACGATGTAGGCGAGACCCAGCGCGATGGCCCGTTGGTGACCGAAGTTCCTGCGCAACTCGATCACGCTAACGTGGTCGATATTTTTGAAGGCGGCAACCGCGAAGGTTGAAGCATCAGCCGGTATAGTCGACGCGTCATCTACGATCAAAACGTGCGGCCGGAGATCCGGAAGACGGAGTAAGTCGTCGAGCCGTTCCAGAAGTTGACGCACAGCCTCCCAGTCATTAAAAATCGGAATCAGAATCAAGAGCTTCTCGATCTCTCGTTCCGTCGCAGTTTGTATATTCATGTTATAAGTTGTAGATGACGCCAAAGCTTAATACCTGGTTGACCGCACTGGTTTTGATCCTCTGCATTGCCATTGCCGGCGCACATCTCTGGGTAATCCTTCAGAATGCGGTGAACGTGCCGTACTGGGACGAGTGGGGCATCTTGAGCCCAGACGCGCTGCCCGCCGGATTCACGTTCCGCTGGATCGTCGCAGAGGCGAACGAGCATCGCCTCGTGCCGACGAAACTGCTGGCCTGGGGATTGTTTTATATCAGCGGTCACAATCATATCCTCAGCATGGTAATTACTGACGTTATCTACGGCTTGCTCCTGGCCTGCATTGTCTTCTTCGCGAGGAGAATGACGCCACACCTGCCTCTCTGGGTCACTCTCGCTTTCATTATTTTTCTTCTTACACCCATCAACTGGGAAAATAACTTCTGGGGCTTCGAGTCGTCTTTTCGCTTCGCCGTACTCTTCACGCTGCTCGCCGTCTACTTCCTTTTCAGCGAACCACAGACAGGCCGGCGCTTGGCGCTTGGCGTGTTAATGAGCGTGCTCGCCACGTATTCGTTTTTTGCCGGGCTCGTAGCCGTGTGCATCACGATCGTGCTGTTCGCGTTGTTCAAAATTATTCGTGCGCTCGGCGTTAGTGGTCCTCAGCGAAGGGCCGAATACGTTCAGCTGATCGCAGTCGTTGCGCCTGTGCTCCTCTTCGTCGGTTTGTTTTTCATCGACTATCACCGTCATGCTTACCTTCCGAGCATTGCCTATCCGCATGAGGCGTCGTTCTGGAACTTCTTTGCGAACCTTGTTTCGTGGGGCTTCGGCTTTGAGAGTCACTCAGTCATGATCGGCGCTCTCTGCTTATTGCTGGTGCTCGCGCCCATTGTACTGGAGATCCGGAAAAAGCGGTTGCGGCTATCGGGTTCGTCATGGGCCGTCTACGTGTTTCCCATCGCAATGTTGGGCGTGCTGGGGAGTGTTGCCGCGGGGCGCGCGCACCTTAGCGCGAGCGCCAAAATCTCGCGTTACGCCGATTTCGCGATGATGCTTGTGCCTTTCAGTGTCCTGGCCTGGGCCATCTTTCTAAAAGACAGGCCGGGTTTGAGGAGGTATGCGCTGATCGGTTTGTGGCTCTTCTGCTGTGTGGGCTTCTCGTATAAGTGGCTCTGGTTTCCCGTGTACAAGGCGCAACACGACTCGCGTAAACAAGGCGTTGAATGCATCAAGACGTATTACAAACAGGGCGGCGTGGCCGACTGCCCGACCTTATATTCCGTACCAATCGGATCGATGCTTGACGACGCCAAAAGACTAAACCTGTCCTTCTATCGCGATATTCAAAAGGAACTCTGAGGATCCGACATGCACCGCGCAGCTTACGTGAAACTACTGCTCACCGCCGTTATCCTTCTTCTGGTCCTGCCGACCTGCCCGTCAGCGCAGGACGACGACAACTGGCCGCCACTCAGTTATCTGCGCAGCGATTACAAAGCGGTCTCTATCGTCGCCCACATTCGGATCGAGAAAGCCGAGATCACCAGCCGTATCATCGGTTATGAGAACTGGACCATCAACGCCGTCGTGCTCGAGCCGTTCAAGGGGAAATTCAAGAAGGGCGACGCGATTGAATACGTCCACGGAGCTGAAGCCGGGATAAAGCAACAGCATTTCACCGGCGAGAAGATCGTTTTTCTCCTGGCCGAACGCGATGAGAATCGGAAGCGTTACTACGCCGTCCTGGAAAACTCCACGCTCCCGTACACCAAGGACACCATAACGAAGCTGCGTTCGATCAAACGCTCGTATGCATCGAAACGACAGCGCTCACGCTCGCGGTGATCGACTTCACTCGCTCGGCGGCGTTGCCGTTATCAACTCCGCAACCTTCACGTAATCGGCCACAAAATCCTCCCACACAAACCGCACGTCAGCTTCGTCCGGATCCTCCACTTGCGTCCCGCGTGCGTCAGCGTGCAGCTTCAGCAGGTCGTAAACGTTCATCCGATTGGAATCGAGAACCGCGGACAGCAACTCCGACGTCTGACTGAAGGTGTTTTCGATGAAAGCCATCGAACGATCCATCTCAACGTCCAGCCACACATACGACTTGTCTTCGAGATCGATGGTGCACATGATCACCGATGAGCTCTGGTTCGTCAGAGCCACAGCGTTCGAGACGGTACGCGGCTCGAAGATTTCGTTTGACTGAGGATGCAGGCGTTCCATCAAACCAAATTTACACTCCGCCATGCTCTCCAGCGACCGGCCGTTGAAGTTGTAAACATGCAGAGACACATATCTGGCGCCGCGCGACCGCGCTACTTCGACGTCGATATCGATGTACTCGGCGCACGAACCTCGGCGATGACGAATGTCTCCGGAATGGTAAGTTCCCAGTTCAGGATTCTTCAGTACGGTGTAACTGACGTGGCCAACCTGAACGAACTGGTCGTCGAAGAAAGCGGCACTCAGATCGATGTCCTCGCGTCCTTGCGCGTCATACCAGTGTACGAAGGCGCGCACCGTTTCAGCTTCTGCTCGGAAGGGAACACGCGTGCCGCGAGTAAACGTCACCAGGCCTTTATTCAGGTTACGCATACTTGACGGCAGCACGACGTCTTTCAGTCGCTCGTCAATCCACACCTTACCCAGCGGCGGCAGCGTGCCGAACAACTTGCTCAATGTATCGAGAACAATTCTTTGAACGCGCGCGACGTTCTCTTCCTTCAGCGGAGGCAGAGTCTCCAGCTTCTTCATCTTCGATCCGCGCTTCAGTGCGACCACGCGTTTCTTCGATCTAAGTCGAGCATAGAGGTGGCCGTACAGTTCGAACAGAACCTTCGAGCTGATCCGCGGAGCGACTCGTTCGAAACGCTTGAGAACGTGGTCCAACTCCTCAGACGCTTCGAAGGTACGCAGAAACCAGTCCATGCGCCGCGCAAACTCGCCCGGTCGTTTCGACAGCAGCTCCAGGACGAGCTCCAGATCGCCGGCAGCCACGGCCATGTCGAGCTGTGAAAAGTAACTGCGAATACGAGGCTGCTGATTTCTCAGCGCCTGGAACGCGGCGAACGTCCGCGGAAACTGCCGGCGATATTCGCCCGGATGCAAGACCTCACCCAGTCGTAACCACTGCTCGAGACGCTGCTGCATCTCTGACGTGTCGAGACTGGTTTTCTCCAGCAAGCGCAACAGGTATCGACGGCTGCTGCGGCGCACGCGCGCAAACTTAAACTTCTCGCGTTCCTTGATGAGCGACTCGCGTCTGTTGCGGAACGCAAAGCCGAAGCTCTTGCCAAAGCTCTCAGTCATCGACATCAGCGCCGATTTATATTTCTGTTCCTTTGGCAGTTTCGGCACTGCCGGAAGACTGATATCGCCGCCGCTGATGAACCGCGCGATCCGCAGGACGTCGGTCGCGGTTTTTACGGGCACGTCGACACCAAAGCTCGCCAGCAGGCAGAGTGTTTCCTTGAATGGAATGCGTTCGGGAATCGGCAGATCATCGCCGTACATCTTCACAAACCACTCGACCAGTTCACGGTCGGCGGGCGCCAGCGCGGCGTTGACGCTGACGAGCCTCGCGAAGATCTGTTTGAACTCAGTTTTCGACACGAGTTTGATCAGACGAAACTCTGTCTTCTCAAATGCGACGCCACGTTCCGCGAGCTGCTGAGGTGGTTCCCACTGTCCGTTGGACCAGTAGTGGACGACGGCATTCAGCATCAGTTGGTACGTCGGCATGTCCATCACTTCGCGAGGAAAGTTGACGTACATCGGGCGGTACGATCGTTTCGCACCGACCAGCTCTTTCGCCGTTTGCAGTATGTCGCCGAAATAACGCGCGGAGTCTTCGGCTTTCCACTTCGTCAGGTGCGCGTACGCTGCGTGATCGAGCATGAAGCCGAGCCTCATCAACTCGGCCTGGAGAGTCGCGGCCTCCAGGTCGTTGGTGAGCCTGTCGTCGAGAATTTGTTCGTCGTCCTTCTGGACGAGTAAGCCGCGGCTAAAGGCGACTACGTTGAGATTTTCATTCATTTCCAAATAAAAAGAGGCGGTCAACAGCCGCCTCAGATAGAGGTTCCAATATTTTACGGGACGGAAACCTGGTCAAGTGGTGATTTTCAAGATCATGAGAAGTAACCCGACCAATAGCCGTCCGGGATTTACTCTAAACCAGGACCCGCGACTGTGACAAGCTTTTTGCGGGTTGTGTTAAATTGCCCGCCATGAGAATCAACCGTCGCAACTTCCTGGCTGCCTCGTCGGCGGCAGTGCTGGCCCATAATCAACTGCCGGCGATACTCGGAAACGCGAAGTCCGAATCGTCTGAGACCGTGCCGCCGCAAAAACAGGTCACCGTTTACACGACCGCCGACAAGATAGACTACAGGATTACGGCAACGCACAAGGTGAGTTTCAAACGAGTCGGCCAGCCGAAGGAAACGCAGATCTGCGTGTTCGTCGATCCCGGCCGGCAGTTTCAAACGTTCCTGGGCATTGGCGGCGCCCTGACCGACGCTGCGGCGGAGACGTTTGCTATGTTGCCGAAGGCGAAGCAGCGCGAGTTTATCGACGCGCACTTCGACAAGACTCGCGGCATTGGCTACAACCTGGCGCGCACCAACATTCACAGTTGCGACTTCTCGAGCGGTAGTTACACGTACGTCGACGAGGGCGACAAAGAGTTGAAGTCGTTCAGCGTCGCTCACGACAGGAAATATCGCATTCCCTTCATCAAGGAAGTGCTGGCCGCCACTCGCGGAAAGCTGAACATCTTCGCGAGCCCGTGGAGCCCGCCGGCGTTCATGAAAGACAACAACGACATTCTCCACGGCGGGAAGCTCAGGCCCGAGTTCTACCAATCATGGGCCAACTATTACGCACGGTTCATCAAAGCGTATCAGGCTGAAGGAATACCGATCTGGGGAATCTCTATTCAGAACGAACCGATGGCCACGCAGAAGTGGGAGTCGTGTATTTACACCGCTGAGGAGGAACGCGACTTCCTGAAGAACCATCTTGGCCCAACGATGCAGCGCGAGGGCCTCGGTGACAAGAAGATCATCGCCTGGGACCACAATCGCGATCTCATTTACCAGAGAGTCAGTACGATGCTGGCTGATCCAAAGGCCGCCCGGTATGTCTGGGGCATCGGTTATCACTGGTATGAACCGTGGAGCGGCGGCGATCCGATGTTCGATAACGTCCGACTGGTTTATCAGACGTTTCCTGAAAAGCACCTGATATTCACGGAAGGGTGCGTCGACTCGTTCGATGCGAAGAGGATTGGAGAATGGAAGTTTGGCGAACAGTACGGCCGTTCGATGATCAACGACTTCAACAGCGGCACTGTTGGTTGGACTGATTGGAACATCCTGCTCGACGAACGCGGTGGACCAAACCACGTCGCCAATTTCTGTTTTGCTCCCGTGCACGCGGACACGAAGACAGGCGAGTTAACGTATCTGAGCTCCTATTACTACATCGGACACTTTTCGAAGTTCATTCAACCCGGGGCGAAGCGGATCGCAAGCTCGCCCAGCCGCAGCCAGCTTCTTTCGACTGCGTTTCTCAATCCGGACGGAAAAGTGACCGTGGTGGTGATGAACCCGACTGACAAGGACGCTTCTTACTGGCTATGGGTCAGCGGCAACGCGGCGGAGGTGAGCAGCTTGCCACACTCGATCCAGACGCTCGTGTTTTGATTGGCTCCGTTAGGAATCAGTAATCAGAGTAGCCGCCGATCACGGTGAAACCGGCCCAGTAGTAAGGACCGTTACGGCTGTCGCGCGCGATCATTTCCCGTTGTGCCTGCGTGAGGGCGTCGATAACTGACATTTGCTTATGCCGGCGCGCGTCGTGGAATGTGATCATCAGCTCTGCTGTTGCATCTGAGTCGACGGGCCACAAGCTCGCAACCACAACCGGAACACCCGCAACCAGGAACGAACGGGCAAATCCGATCGGTCCTTCACCATCGAACTGTTGCTCGATTCCCGTTTGGCACGCAGCGAGAACAACCAGTTTCGTGTTCTCGAGATTCATCTGATAGATACTTGCCGCGTCTAATCCCGCCGTTTGAGAATGCGCGCGCTCACCCGGTTCAGGTGACAACAACAATTTCGACGAGAGCGTCGAGCGGGGATTGATCTGGTAGTGCGCGGCGAAGTGCGCGACGTTCGCGCGCGGGAGCTCCGCCATCACAGTTTTTCGTGTGGCTCGTTGCCTGAGGAGTACACTCGGCGATGGTGGATAATCTAAAGCAAGTCGTTTTACCTCGCGCTCGGCATCGGGAAGATTCGAGAGATTCGGAGCACCCGCCCGCTCGAACGCCGGATTGCCGACGGCGAGAAGTCGTTCGGCCTGGCCGGCGGGCCAGATGGCGGCTTTTTTGCTGGAGGCGATCATGATCGTCGCGCTCGGAGACGTCATCAGCCGATAGTCCTGCGCGAGATAATGACCCGAGTCTGGAGACAGCAGCGCGCCGAACGGAACGTAGTGCAACGCCTTGTCGGGGACAAAGCAGATCACTTTGTTCTGATCCAGTTGATCCTTGATCGGTAAGATCAAATAGCGGTAAAGAGCTTTCAGACTTTCCGGCGCGCCGTCATCACGCTGCCTGATCTGTCGTGAGGCAGTCATAACCAGCTTCTTGAGTTCGGCCGATTCGACATCGACAGACGTTGCTGAAAGGCCTGCCCGTTTGACAACCCAAATCACCACCTTGTTATCGAGCACGCTGAACTGGACCAGTTGAACCTGCTCCGGCAATTGCTGCGAGATTTCGAAGGCGTTTGGCGTCGGAGTGTCTTCGCGAGCGCCTGCTCTGGATTGCAGATCCAATCCGCCCGCGCTGGTCATAACTTCAGCGCCTCTCCGCATTAACTCCCGCAGGTTCCGCGCCCGGCAGATCTCGGAGTAATCGAAGGCGCGGTCGCGGTCACCGAGTCGAAAGTAGGTGAAGTCGATCGCGAGATCGCACGTGTCGTGCTCTCGGTCAAAGAAAGAATTCTTCTGCCGCTCGGCCAGAATCTTCTCCCGGTAACTGTTAAAGAGATCGAAGACGGTCGTTAGCTCCTGGGAAGCTAACGCATCGTTGCTTTGGGCCAGGTAAGCGAGAAACTTCCCCTTGTGAGCGGCGTAGCTGTAATGGCCGAATTGTAATGCGTCGAAGAGACGCAGGCTCTCGTCGTAGGCGGCAAGGGCGCTGGTGTTGTCGCCGGAGAGCCGGTAAATATCGCCCAGCTTGAGAGAGGCGTTGGCCATCATGTTTTGTCCGTTGCCGTCTTTAGCCGAAGAGCGTCCCTGGTCGTAAGCGTTATGAAGGTTCTCCAACGCGAGATCGAATTGACGAAGAAAACCATAGGTCAGTCCCAGCCACTGGTAAGAGCGAGAGACAATGAGCGGCCGTCGTGATTGCAGTGCGAGTTGCAAAGCTTCGGTCTGGTAATCGAGTGCGGCGCGGTAGAGATGTAATGCGGTCAGATTCAAAGAGGCTGCGACGTGTACTCCCCATAACTGTTCCGGCGGAACGCCTTCGGCCTTTGCGACAGCCATAGCACGGCTGATGAATGAAAGCGATACCTCAGTGTCGTTGAGAAAAAGATATAAGGCCGCCAATTGGACGAAGGTTCCCAGCGTGCTTCGGACGTCGTGCAACTCCTGAAAAAGCTGCAACGCGCGATTCCCATCGCTGATTGCTTCCGAATAGTTGTTGAGATTGGACTGGATATGCGCGCGGTTCGTTAGAGATTCTGCGAGCAACCAATGGTAATGCCTGCTTTCGGACTCCTGAATCACCTGCGCGATCATTTCCTGGCCCAGCGCGAGGTTTGGTTGGACCGCAAACCCGTGTGCCATCGCCCGTTTCACGGCGACCAATTCAGGAATGTCTCCGACTGTTTCAAATGTGCTCCGCGCATTCGCAAATAGATTTGTCGCTTCGTCGATGCTTGCTTGATCGACTAGTTTGCGACCGGTCGCCATGTTCTGCCGTGCTGTTGCAAGCAGCGCGCGAGTTTGTGGCGAAGTCGATGAGTAAAAGCGTGCGAGATCGAGGGTAAAAGCATCGTTGGTTTGGCGGGCCTCGAGTTGGCCCAGGTACATCAAAGCCTGAAGGTTTTCCGACGTGGTTCCGGAGCTGGTGGTTTCGGCGAGAAAGCGGTCTACCAAAGTGTTCGTAACGTCATTACCTGAAGCTGAATGCACCCCACGGTAGATTTCCCACGCCGCTGTGTCGTCGCGCGCTCTGTAGGCGCGCATGAAGGTGTCGAACGTTTGGTTGCTGTCTGGCGGACGCCTGCTTTGCGCGTTCTCGAGTTTCTGCAGATGTTCACGAGCGTCCGCTGCCCATTTAGAATCACGATCTTTTTCGAGATAGGCGCGCCAGTCGGCTTTCGCTGCCTCGGTCCGACCCTGGTACTGATGGACCAAAGCACGGTTGAACAGAGGTTCGAGTAGATTGGGATCGAGCTCGAGCGCACGATTCAGGTTTTCGAGACTGCTACCTAAGTCCTTCAGAGTTTTTCCGTCGGCTGTGTTGGACGGATCGAGCTCCAGTCTTGCCTTTTCGAGAAATGCTGCGCCGAGGTCGGCATAGATCTGTGCGTTTTTGGCGTCGGCATTTACGGCGCGGTCGAGATACTGGATCGCCTTGTCCGGTTCTCGTTGCAGGAGATAGAGCTTGCCGAGGGCCTGATACGCCGCTGCGTCATGCTGATCCTGTTCTGCCTGAAGCAGGTGGACCTGTGCTCGGTTCAGTTCGAGTGTGTTTACGGGTAGGGGGTCATTTCCGCGTGTTGTGCCGTAAGGAGCGTAATCGAGCTGTGAGATGCGCGCTTCGTTCGGACGTTCCTGCTCGTAAGCTTTGTTGAGCGCCACGAGACCTTTATCGAGGTCAGACTGGTAAAAAGCCAGCCGCCAAACGGGCACTGCGACAGCGAGGAGAAGCACGACAGAGACAGCTACCGTTATGGGCGGTGAGGTGAATGCGAGTGCTTTTAGCCGCTGCCAAAGTGTCGGTCGAGGATCGGGAGGATCGACGTTTTTGAGATAACGCCGCATTGCCTGTGCCGACCGCATTTTGTTTTCGCGTTCCGGGGTGGTGAGAAAGTGCTCTTCGAACCGTTCGCGCTCGTCTCGGGAAAGTTCGTTGGCGAGGTAGTCGTCTATTAGCTCATCTTCGACTATCTCCAGTTCCGTGTGCAGGTCGTCTTCAGTGAGAAGCCGCAGTTCGAATGCGGTCTGGTCGGCATCCGGGAGTTGTTTCAGGAGGTAACGCCTAGTATCACTTTTGCGGTGATCTGTGTCCGCCATTGTCAACCCTCCGGCCTGTAAGTAACTGCTACTTGATATGACCGCTGGATGGTTATTGTTTCGGCGTTCAGGCCTGACCCAGGCATGTCATGATGCACGCGTGTAAGTCTTTTCGCACGTGATGGGCACGAATTCTCAAGGTATTAGCAGTCAATGCCAGCTCCTCGGCCAACTGTTTTCGTCGCCCGATCCGGCCCCGTTTTTCTCCCTGAAAGTAGCGTTTGAAAAGGACTTGCTGTCGCTGGGCTAGCGTTTCGAGACATTCTTCCAAACACCTGTCTTCCCTTTCAAGCTCCTCCGGGGGCCGCGGCGGAGGAGGAGGTTTTGCGTTCTCCCTTTTTAACAGGTCCCGGCGATATTCCTGATACACGTATTCGATAAAACCAAGGCAGCAGCAGACAGGATCGGGATACTTTGTTATAACCACGTCGATTCTGACCGCCACCCGGTTCATGACTTCATCGGCGAGAGAATCGGCGTCAACACACCCCCGCGCGGCAAAGATTCGAGTCATCCGCGCATGAGTCAGTTGATATTTCCGGCCGGCTTCATCGCGGTCTGAATCAAACCAGGCAAGCAGCTTTTCAAACTCTTCTTTCGTCGGGTCACGCTCTCTTTTCATTGGCTAGTCAACGGATTACGCCGCTTTGCGGAGTGGAGGAATAGATCCAAATCGACATTGCACGAAACCAACAGTTTCAAGGGCGA
This sequence comes from Pyrinomonadaceae bacterium, assembly GCA_036279935.1. Taxonomy (GTDB): domain Bacteria; phylum Acidobacteriota; class Blastocatellia; order Pyrinomonadales; family Pyrinomonadaceae; genus PSRF01. Next base: position 44,933 of record DASURS010000236.1, read on the forward strand.
GCACCGCGTTCAGTTGGAAAGCAAGGATATTGAGCGAAGAAACAGACGAAGATTAGACGCGACTCCACGCTCTGTCAAATAAAAACAATGTGGCGTCGAAATGTTTCCGCAAACGGGATCATACCCTACGGAAAACAAAGAAGATGACCCCAGACTTGTGCAACCACCAACTCAAAGGAGTGACTTCATGGCTTTTACGACAACCTCAACGCCCCCTTCGACCAATCCGACAGTGACCGTCGGGATTGCCGGCCTACTGGCGCTCGAATCGGGACCTGACGACAGTTGTGTCATCAATGTTCACCGGCTCAGCAGGATGCATACGTTTCAGGTCATGCTGGTCGTCAAAAAACCCAACCGGCCGCCGAGACTTATTCGGTTATTGACCGGGCCGCTTACCTCAGACCTGAACATGAGTGTCGCCGACGCCGCCACGGGTTTCCGAGTTTTCGCGTCAGACACGGCGGCAGATCCGTTCGATCGCAGTGCCAACCCTCCCGACGACGATGAGCTCTCTCTTGACTATCGTTGGGCGTTCAATGCGCGCAGCTTGCCAGATCATGAGCACGTCAAGGTCAATGCTGGCGGGCGACCCGTTGCAACGTTGAATACCGGCGTCCTTTATACGTCGACCCTGACCCGGCCGGACCTTCAGATAATGCAAGTCTGCGGTGGAGACGAAACGAATCTGTATCGAGTCGCGGCCGACATGGCTATCGCAATCGAGTTGGAGGGCGAAAGCAAATTTGTGATCACCTGGAGCGCATTCGGAGAGCCGGACCAAAGGCAAGAGTTACCAAGAGACGGCGACCCGGAGGGAACCACCTACGGTGTGGTACTCCTCAACGATCCACCGATGGTCGACGCGGAGGCTCACGACGAGCTCAAGGAGTACTACAAGATTCTCAGGACGGAGAACGGCTCTGAGATTCCCGAACAATGCCGGCTGGATGTCAACCCGCACAAGACCGACGAGATTCCATGCCTGGCGATATTGCTCGATCCGTAAAGCATCCGACTTTCAGATCTCGGAGAGGAACAAAGACATGCGTTTCGCCCCCTACCGCGCACTCACAAGCTTGCTCATGCTGACTCTTTTGTTGAGCGCCGGGCCCGGTTGCTCCTCGGTAAACTCAACGCAACAGCACGCGGATGTTCAAACGGCTCTCCAGGATTTCGAGAAAAAGAACGACGACCGGTGGATCAAGCGACTCTCATCGGATCAGCAAAGAGTGACCGATCTGGTGGGCGGGCGGACCAAGCCTTACGCGGGTTCGCCCACTGAAAAAGCAAAGCAGTTTCTCGAAGAGAATACCGGGTTCTTTGGTCCCGGCTTCAAGATGTCGGATTTAACCGTGATCGACACGGACGTCGCAAATTTCAGCGCCCACGTCGAATACCAGCAGGTCTTCAACAACTTGGCGGTTGAAAACGGTCGCGTCAAAGTCAACTTCGACAGCGAGGGGCGTATGGTCTATTTCACGAGTTCCTACGCTCCTACCGCTAACGCGGACGACGATGTTGGTTTCCAGAAAGGCAAAGCTGTACAGATCGCTATCGACGAGTTTCTTCGGACTACTCCGCCCTACGGGCCCAAGGATGACGAACAGAATCAGAATCAGACGAAGGGTGTGGTCGTTAACCGAGACGAGGCGCGCGTGAAACCGCGCGGCGAGGTTCAAGACGTCTTCTTCATCAGGAATGAGCGTCTGCGTCGCGCGTATAAGATCGTAATCGACGGGGAATATCCATTTGGCGTGAAGGAGTTTGTTATTGATGCGAGTAACGGTGAGGTGTTGCACACCCGTGACTTCGTTTACCCTGCATCGGATCGCACAAGCCCGGCCTCGGATCCGACTCCTGCGCCGGCGAACTCGCCGACTGGTTCACCAGTCGAGGGCCGGGGACAAGTCTTTATTCCCAACCCGGCCAATTCACTGAACAAACCGCTCAATCCGAACCTACACCTTCCTTACTACAATCCAAATCCGTACTACACCGTTGTACTGCCGGGTGTTGAAACGGTGAACGGCGACGCCATCTTGAAAGGTCCTTACGTAATTATTCAAGACGTGGATCCGCCTAACGTTCAACCGCCAACCAGCGGTAGTCCTTTTGAGTTCATCTACGAACACAATCACCCATCGTTCGAGGAAGTGATGGTCTACTATCACATCACCCGCAATCAGGAATATATCCAGCAACTCGGACTTGGTGACATCGCGAACTACGCTGTTGTGGCTGACGCGCATGCTTGTAACGGTGCGGACCAATCGGAATACATCGCTAACCCGCCGGCTGGAAAACCAGCGCATCTCGCATTCGGGGATGGTAACGTCAACGACGCTGAAGACGCCGACATAATCCTGCACGAGTACGGCCATGTCATTCAGTACAGTCAAGCGGGGAATGCTTACGCCGGCGCTGGACAACCGAAAGCAATGGGTGAAGGGTTTGGCGACTACTGGGCCTTTAGCTCCTTCTACAAGGAAACCTGCGAGAGCATTTGCAAACCCGTATGCCCATCCGACATGAACACCCTTTGGCATATCGGGGAGTGGGACAAGGCTCCCGGATTTTTGCGGGGCGTGAACGACAACATTTCAGCCGCATCCTATGATCCGTATCATAATGCCCACTGGAATGGACGGATTTGGTCGCAAACACTCGTTGGAATCTTCCGCACACTAGGCAAGACAGTTGCCGATCGTCTGATTCTGGAGAGTCACTTCAACGTCC
>DASURS010000237.1:0-13704 GCA_036279935.1 Pyrinomonadaceae bacterium
TTGCGCCGGATGGATCGGTCGCTGAACGCATTTCGCGCGTCGTGAGTTGTTGGCTGACGTCGCGGACGCGCGCGCTGAAACGTCGCGCGACATCGGCAACGTTTGCGTCGTCGTTGGTGAGCAAGTGTCCGTAGGTCGTGAGCATTGCGCCGCAGCCGCCGGCGTTCGTTACGATCGGCGCATCCGACTTCCCAAACGCGACGATGTTCTTGCGCGCGAGCTCGCGTGCGCCTTCGAGATCGCCGGCGTGCGCGTGCAGCGCGCCGCAACAGACCTGCTGTTCCGGCACGTCAACGTTGAATCCGTTGGCTTGCAACACGCGCCGCGTGGCGGCGTTTACATGCGCAAACAGTCCCTCGCCGACGCAGCCCTTGAACAACAACACAGGCTCACCGCGATTATGGCTCTGGTCCGTGGTTCGGTTTGTGAAGATCGGCCGCGAGCTTTCGAGGAGCGCCATTGGAAACTGCAACAAACCCAATTTCACCATCAACCGCGGCAATCCAAGATCGCGAAACACACGCGCCGCTCGAAACATCAACCGCAACCGAGTGGGTGACAGCCAAACGTGTCGCAACACAAACCGCAGCATTTTATTAGTCCAATCCTGCTTCGGTTGCGCCTCCCATAACTCCTCGCGGCTCGCCTCCAGCAGTTGCCCGTACTGAACACCCGCCGGACACGCCTGCTCGCACGCGCGGCACCCGAGACACCGATCGATATGCCTGCCGAACGCCGCCGACGTATTCTCCAGTCGCCCCTCCGCCACGGCTCGCATGAGGTAGATCCGCCCGCGCGGCGAATCATTCTCATTCCCCGTCGCGACGTACGTCGGACACGCCTCCAGACACAACCCGCAATGAATACACGCGAGCAGTTTCTGCTCTTCAGCGGCCATTGCAGTTGCGATGTTCGTGATTTGACTCAATCCGTGGTTAATACCCGACCGCCAGTCCGTCGCTGCGTCGCGGATCGGTGGCGCCGAGGCGCACTCTCGTTTTTTCCTCGATCATGATGCCCTCCGCGTCGCCGAGGTAGCGCTGTTTCGCGAGTGTGTGGCCGCGAGAGGTAAGGGCGCGTTGCGTATCGCCGGATAGACCATAAGGCTCGCCGACAAGCTCGTCCGGCAACCACTGATGATGAATTCGCGGCGCGTCGATCGCCTGCTGGATGTTCATGTCGTAGTCGATGACGTTGGTGATGACGCAGAGGACGGTATTGATGATCGTCGGCCCGCCGGGACTGCCGACAGTGAACCAAAAGCTGCCGTCTTTGCGCAGGACGATAGTCGGCGTCATCGCCGAAAGCGGGCGTTTGCGGGGCGCGACAGCGTTGCGTTCGCCCTGGATTAGTCCGTACATGTTTGCCGTTCCGGGTTTCGCGGCGAAGTCGTCCATCTCGTTGTTGAGAATGATGCCCGCGCCTTTCACTGTCGCGGACGATCCGTACGAATCGTTCAACGTGTAGGTGTTGGCGACGGCGTTGCCCTCGGCATCGACGACGGTGAAATGCGTCGTGTCGTCGGACTCGTAACCGGCAGGACGTCCGGCGCGCACTTCAGCGCTCGTGGACGCGCGATCTGTTTTGATCGTTGCGCGCAGCGTCGTTGCGTACGACTTGTCGATCAAACCCGCGATCGGGACTTTAACAAAATCGGTGTCGCCCATGTATTCGGCGCGATCCGCAAACGCGCGGCGCATTGCCTCGGCCATCAGGTGATACCTGTCGGAAGAGCTCGCTTCGAACGCTTTCAGATCGTAGCCTTCGAGAATGTTGAGCATCTCGATCAGCACGGCGCCTCCGGAAGACGGCGGCGGCATCGAGATGATCTCGTAACCGCGATAATTCCCGCGCAAGGGCGTGCGCTCCTTGGCGACGTAGCCGTGCAGGTCGTCGAGCGTCATCAGTCCGTTGTTGCGCTTCATGTCGGCGGCAATCATTCGCGCGGTCTCGCCTTCGTAAAACTCGTTCGGCCCGAAGCGTTGCAGGCGCGCAAACGTCGCGGCGAGGTCGGGCTGGCGAAACAGTTCGCCTTCTTCGTAGAAGTTGCCGCCTTTGAGATAAATGCGCTTTGTTTCGGCGTACGTGGATAGCTGCTCTCTGCTGCCGCGCAGCGAACGCTCGAGCGAGTGCGTGACCGTGAAACCGTTTGCGGCGAGCCGTCGTGCGGGCTCGACGAGTTGCGCCCACGTCAACTTACCGGAGCCATATTTCTTTAACGCCAACTCCATCCCGCGAACCGTTCCGGGCACGCCTGCCGCGCGATACCCGACGAGCGATCCGCCTTCGCCTTTGATCAGATTGCCGTTTTTGTCGAGATAGACGTTGCGATGCGCGGCGGCCGGCGCCATCTCGCGATAATCGATCGCCGTGCTGCGTCCGTCCTTCAGACGGATCATCATGAACCCGCCGCCACCGAGATTGCCCGCCGCGGGATGCGTCACAGCGAGTGCAAACGCGACCGCGATCGCGGCGTCGACAGCGTTGCCGCCTCGCTTCATGATATCGACGCCGACGCGCGACGCGACTTCGTTCGTGGACGCGACGATGCCGTGACTGGCGCGAACAGGTTCGCGCGCGATGATCACGAACGTTTGGCTGAGCAGGAGAACGACGACTAAAAAGAGTCGAAGTGGCTTCATGATGCAGTCCTTGTGGTAAACAGGTTCGAAGGATCTAGTTGTTGTTTCACTCGCTTCATCAGGAAATTCGCGGAGTCGTGGCGATCCGTTAGTGGCTTATTATCCGACATTCTTATCCGCCCGTCCGCTGCTCCGATCTGCCAGAGCGCACCCGCGAGGTCAATATCTTTAATTAAAGCAGGGAGCTTCGTTGGAAGAACGCTGCCGCCAGGTTGCAGCGGAGCGGCGGCAATTGATCGCCATATCCACTCGTCATCGGCAATCACTTCGCCACCGTGCTTCAGCGCTTGTTCGGTCTGGTATTTCACGCCGACTTCGTTTCCGGCGAAGCGAACCAGGAGAACGGGCTGATTCGTCACGATTCCGATGAGGCTTGCGAACGCAGGAGAGATGATTTCGACGGCGACCGGGAATAGACGTTCGGCGACGATCGAGTTTGCAACGGCCAGTAAACTGCTCGCCTGTCCTTTTATTACAACTGTCGCTTCGCGCTCCGGCCGTGGGCGCAGTTTGAAGTTTATTTCGGTGATGATTCCGAGTGTGCCCAAGCTGCCGGTGAACAGTTTGGACAGATCGTAACCGGCGACGTTCTTCACCACGCGCCCGCCGGACTTGATCACGCTGCCGTCGGCAAGCACGACTTTCATTCCGATCACTGTTCCACGCGGGCGTCCATAGCCAAACTGTTGAGGGCCGCCGCGACCGGTGGCGACAACGCCGCCGAGCGTCGCGCGTCCATCGTCCGGTGGATCGAGCGGTAGCCATTGTCCGTTCTCGCTGAGTTTTGCATTGAAGTCGGTTAACTTCACGCCCGCCTGAGCAACGGCGATCAGATCCGCGGGCTCGTGTTCGATGATCTGATTCAGCCGCGAAGTGCTGACAACAAGATCCGCGATTCCTTGAAACCCGCCTGTTGGCATGACACTCAAGCCTTGCAGTGCGGCGAGTTTTATTACTTCTGAGACTTCGTCAATCGAACCCGGCGAAACCAATACCGATTTACTCGTTGAAGAAACGTTACTCTCGCCAACAATCTCTGCCAACGAAGACCGTGGCGGCTGCGACGACATCGATCGTGGTTTTACTGGTAGCGGTTCGAGCGGTTGCGCGACGGCCTTCGCCTCGCCACAGCCGCGCAGCATCGGCACGATCTTCCCCGGATTGCACAGACCCAACGGATCGAACGCCGCGCGCACCTTCAACATCGCATCCATGTCGGCATCGGAAAACACCAGCGGCAAATAGTCGCGCTTGTCTAACCCGACACCATGCTCACCCGTGATCGATCCTCCGACGCCAACGCAAACCTCCATCAACTCTCGCCCTGCTTCGCGCACGCGTAAAACCTCGTCCGGAAACCGCGAGTCGAAACAGATGAGCGGATGTAAGTTACCGTCGCCTGCGTGAAATACGTTTGCGATCCGCAGTTGATGACGCCCGGCGATCTCGTACGCCGCTCCAAGCACCTCCGGCAGACGCGAGCGCGGAACGACAGCGTCCTGGATCATAGAATCCGGCGAGATCCGCCCAATCGCGCCAAACGCGCCCTTCCGCGCGGCCCAAAGTTGTTTCCGCTCGGCTTCGTCACGCGCGTTGCGACAACTGCGCGCGCCGTATTCCAGACAAATCGATCTGACCCGCTCCGCTTCGACGTCGATGCCCGCTTCGATTCCGTCCAATTCGATCAACAGCGCGGCGCCGGCGTCGGGCGGCAGGCCGGCGGCAAAAATACTCGCCTCCACCGCGCGAATGATCTCGCCGTCCATCATCTCGAGCGCCGCCGGCATCACGCCCGCGGCGATGATCGCCGACACCGCGTGACTCGCGTCGCCCACTTCGCCAAACTCCGCGAGCAGTGTCCGCACCGCCGGTGGCGTTTGCGACAATCTCAGCGTCGCTTCAGTGACGATGCCGAACGTCCCTTCGGATCCGATAAACGTTCCAAGCAGATCGTAACCGGGCGCTTCGACTCCCGCGCCGCCGAGATCGACGACGTCGCCGCCGGCCAGCACGACGCGACAGCCCAGCACGTGGTCCGTCGTCGTCCCGTACTTCAAACAGTGAATGCCGCCCGCGCTCTCGGCAATGTTTCCGCCGATCGTACATGACGGCTGGCTCGACGGATCGGGCACGTAATAAAGGCCATGCTGCGCGACCGCGCGTGACACGTCGAGATTGACCACGCCCGGTTGCACGACGGCCAGACGGTTCTCGACGTCGATGTGCAGGATCTTGCGCATCCGCGCGAGCTCGATCACGACTCCGGAATCGAGTGCAAGCGCGCCGCCGGACAGTCCTGTCCCAGCACCGCGCGGAGTGAACGGCACTTTCGCTCGCGCAAGCTCGCGCATCACCGCCGAAGTCTCTTCAGTTGACGCGGGAAAGACGACTGCGCGAGGACGATACTTGTGATGCGGCAGGCCGTCGCATTCGTAGACCAACAGCTCGTCAGCTTTGGAGAGAACGTGCTCGCGCCCTACGATTGCGGCCAGGTTGTCGATTAGGTTATCCACGCCGAGAATTGGGTAGTGGGTCAGTTTGAATTGAGAATTTCCCGCAAAGGCGCAAAGCCGCAAAGAACACCAGCGATTTTGTTGTGTTCTCTTGGCGTCTTTGCGCCTTTGCGGGAGAACTCTTTCTTAAACTGACCCATTACCAGAATTTGCAGACAGTGTACCGCACCCCCGCTGATAGACTATAGTCATGACTCGAATAATTTTCGTCTACTGCGTTTTGACTTTGACGTTGATCAACCTTCACGCTGAAGCAGAATCACCCGCACTTGTCGCCGACACGATCATCGTGAACGGGATCGTACACACGATGGATCCAGCAAACCCGACCGCCGAAGCTGTCGCTATTTTCGGCAACCGCATCGTCGCCGTCGGTTCGACTAAAGAGATCCGAAAACTCGCCGGATCCGGAACACGGACCATCGACGCAAACAAACGCCTCGTGCTGCCCGGATTCAACGACTCGCACACTCACTTTTTGACTGGCGGCTTCCAACTCGCAAGCGTCGATCTTCGCGACGCCGCGAACGAGCAGGACTTTGCGTCGCGCATCCGCGCTTTTGCCGCGAAACTGCCCAAGGGACGTTGGGTCACTGGCGGCGATTGGGATCACGAACGCTGGCCCGATGCGAAGTTGCCGACAAAGGAACTGATCGACAGTTTCACGCCAGACACACCTGTGTTCGTTAACCGACTCGACATTCACATGGCGCTCGCGAACAGTGCCGCGCTGCGGCTCGCCGGAGTGACGCGCCAGACGCTCGATCCGCCGGGCGGCGTGATTGTTCGCGACAAGAACGGCGAACCGACCGGGATACTGAAAGACGCCGCGATGGGTTTCGTCTACAAAGTCATTCCGCCCGCGAGCTTTGACGAGAAACTCGCCGCCGCCCGCGCGGCGACGAACCACGCCGCGAAACTCGGCGTCACCAGCATCCAGGACATGTCGGCGGGAACTGATGTCGGCGTCTATCAGACGCTGTTGGACCGTGGCGAGCTCAAGACGCGGATCTACGCGGTCGCACCGTTGCCGCAATGGGAACGGTTAGCACGAACCGGAGTGCGCGCGCATTTCGGAAACGAGATGTTGCGCGTCGGCGGATTGAAAGGTTTTGCCGATGGAAGTTTGGGATCGACGACGGCGCTCTTCTACGAGCCGTACAAGGACGATCCGGGAACGAGCGGCATCGCCGGCGACGAGATGTATCCCGACGGCGCGATGCTCAAGCGCGTTGTCGAAGCCGATCGCGCCGGTTTGCAGGTGATGATTCACGCGATCGGCGACCGCGCGAACGAGCTGATCCTCAGCATCTATGAACAAGTCCAGCGCGACAACGGTCAAAAAGATCGTCGCTTTCGCATCGAACACGCGCAGCACCTGCGCGCGCAGGACATCCCGCGTTTCGGACGCGATCGAGTGATCGCGTCGATGCAGCCGTATCACGCGATCGACGATGGGCGCTGGGCCGACAAACGAATCGGTAAAGATCGCGCGAAAACCACGTATGCGTTTCGCACGTTGCTTGACACAGGGGCGACGCTGGCGTTTGGCACTGACTGGACCGTCGCGCCGCTCAATCCGATTTTGACGATCTACGCCGCCGTCACGCGCCGCACGATCGACGGCAAGAACTCGAAAGGCTGGGTTCCGGAACAAAAGATCTCCGTCGAAGAATCAGTGCGCGCCTACACGCTCGGATCCGCCTACGCCGAGTTTCAGGAGAACGTGAAGGGAAGTATCACGCCGGGCAAGCTAGCCGATCTCGTCATTCTCTCGCGCGACATCTTCAAGATCGATCCGAAAGAGATCGAGAACGTGGAGGTTATGTTGACGATGGTCGACGGCCGCGTGGTCTACGAGAGCGCGAGTAGAACCAGTAACTGATATAGATCAACAGTCCAACTCCGGCGGCAATTGCCGTCGCTTGCGCCTCTTTCAGAGTGCTGTGCGCAAGCAGCCAAACAATCAAAAGCAACGCGAGGATCGCGATCAACGTTCCGCCGGGCAGGCGAAACGCCGCTGGCTGTGCGTCGCTTCGATAACGAAAGAGCGGCAGCGCGAGACACGTTGCGCCGTACGTCACGAGCCGCGCGAGCGTGCTGATCGTCAACGCCTGTACGAACGAGCTTTTCAACGTGAGAAACAGCATCAGCGCGGCGGTGATCAGAATCGCGATGTACGGCGTGAAGAACCGTGTGTGAATGCTGCCCAACAGTTTTGGCAACTGGTTCTGTTCCGCCATCGCGAACGGCAGTCGCGATGCTGACAACAGGAGAATGTTCAGGTTGCCCGTGATCGAAATCACCGCGCCGGCGGAGATGATCGCGCCGCCTGCTGTGCCGAGAAAGTGCGAGCCGGCGTCGGCCAACGGCTTCTGCGATTGCGCGAGCCCCGGCAAAGTGCCGACGCAGACGACCTGGACCAGTATGTAAATGATCGCGACGACGAAGAGCGCGATGATCAACGCGCGCGGCAGGTTTCGTTGCGGGTCGCGCACCTCGCCGGCGGGAATGGTCGCCATCTCGAAACCCGTGAATGCGTAGACCAGCAGCAGGACAGATTTCGAAAACGATCCGGGCTCAGGCGCCGGGCCGAATGTGAACGCCTGCGGGTTGAGAAAGAACAGTCCGGCGGCGATGAAGATGATCAGCGGCACCAGCTTGCCGATCGTAAACGCGTTGCTCACGATTGCCGCTTGCCTGATTCCGAGCACGTTGATGAGCGCCAGTGCCGCGACGATGACGACGATGATCGACGCGCGCCATGCGGTTGTCGTTGCTGACGTCCAGAAGAAGCTCAGGTAGTTGATCAGCAGATTGCAGTTGGCGGCGAATGCAGTGACGCGGGCCAGCCAGATCAACCAGCCGATCTCGAAAGCGACTGCCGGTTGATATGCCTCCCGCGCGTACAGGTATGGTCCACCGGTGGCTTCGAAGCGGCTGCTGACTTCGGCGAAGCACAGAATAATGAGTGCGACGACCAGCGCGCAGGCCACGAAAGCGATGAGGCTGTAAGTTCCGATTAGACCGTAAACATTGGAAGGAAGCCCGAAGATTCCCGCGCCGATGATGCCGTTTATTGTGATGGCGACCAGGTCCCAACGCCTGATGCCGCGGACCAGACCTTCTTCAGGTTTGTTCTGCACGCGCGCGGTTATAACACATCTTGTGCGCATCCGTTACGATCCATGTTAATTTGCTCCACATGCACATCAGATCCTTGTTGACGGCTTGCGCCGTCATACTGTTTTTCATTTCCAACGCCATTGCCCAGCAAGCTTCTTTGCAGGATCTCGTCAACCGCGCCGCGAAGACCACGCTCGATCGTTTTGCGGCCCAGAAGCTCGAAGAGAGCCAGCTCTCGATAACGTTGATCGACCTGCGCAATCCGGCGCGTCCGGTCACCGCTGGCTTTCGCGGCAACGAACGCGTTTATCCCGCGAGTGTTTCCAAACTCTTCTATCTCGTCGCCGCGCATCGCTGGCTCGAGGACAAGAAGATCGAGCTGACTCCGGAGTTGACGCGCGCCTTGCGCGACATGATTGTCGATTCGTCGAATGAGGCGACGCAGTACGTCGTCGACGTGATCACGCACACGACGTCGGGTTATGAGCTGCCGCCGAAAGAGATGGAGGACTGGCAGTACAAACGCAACGCGGTGAATCGCTACTTCGCCGAGCTCGGCTACACGAATATCAACATCAATCAAAAGACGTTTTGCGAGGACGCCTACGGCCGTGAGCGTGTCTCGCGTGGTCCGAACGGCGAGAACCGCAACAAGCTCACCACTGACGCGACGGCGCGGTTGATGATGGAGATCGTCACCGGGAAGATCGCGAACCCCGCACGGACTGCGCAGATGATGGAGTTGTTGAAACGCGATTACAGCGGCAAGAGTGGCGACAACGACAATCAGGGCACGGGCTTCACCGGTCTGGCTTTGAAGGGACGTGAGGGCGTTCGTCTATGGTCGAAGGCGGGTTGGACCAGCACCACGCGTCACGACGTTGCTTACGTCGAGATGCCGGACGGCGCAAAGTTTGTCCTCGCGACGTTTACGACCGATCACGCCAACGAGCGCGAGATCATTCCCACCGTCGCGCGTGTCGTGATCGATGGACTGAAAGACGTGAAGTGAGCGATTCGAGCTGATGAGCAACGAGATTAAAAGCCAGGTCGAAGAGATCAAGAAAGACGCGACGGTGAAACGGGCGTTGAAGCAGGCGACGCCGAAAGACAAGGAGCCGCCGCCGGCGACCCGCATTCGCGACAAGCTCGTCATCGGCACGCACGTGCTGCTGCTGATCGGCTTGTTCGTGGTCCATCAGCTCATCTCGCTTCGCGTTCCGGGTGTTTACGATCAGTACCCGCTGGTCAGGAAGCTGCTCGCCGTCGTTGCTGTGTCGGTGGTGTGTCTGATGGTGCTTCGGCTCGTGGAAGTCTATTTCATCGGCCGCATCGAGAACACGGTCCACAAGTACAACCTGAATCGCGTCGCACGGCTGGTGGTTTGGATCGTCATCGCGTTCTTCGTTCTGACCATCCTTTTCCAGAACTGGTACACGGCTGTCGTCTCGTTCGGTCTGATCTCGTTAGTGCTCGGGTTTGCGTTGCAGACGCCGATCACGAGTTTTATCGGTTGGATCTACATCCTGGTGCGCGAGCCGTATCGCGTCGGCGACCGGATTCGGATCGGCACGGCAACGGGCGACGTGATCGAGCTCGGGTATCTCGACACGACGCTGTGGGAGTTTGGCGGCGACTATCTTTCGACGGAGCATCCGAGCGGACGCGTGATCAAGTTTCCGAATTCGAGTGTCTTGAGCACGCCGGTTTATAACTATACGTGGCCGGTGTTTCCGTACATCTGGAACGAGATCAAGTTCAACGTTGGTTACACCTGTGACCTCGAGTTTGTTGCGTCGACGATGCAGGAGGTTGCGGAGCAGGAAGTCGGCGAGGAGATGATGAAGCAGGTGCGGGTGTTCCGTGAGTTGTTGGCCCAGACGCCGGTGAATCAGTTGGAAGTGCAGGAACGGCCGGTGGTGATGTTTCGCGTTGCGGACAACAGTTGGCTCGAGGTGATCGTCCGTTATCTCGTCCATCCGAAAGAGGCTGGACGGGTGAAGACGAGGCTGATTAAGAACCTGCTGATGAGATTGAATGCCGAGCCGGATCGTGTGCAGTTTCCGCAGGGGGACAGGCGCTGAACTTTTCGGGAACCTTCGGAGCGCGGGTGTGTCTAAGTCCGTGTTTGACGACGACGAGGAGGAGCTCCGATGACACTGAAGAAAGATTCGACGCCCCCGCCTTTTATCAACGTCACGCCACTGATAGACGTGCTGCTGGTGTTGCTGATCATTTTCATGGTCGCGGCGCCGTTGAAGCCGGCGCGTTTTATGGCGCAAGTGCCGAGCGAGCCCGATAACAATGTGCCGATGGAGCCCAATCCTCTCACGCTCGTCGTCACGATCCAGCCGGACCGGACGCTGAAATTGAATCAACTCACGGAGGACTTCGGGACGATTGACGATCAGTCGAAGCTCACCTCGCGGCTGGTCTCCGTCTTTGCCGAGCGCGTGCGGAATCACACTTATCGGAGCAACATGGTGACCCGTCTCGATCTTCCCGAGAGTGTTCGCATCGAGAAGACAGTCTTCATCAAAGCCCCGCGAAACCTTCCCTACGGCGAAGTCGCCCGCCTCATGGACGGGCTGAAAGCCACCGGCGCCGACCCGATCGGATTGCAGATTGATGATTTGAAGTGAGCGTCGGGTGGTTTGCGGTTGTTATGCGCTGGAGTGGACACCAGTTTGAGGAGTTACGCGTTTTCGCAGACGTGTGTTGCGTGCTTACGCGCATTTCGGTGGTTAAGTTTTGAAATTTCGGGGGTTGCGCGTTTGGTAGTTGCGCGTTTGAGTAGTTGCGCGTTTGAGTAGTTGCGACTCTGCAGTAAATCCCACCAACGGCAGTTGGTGGATTCTTTAACCCCAACCTACACAGACTGACAGAAAAAAGTGAATCCCACCAACGGCAGTTGGTGGATTGTTCACCCCAATCTTGCCCTTAACCGACTCTACCCTTATTCTGCGGTCATGTACCTCACATCTTACACAAGCCTCACATGGGCTTATCAACTTCACTATTACATCTGTTTTCGCACGCATCGCCGGCGTGAATCGCTCACTGCCGACATCGTCGAAATGCTCAACGACATTTGCACCAGGCATGACTACCGCCTGCTGGAGAGTCGCCCTGAGTGCAACCAAGTCTTATGCCTCCTCAGCCTTCGACCCGCTCACGCAATCTCGAAAGTCGTTCAGACACTCAAATGCAACGCTTCTCGCGAGGTCACGCTTCCGGTCCCGGTTTGGGCGCGCGGTTATCTGGCTCGAAGCGTTGGACGGATGCGCATCGACGCTGTGCGAGAGTATCTCGACCATCAAGCGGAGCATCATGGCTATACCGCTCGAGTGCTGTCTCCGGTACATTGCTACCGCGCAACCGAAAAAGCCGAGCTTACGGCTCCGCATTGTTCGTTCGAGCTGAATCACCATTTGGTTTTCGCTACGCGGAGGCGCAAAAGTGTATTCGATTCATCGCTCGGCAGAGCGGTTTGCGAATACTGGTTGCGAGTGGCAGTTACGCGCGGGTTCGCGATCGACCAACTCAGTGTTTTGCCGGATCATGTGCATCTGATCGTGCGAATTGCGCCAGGCATGAGCATTGAGGATTGCGCGTTGTTGTTGATGAATAACGGACAGTACTTCGTCTCGAAGAATTATGGCGAGGTGTTGGTGAAGCTTGGGATGGATCAGCTGTGGGAGAGTTCAGCCTATGCTGGAACATGTGGCGACTTTACAACCGCGCTGGTTAGAACGTGGTTGCGTAAGAACGAGTAAGGTTGCATGTGAACGATCCACCAACTGCCGTTGGTGGGATTCAATCATAGGGATGGTCCGTGGGTAGGTTAGGTTGAAAAATCCACCAACTGCCGTTGGTGGTATTAGCGTCCTCTCTGCGTGACTTGAAAATAACCAGCACCAGCCAGCCAGAGCCGCGCGCTGCAGCGCACCGGGGCAGCGTGCGGCAGACCATCGGGGCCGCGTGCTGCAAACTACCGGGAGCCGCGTGCCGCAGACTAACGGGAGCCGTGCCGCCGAGTACCGGAGCCGCGCGCCGCAACCCACCGGGAGCCGCCGGCCGCAGCCTACCGGGGGCCGCGTGCCGCAGCCCAGTGGAGCCATCTGATAAGACCGTTCCGGAGCCGCCTGCCTAAGACCAGGCCGCAACGGGCGTGCCCGAAGCTGGCGAGAGTCACCGGCCCACGGGCAACTCGGCGGTTAATGTTTGTTTCTCATCCTGGTCTTGTGAAAGCGGGCGGAATGAGTTGTAATCTGCCCCGAGGAGATTTGGCATGAGAAACCCCCTTGCGATGTCGGCTTCGCACCGCGTCTGGTTGTTTGCGACGGGCCTTGTCTGTGTTTTGACCCTCGCCCCTTGGATCACCGTCCCGGCCCAGGACATAACTGGCGGCGGCAGTCTGGTGCGCGATATTACCGGTGGCGCCGCACTGATATTCCGCGCTCCTCAAAACCCGTCGATCCATGCGGCCGGCGGCGGCCAGAGCACCGTCGGCGGCGGAAGAATCAAACCCGGGCGCGGTACTAAACCCGCGGTCCGACAACAAGACACCCTCATCGCCCGCGCCAACGCCGCTCGAAGCGCACCCAAACCCCGTTACGACGAAGCCGAACAGCAGTATCAACTGGCGGCGCAAATCGCTCCTGACGACGCGCGCGCTTTCGCTGGTCTCGGAAATGTCTACGTGGACCAGGGCAAGTTTGCTCAGGCAGTTGACGCTTACCAGAAAGCACTGAAAGTAAAACCCGATTACAACGGCGCCTATTTGCCGCTTGCTTTTTCACTCGCGCGGCTCGATCGCTATCCCGAAGCAATCGAAGTCTACAAAGAGACTATTAAACGCGATCCATCCAGTCCCGAGACCTACAACAATCTGAGCTTTGCTTACAACCATAACAACCAGTTCCAGGAAGCGGTGGACGCAAGCCAGCAGGCAATCAAACTGCTTGGTGAAACTGGCGAAGCGTACAAAACGGGTTTTCAGGAACGAAACGAGATTCGATCGTACGCCTACAAGAATCTCGGTAATGCTTACAACGGCTTGAAACGTTACGACGAAGCCGCGACGGCGCTCAAGAAGTCGTCAGAGATCGAACCTACGAACGCCGCCGCGCATTTCAATCTGGGCCTTACTTTGTACAACGCTGGTCGCTACTCCGAAGCGATCGAGTCGTATAAAGAGGTCATCAAACTGCGACCCAAACTCGCGCAGGCGTATTTCAATCTTGGTCTGACTTATTACGCGATCAACGACAAGCCTGCAGCGATGGCCCAGTATGAAACATTAAAAGGACTCGACGCCGAAATGGCGAAGCAGCTTTACGACACCATCAAACATTAAACGCAAGTAAATCTCATTCTGAACTGGGCCAACAGAATGCTTGACGGGCAGGACCACGCTCGAC
>DASURS010000238.1:0-5944 GCA_036279935.1 Pyrinomonadaceae bacterium
TGTTGACGAGACCACCGGAAAACCAACGGTAGAACGGCGCGTTCGAAGTGTCTAATACTCTGTCCCAGCGTTTGTACCAGCGAACAGAGTCCGCTGCGTCGGCCCAAAATCCTTCCGGGTCGTCCAGCCAGCGGCGATACGCGGTGTCGTAAGCTCCGCTCATGGTCGTTTTATACACAAAAAATCGAGTCAGGTTAAAGACACTTATTCGCGAAAGTTTCTTGACTGGAATTTAGGCAAACTGGGACGCGAAAAGAGGCGAGCCATGCAAGTAGTCAGTTGCACGAACTGTGGAGCGAAGAACCGCGTCGAGGAATCACGACTCGCCGCCAGCGAAGCGAAGTGCGGCCGGTGCGGTGAGCGACTGTCTCTCGATCACGACTCGAAGCCGGTGACGATCACGGACCAGTCGTTTCAACGCGACGTACTGGAAGCTAAAGGAGTTCCGGTGCTGGTTGACTGTTGGGCGCCCTGGTGCCGCCCCTGCCTGATGATCGCTCCGACGCTGGACAAGCTTGCGGCCGAGTCGCGGGGGCAATACCGCATCGCGAAACTGAACGTCGACGAGAACCCGCAAACCGCCTCGCGTTTTCAAATCTCCAGCATTCCCACGATGCTGCTATTCAAAGACGGTAAACTCATCGATCGTCTGATAGGGCTACAGCCCAGACAGGCGATCGCCGAGCGACTGCGCGTCGCCGCCCGAACTGCTGCGTAAGCAACTATTGCCAGTCGGACCGTTCTGTTGCATTCTACGACGGATGCGACCCAGACCTTACTTGGTTTTAATCGCGATAATCCTTCTAACGGCGTCCGCCGTCTTCGCGCAGAAGAAGAAGCAAAATCAGTTTGAGGATGCGCAGGAGCGCTCGCAGGACGCGGCGAAGATCATCGATCTGCTGAGCGTGTTGCGCGAGAACGAGATGCCGAAGGAGTTAGTCGATCGCGCACTCGCGGTTGCAGTGTTTCCGAAAGTGAACAAGGAGTCGATGCTGTTCACGACGGTGACGCAGGGGTACGGCGTTATCAGTGCGCGCACTGAAACAGGTTGGACTTTGCCGGCGTTTTATGAATTCTCCGGCGGTGGGTATGGCGGTTCTTTTGCGCGGTCTGACACGGCGCCGGTTATCTTACTTTTCATGACGAAGGACGCGCTCAGTTGGTTCGAGAAGGGCGGCGTGAAGTTGAGAAGTGATAAGAAGGCGATTCAAGGGCCGGTTGGGAAGATCACGGACGAGCAGCGAAAGAGGATCGAAGGCGCGCAGGTTCTCGCTTACTCGTTTTATGAGGGGCGGCTGAACGGGGACGCGTTTGGCACGAGCTTCTGGAAGACTTTCCTGCTCAATCCTGATAACAAGATCAACGTGCCGTTGTATGGGATGAAAGGAAGGGAAGTGCTGGCGGGGAAGAAGGTCCAGGACTCACCAGCACGACCGGCAACAATACCGACATTCACCGAAGCACTCCAGAAATACTACGCCGCTCCGAAGTCCTCGGCATCGAATTGAAAATCGGATCACCCGCCAGCGTTACTCACGTCGTCGCTTACGCCGCAACGACAGCATCAATCCCACTCCTGAGCTCAACAGGAGCATACTCGCCGGTTCGGGTACTGCCGCTACACTTGCATTCAGAGGTACAGTCCCACTCGTGTTAGGGATCGTAATCGGCGTAAGAGTGTAGACGATGAACGTGAAGTTCGACCCTGGTGGATTCTGAAGGATCGGAACAGATCGATCGAAGCTGCCAAACGGACTGAACGACAGCGACGTCCCACCTCCGAACGCGAAATAAGTGATTCCATTGCCCCCTGAGTTGGGCGGCCCCTGTGAAATCCCGAGATCGAACGTCACTAACGGAGTGTTGGAATTAGGCGGGGCAGGAAAAACAAATCCCGACCCAGTCGCGGTTACCTGAAACTGCCCGAGTGTTAACGGCTGTGACTGCCCGCTAACCAGAATATCGGCCGTCACCCCGGTGAACGTCAGCGTCAACGTGTTTCCACCGCTTCCGAAGGTGACGGAGTTCGTCCCTGAACCCGTGCAAAGGGTGCAGGTGAATGTTCCCTGTGTCGTTAAGGGAATGTTGAAAGCGAATTCTCCGTTGGGAAGAATGACAAACGGATCTGCCTGACTACTGGCCGCACAGAACAGACAGAACATCGTTGCTAGAAGTATCCTGCGCATGAAAACCTTCCTCCTCTTCTGGGCTTGAGGGTTCGGGGATTGCTGTATTTTGGGGTGCCCGGGATTGTAATTGCCTCACTGGGCGGCAGTCAACGATTTTTCCCCCGTGGCGAAGCTGACGGGCGTGACCGGGCAGCCGCACGTTCCCGAGTGACGCGGCTGGATCGCGTGTATGGAACCTGACGCGATGGATCCACTCGCAGCTCGCACGTGACGCTCGCGACGGCCGGATACTTCGCCAACAGCAGCGACGTGATCTGCTTGTTCACGATCTCCCAGTAGTCGTCTTTATTCGGATAGTTCGTGAGCAGTGTTGCGACGTCTTTCGCCAGCCAGCGAAAGTCAGGGTAGTCGGCGTTTGCGATGTTGGGGAGGTAGCGATAAGAGATGAGGATGTTGAGAGTGTTCGTTTCGCCCTGGTGGTCGATCTTGAAATCCTTGAGTGTGAAGGAAAACTCTTCGATCGGCGGGCCAGTCTGCTGCTGCTTTGCAGCCTGACTGGCCGTTCCATTCTTCGAGAGTGTTTTTGCGGGTTGCGAATGGACCGCGACCGCGCTTGAAGCCGCGAGCAGAACGATTCCAAGCGCGTGGGCCAACAGGTGTTTCATATAAGTCGTTATCCTTTTGTCGAAGGTCGGGCCAAAACTTCGACAAAGGATACCAACTTACTCAATCAACAATGAACTTACTGTTTCGACGGGTGCCGACGAGTGGTATTGCCACGCGCGGGCTCCGCGATTTCCTGTCGTTGTCGAGGATGCTGACACTTGCGACTGCGGGACTACCGATGGAGGCGTTTGACGCGTTACTCAACGTTACGCTGAACGTCTCGGTCGACTCTTTCGTGGCATCGTCGGCGATTGCGATGTTGAAACTCTTCACCGTCTCGCCTGCGGCGAAGATCAATGTTCCGGAAACTGCGGTGTAATCAGCGGGACTCGAAGCGCTGCCGTTGGCAGTAGCGAACTGGACTGTCGCGCTGGACGACGTGTTGACAGTTCGAGCCACCGTGATCGTGACCGATCCCGCGCCTTCGTTCGCGCTGTACGACGAAGTACTGAATTGAAACACGCCGGTTGGCGCCGGAGTCGGCGTTGGAGTTGCAGTTGGAGTCGGTGTCGGAGTGGGCGTTGGAGTCGGGCTCGGAGTGCTGCCGTTGCCTGATTGCGCGGCGTTCAACGCGTTGATGTCGCAACCGAGATCTTTTCCATCCGTGCCGGCCGATTTATACGTCGAGTTCACGACCTGATACGCTGAATCCAGCACTCCCGTGATCGACGACGGATAAAAGTTGTCGGCGGGATAGATCGACGGCGAGGCTCCGGCGATCAGGTTCTTGAGAAACACAACTCCCGGCGTGTAAGCGGCGAACGCTGCATTGCCCTCGCCCATACCGTCGCCAAAAAAACCGTAGCCCGATCGCACCGTGATGTTGTTCGTGTAGACGAACCCGATCGAGGGTTCCCCATACAGCGCCGTCACGTTTCCGTCCTGAAAATGCGTGTTGTGATCGAGCTTGACGTTGTAGAAACCGGAGATGGTCAGAAAACGGTTCGCGATGCCGGTGAACAGGTTGTTCGAGATCAGCAGCCCGTTCCCGCGGCCCGACGGATACGGAGAATCGCTGCCCAGCAACTGCAACGCCTGTTCGGTGTTCTTCACCGTGTTGTTCGTAAACGTGATGTTCTCGATCGTCGCCCACGGCGCCCGGCCGTCCTCGCTGCGCACGGTGAACAGCACGGCGTAACCGATCTGCGCGTCAGTCCAACTGTTTTCAAACACGTTGCCATCGACGGTCACGTTGCGCGCGTTCTTAAACTCCAACAGGTTTTTGATCGACCAGTGAATCCCGGCGTAACTGGGATGGCCGACCTTCCACGACAGCGGTTTGAAGAAGTAGTTGCGACGGATCTCGATGTTAGACGGAATCAGGTTCGCGATAGCAGGCAGCGAGCCGCCAAACATAATGTTCTCGCCGGCTGCTTCCAGGTAGTTGTTGATGATCTGGTAAGGGCCGGGCCCGTTCCAGCCGCAGATTGCCTGCGTGTCGAACCCGACGCCGTGAATTTCCGAGATGTAGGAGTTCACGATCGAAGTGTCGGCACTGTTCAGACTAATTCCGCGCTGCACCGTCTGCGTTGGAAAGCCGTGGATCCATAAGCGATCGAGTATGAAGTGGTGCGGCACGCTCGCGAGATCGGTTTGACTGGAATCACCCAGCCGGATCAAGTCGTAAACAAGATCCGTCGCACTGACCGTGGAGATGTCGAGGCCGATCAACTTGTAGTGATGCGCGCCCGGGAAAGTGCGGATGATTGGGTCGCCGCCGACGTTGGAACGGAGAATCGCCAGCAGACCGTTCTGCGACGGCGAGACGCGTCCTGTGATCTCCGCGGCCCGCGAAGATTGAATCGTTATATACGCATCGCCAGTTTTCTTCGTCAGGACGAAGGGACCGCGGTAAGTAGCACCGGCTTCGAGAATGATCGTGTCGCCAGGAACGGCAGCGTTGATGGCCGCTTGCAGATCACCTCCGGCCGGAACGGAGAGAGTTGCCGCGAAACTGGCTGAAGCTGTCAGGAAAAGAGTTAGAAAGATAGCGCAGACATTGATTTTCAGGGAAACGCCTTGGGCAGTAAAACAGAACTGGGAGATAGACATTTACGCTCCGTCGAATGAACACAGTAATAGGTAGAGCTAATCGCAATTAACATGATCGGGTTATCGGGTATGTGGTTTGTTCGGAAGGGCTTAGCGTGCGTGCACGCCGCGCTCGAACGGCGAGAGACTACAGGAACGAATGGCGGGAACGGGTTGTGGGATTGTTACAAAATCGTTACTGAAGATAGATCTGCGTAACAATTTTGAAGCGAGACAGACTGCGCAAAATCCGCCTCGCTTCAAACGGCCAGCTCTACTGCGACGCCTTCTTGCGCTGGAGCACGTTGCACGCGTCCACGATGGCGGTCGGATCGATCGCGGTGTTGCCTTCGTCGATGTGCCGGATGATTCCTTCTTTATCGATCAGGAAAGTGGCGCGGTTTCCGAAGCCCTGCTCTTCGTTGAAGACTCCATACGCTTTGACGACCGTGCGTTTGAAATCGCTGAGGATCGGAAACGTTACTTCAATCTGTTTTGCGAATTCGCGGTTGGCGGGAATGCTGTCAACACTCATTCCGAAAACCTGGGTTTCGTTTGAATCAAACTTGGCGATATCAGCCTGATACGCCTTCAATTCCTTCGTTCAACCACCGGTGAATGCCAGCACGTAGATGGCCAGCACGACGTTTTTCTTGCCTTTGAAATCGCTGAGCTTGTACGTCTTTCCGTCAGTGGCCCGAAGCGTGAAGTCCGGCGCGGGGTCGCCGACCTTCAAGTGCGTCTTTGGGGGTGGTGTTTGTTGGGCCAGTGCGACGGCGTTAAGCACAGCAAGCAGCACGAGGGACATCAACAATCGTTTCTGCATTAATTCTGAACTCCTTGCCGGTAAGATTTTGCGCAATTCGACTCTATGCACAAAGGCCGGGCGAGTCAAGGATTAAGAACCTGGCCCACGCAGTTTTGTTTCGGTCGCAAGGAGCATGACGCTCGGCGACTCGACGTCAGACGGCTGGCGCACGTCCGGAATTATGGTCAGCACCTTCCGATCAGTGGACGGTGTCTCACTCTCGGCTTCCAGAATCGTTTGCGTCGTCTGAATCACGGTGTCCGGGTTCAGACTGATTGAAGTGATTCCTTTCTTCACGAGAAAGCGCGCG
>DASURS010000239.1:0-2409 GCA_036279935.1 Pyrinomonadaceae bacterium
TCTTCGGCGCGTGTTTCCCGAACGATGCTGGACCACTCGGCGCCGCCGGCCCAATGGACAGCGGCGCCGGCAGCCGAGAAGTTCAAGTCAGGCGCAGGTTCGACGCCGTGCTTCCATTCTTCAGCCGAGACTTTGAAACCGATGTCTTCGAAGCGCGAAAGTGAAGTGACGATATCATCGTCCAACTCGAGCTCGCCGTAGTCGCGATCTTCGTCCGCGGTGAGCGCCGCCATGATTCCGGCGAGTTGTTTCGGCGCGAGCGAGTTGAACAAGCCGTTTTCCAACGCCTCGCCGACGAGGAGCGGCCGGTCGATGCGCAGATCGGCGAGCCAGCGTCCGCGATCGGTCACTTTCTCCGCGTCGTAATCGAGATAGCCAAACACCGCGAGCACCTTCGCGCGTTGCTCGAACGGTTGCCAGACTTCTTCACGCAGCGAGTCGATGCGGCGCGATGAGCGTTCGTAGTCTTCGGCGGTTTCGTGGAGTTCCCAAAGGAGTTGCGTGCAGCGATCACGATGCTCGCCGCGGATGTGCGGTGGCAGCAGCTTGTCGATCGTGTCGTCGAGAACTTTCAACGCGTCAGTCTCTTCTTCAAACACATCGCGCAGACGCGGCTCGGGCAATGCCAACTCACGGCCGCGCCGGCGAATCTCGTCGAAACCTTTCTCGATTTCTTCGTCGCGCAAACGATAAACGGGGGAATAGACGCGCCCGATTCGTTCCTGCGGAAAACTCGCGCTGCTGCCGTCTTCACGAAACCCACGGACGCTGCTGTCACGTTTCTCCGTCACCATCACGAGTCTGCGACTCGCGCGGCCCACGCCGACGATGCGTCCCGGTTTGACGACTTCGTTCAGCCAGCGATGAAACACTTCAGCGCGAGTTTGCGGCTTCGCTTCCTGAAGTCGCGCGCGAGCGCCGATCAGTCGCTCCAGACCGAGCACGACAGTGACGGGCAGATCGCAACCGGCTTCTTTCAGTCTCGTCGAGATAGTTTGTTCACTCTGCTGCCGCGTCTTTTCGAGCTGGCCCAACTGCTGCGCGTAATCGCGGTACGCAAAACTGCGTTCAGCGATCTCTCGCACGCCGCCGAACGTGCCGTACGCGTCGAGCAGGTTCAACAGCGTCGTGTACGTTGCGCGAAACTGGCTCGTCAGCGGATCGGGCGACGCTTGCAAGAGTTGTGCGATGCGAGCCGGATCCTGGTGAAGTCCCGGTGCCGCGACGACGAACCCGACGTTGTCACGTCCGCGCCGTCCAGCGCGTCCGGTCATCTGTTGCAACTCCGAAGCAGACAACGGACGCCAGCCGCTTCCGGTTCGCGCGTCAGCTCCGGTCAGCACAACGCTGCGTGCCGGAAAATCGACGCCCGCCGCGACAGTCGCCGTCGCGAAGATCGCGTCGAGCAGCCCGGCGCTCATCAGTTTCTCGATCACCAGTTTCCACGCGGGAATGTGACCGGCGTGATGCGATGCGACGCCGCCGCGAATGATCGTGTCCCAATGCCGGTGGCCGCGCACTTCCGGATTCTGTTCGACGAAACCGCGCATGAAATCACGTCGCGCCTCGCGCCGGCTTTCGTTCGGATCGCGCCGCGACAACGCCGCTTCCGAAGCCGCCTGATCGCAGCGGCGGCGGGTCGGCATGAACACGATCGCCGGCAGCAGGTTGTAAACGTCCAACGTCGACAGCAACGTCGCGGGCGGCATTTCAGGCATTCGCAGCTTCATTAATTATTCGTGTAATCTCCGGGTTCAACTTGCCGTCGTCATTGATCAGCGGCAGCAGGCGGCGATCGGGAAGCAGCACTGCCGAACGCAACGGCACGGGCCGCTTGCCTGGTCCGGTGATGACGCCGCAGCGCACGCCGCGCACTTCTTCAAGCCACGAAGCAAACTCGCCGGCGTTTCCGATCGTCGCCGACAACAACAGCAACCGGATTCGGGGCGGCGTCAGTATGATCGCCTCTTCCCAGACGTGACCGCGATCTTCGTCGGCGAGGTAGTGCGCTTCGTCGAGCACGACAAGGTCGGCAGTGACTTCACTTCCGCCGCGCAGCGAGTCGAAAAGTTGATTGCGATAGATTTCGGTCGTACCGACGATCAGCGGCGCTTCCCAGTTTTCCTTTCGGTCACCGGTCAGGATGCCGACGCGCTCCGCGCCAAACTCGTCGATAAACTCCTGGTACTTCGAATTGGTCAGCGCCTTCAATGGCGTCGTGTACCAGGCGCGGCGGCCATTGGCTAACAGCCGCCTGATCTCCTCGCGCGCGATCCACGTTTTGCCGCTGCCGGTCGGCGCGGTGACCAGCACGTCCTCGTATTCAAGCATCCCGAGGGCCTCAAGTTGGAACGGGTCAGGCTTGAAAGGGGCGGGTGGCGGTGTTCCGATGCCTGCGAGGAGCTTTTT
>DASURS010000240.1:0-12303 GCA_036279935.1 Pyrinomonadaceae bacterium
TGGGCAGTCGTTCCCGATCCACTGGGGATCAGATTCGCCTCACTGCTGACGGTCACGGTCTCGGCCACGGCTCCGGTTTCGAGTGAAAAGTTTGCAGTTGATATTAGGGCGGTGTCTACCTTTAGCTTCTCGAGGATTGCCTTCTTGAAACCCGTGGCCTCGACGACGATCTGATACGTCACCGGGTCGAGCGGGCTGAAGGAGAAGGTGCCGGAGCTCGAGGTCGTGACAGTCAACGCTTTGTTGGTACCGAGATTGGTCAGCGTCACGGTGGCGTTGGGAATGGCTGCGCCGTTTTGGTCGGTGACTGTGCCGCTAATTCCGCCTTTGTTTGTCTGGGCGAAAGCCAGAGTCGAGCAGAAGAGAACGACTGCCAGCATTGAAATAGACTTCATAACAACTCTCCTTCAGCGTGAGAAAAGCGGTTAACTCCGAAGACGTTTTAAGACGGGGGACGACCCCTTCGTTACGACAGAAGCCTTGCGAACCTGATTTTTTAAGCGGTTAACTTTTCGAGAAGCCGCATCTTACCACTGTGTTTTCTCCGCGTATAGTCAAAATTCAGCACTGACGCGGGTTATTTTTTCGCTGCCCACTTGTCGACCGTTTTAGCGCGCTCGGAAAAGTAGCGGGCGACGGGATTCTTCTTCAGCGCTTTCAGGCCGGCGATGACCGAGGCCGCATTTATTTCCGCCCCGGCGAGGCTCGTGTGCGTGTTGTCCCCAAAGAACAACGGCTCAACTTTCTCCGGCCCGAGTTCCTGGTATGTACTTGCGATGATGGCGTTCAGGGGTACGAATCGGACTCCCGTGGATTTCGCGACCTCGGCCGCCCACTTGCCATAGTCTTCCGCGTTGCTGGTGATCTTTCCGTCGCGCCAGACCTTTCGCGGCACTGGAGAGCAGACGATCGGAGTGGCGCCTTTCGCCAGCGTGTCCGCAATAAACTTCCGCAAGTACCAGCCGTAACTGTGGACCACTTCGTGTTTGCCGGTGAGGATGTTGTCGATCTCCTCGGTCTCTTCGCCAGTGCCTTTGATCGACCCGCGCGCGCGAACGTTATCGTTGATCGGTCCGGCGTCGTTGTGGCCGAACTGCATGATGACGATGTCGCCCGGTTTCAGTATCGCCATGAGGCGGTTCCAGTAGTCGTAAGTCAGGTAGGTGCGGCTGCTGAGACCGCCGAGCGCGCGGTTCACGACGTTGATCTTCTTCGCGTCGAAATACACGCCGATCTGGCTGCCCCATCCCCACTGCCCGTTCGAGCCGTTTCCGTCACCGTTCCGGACGGTTGAATCGCCGATCAAATAGAGGGTCGGGAGCTTTGGGTTTGCCGGTTCCGGCATTGGTCTGCCCGGTTGCGGACCCTGAGTTTGAGCGGCTGATGAGAAGCTGGCGAAAAACACCATACAGACAAGCATTGAGATGGTCTGGAGTCGAGCGGCTGACCTGCGATCCATAAAATTGGTCTGACCTCCAACGGATTCTCGGATCAAAAAAGCAGATTTAGTTAGACAAAAACATTGACAGAAAGCCGTCTGTCGCAGAGAATATGCCGCATCATACCGGCAATCCGTTTCCAGGTCACGCACAGGTTTACAATTCGCAGTCTTTGACAATGGTCAAGCCGGAGCTCTCTCGGCACAAGCGGTTGGCTTTCCCAATTTCAGTTAAGCGCTTTTCTACGAAGAGGAGAACCAGAATGAGATCGAGATTGACGCGAGTCACTTATTTGTGCTCGGCGATCGTGTTCGCCATGATCGTGCTCTCCCCAATATCCCTCCGGGCGCAAGAAGCGCGAGGCACGATCTCGGGCACCGTCATGGACACCAACAAGGCGGTCGTTCCAGGCGCGACAGTCACCATCACCAACGTCGCGATGGGCACAAACAATAACGTCACTACCAACGAAAGCGGTCTTTACACCGTGCCCTACCTCATACCCGGAACTTACCGGATCGTCGTCGAAGGGCCCGGCTTCAAGAAATACATTCGGGAAGGCATCGCGCTCCAGGTCAACGACAAGCTCGAGATCGATGCCGTTCTCGAAGTCGGCGGCAGTCAGGAAACTGTGACTGTCACCGCCGACGCGGGACTGGTTGAGACCGGCTCGGCGTCGATGGGCCAGGTTGTCGATGCGCGCCGCGTTTCTGAGTTGCCGACGCCGCACGGCGATCCCTTCTTCCTGATCGGCCTCGCGAGCGGCACTGCTTTCGGCGCATCAGCCGTCGGCGGACGCGACGTGAGATTGGACCGTCCGTTTGAGCCGACGCACATCACGGGCTACTCGATCAACGGCACGCGGCCCAACCGCGGCGACGTCACGATCGACGGCGCGCCAAGCACGTCGGTCGCCAACGCCAATGAAGTAACAGCGTCTTACGTGCCGCCCACGGACATCGTGCAGGAAGTCAAAGTGTCGACTGCAAGTTTCGATTCACAGTTTGGAAACACTGAAGGCGGCGTGACCAACATCGTCATCAAGTCGGGCACCAATGACCTTCACGGCTCCGCTTACTGGGTCAAGATGCCGGTATCGCTTTCGGCGAACGACTTCTTCTCAAACAAGATCGGATCGCCGCGTCCGGACATTCCTTACGACCGTCCCGGTTTCACGGTCACCGGCCCCGTCATGATTCCGAAAATCTACGACGGAAAGAATCGAACGTTCTTCTCGTGGGGCTACGAATACATCAAGGACGTTCGGCAGCGGAACAACAGTGTTCGCACCGTTCCGACTGACGCGATGAAGCGAGGCGACTTCTCGGAACTGCTTGCGATCGGCTCGCAGTACCAGATCTACAATCCGTTTTCGCGCCGACCGAATCCAGCGCGTCCCGGTTTCTTCATACTCGATCCGTTCAGGTGCGATGCCGGCGGCAATCCGGTCGCGCCGACGGCCAGCGGAACGCAGCTCACGGGCACGGCCTGCAACAAGCTGCCGGCTCAGTTGATCAATCCGGTGGCGCGAAGTCTCGTCGATCAGTACTGGCCGAGCCCGCTCAATCCACCGAGCAATCCCGACGGATCCAACAACTACCTGCAACCCGATCTCGTTGAGACGACGAGATACTTCACGACCACCGTGCGCATCGATCACCAGTTCAACAGCAAGAATCGGATGTTCGCGCGCGGCAGTTGGTACACGAGAAACAGCGATCACAACAACACGTTCCAGAACCTGGCGACGGGTCAGGAGTTTCAGTTCCTTTCGCGCCAGTTCACGATTGACGATGTTCACACGATCAATGCGACGACGATCCTGAACGTCCAGTACAGCTACAACCGGTTCATTCGCGTTGACGGTCAGAACTCGGCAGGTGACGGATTCGATCTCACTTCGGTCGGTTTTCCGTCGCGGTATCAGGCTTTAGTTCCGGACGACAAGCGGCACTTCCCGGCCATCGGCCTCAACGGCTACATCGGCACGCGAGTTAACGACGAGTTTCGTCCGAACGACATTCACTCGTTCAGGGCCGTCGTGAACAAAGCGAAGGATGAGCACTCGCTGAAGTTCGGAACCGAGTTCCGCGCCTATCGCGAAAACTCCTTCAACAACATCAACGACTGGACCGGCCGCTTCAATTTCGTAGGCGACTTCGTTCGCGGGCCGAATAACGATTCGCCGGGCGCGCCGAGCGATCGCGGTCAATCGTTCGCGCAGTTTCTGCTTGGATTGCCGAGCCACACGGACAGCTACATCGCGCGGCTCGCGGACTACGCCGAACAATCGACGACGTGGGGATTCTTCGCGCACGACGATTGGCGAGCGTTGCCGAGGCTCACTTTGAACATCGGCTTGCGCTACGAAGTGGAAGGCGCGATGACCGAGCGTTACAACCGCAGCATTCGCAATTTCGATCTTTCGTACGTGCAGCCGATCGAAGCCGCCGCTCGGGCGAAATACGCGCTCAATCCAATCGCGGGATTGCCGGCGGATCAGTTCTTCGTTCGCGGTGGCTTGACGTTCGCCGGCGTCAACGGTGAGCCGCGCGGGCTTTACTCGACTCCGAAACGGAATTTCATGCCGCGGTTCGGATTCGCTTATCAACTCACGGAAGACAGCAAGACAGTCGTTCGAGGCGGTTACGGAATTTACTACGGCTTCCTCGGTGAGCGTCGCGGCGACGTCAACCAGCTCGGTTTCAGTCAGAACACTCCGTTCATCACGCTGGGCAGCAACGGTTTCACTTTTATCAACTCGTTGTCGAATCCATTCCCGGATGGCGTGCAGGAGCCTGTCGGCGCCGGCAACGGTTTTCAGACGAACATCGGCAACGCGATCACGTTCTTTGATCCCGCGCCGGAGACGGGACAGATGCAGCGTTGGGAGCTAGGGATTCAGCGCGAGTTGCCGTACGGATTCGTCGTCGAGGCGGCGTATATCGGTAATCGCGGAACGCACATCGAGATCAATCGCAATCTCAATGCGACGCCGTCGCGGTTTCTGAGTCGCAGCGCCTTCCGCGATCCGGCCGTCGAGACTTTCCTCGGCGCCAACGTGCCGAATCCGTTCCGCGATTTGGTCCCGTCCAACACGACGATCGGACAGGGAACAAACATCACTCGCGAGCGACTGCTGCGAGCGTACCCGCATTACGATACGGTCAATACCAGCAGCAACGAGGGTTACTCATGGTATCACTCCGGGCAGTTCAACATTCAGAAGCGGTTTTCGAAGGGATACACTGTCAACGTAGCTTACACGTGGTCCAAGTTCATGGAGGCGACGGATCTTTTGAATGCGAGTGATCTTCGTCCGACGGAGATGATCTCGGCTTTCGATTCGCCCCACCGGCTGGCGGTTAGTTGGATCTACGAGCTTCCGTTTGGTCAGGGCAAGCGTTTCGGCAACACGAACAATCCGTTTGCATCGCGGTTGTTGAGCGGTTGGCAGGTGACGGGGATTTACGCGTGGCAGGTTGGGCCGCCGTTGAACTTCACGACGAATGCCATTTACCTCGGCGGTGATGTGCGCATCCCGGAGAGTCAGCAGACGCTCGACGACAGCAAATGTTTTAAGGTGAACAATATCTGTCGCTGGTTCGATGTGACGAAGTTCATCACGACGTCGGCGGTGCAGCCGACTTCGCGTAACATTCGCACGTTCCCGTTGCGGTTCTCGAATATCCGCGGGCAGGATGTGAACAACGTCGACCTGTCGCTGTTCAAGAACACAGCGATTACTGAAGGGACGAAGATTCAGCTCCGCGTTGACTTGATCAATGCGTTCAATCATCCGTGGTACTTCAGTGGCGGGCAGATTCAGATGAATCCAACCGCCAATAATTTTGGGCAGATCACGTCGGGAAATCAGGCAAACTATGCACGACGCGTGCAGGTGATGCTGAAGTTCCTTTTCTAACGACACGAGAATGTCGTGTGTAACCGGGATCGCGAGCCGCGTGACACGGCTGGCGATCCCTTTCCATGTGAGTCGAGTGATCTCGAGACGAGGGTTTCTGGCGGGGATAGTGGCGACGGGCACGGTTGCTGGATCTCGTGTTTCCGCGCAGCGAGAAACGATCGATCGGGAGGCGTTGGTAAAGCGGCACAATCCCGTCATGCGGCAGATCGATCCGCTGTCGCCGTTATCGCTCGGAAACGGCGAATTCGCATTCACCGCCGACGTCACAGGGCTGCAAACGCTGCCTCAGTCGTACGAGAACGCGATGCCACTGTGCACGATGTCGCAGTGGGGCTGGCACACAAAGCCGGCGCCGCATCTCGACCGTAACTCTCTGCGATTAACTCAATACGACACTTACGGACGATCAGTCGGTTACCAAACCAACTCAGAAGGACAATCAGACCTGTACAACTGGTTGCGCGAGAACCCGCATCGACTCCACCTCGGCCAGATCGGCCTGCTCCTGAACAACGAAGAAATACGTCCGGAAGATCTTTCCGACATACACCAGGAGCTCGATCTCTGGACCGGCCGACTGACAAGCAGATTCAGTCTCAAAGGAACACCAGTAACAGTCACCACCGCAGTTCATCCGAGTCGCGATCTGCTCGCCGTTCGCATCGATTCACCGCTCGTTGCGCAAGGCAAGCTGCAAATCGGTCTAAAGTTTCCTTACGGCTCGCCAGCGATGAACGCCGCCGACTGGCAGCAGCCGAGTAAACATCAAACTTTCGTCATCACCTCGCACGCCGGTTCGGCGAAGCTTTATTGCCGGCTCGAGAACGACGAGTATTTCGTCCGTATTAACGGCGTAAGAAAGTTACTAACTGGCGATCCACACGCGTTTCTCCTCGATGCAAACGAATTCGTGATCGAGTTCTCCCCGCGACCGCGTCCGACGCAACTGCCAACCGTGAAAGCGACCTTCGCAGCGAGCGCCGATCACTGGCGCAGATTCTGGACCGAAGGCGCCGCTGTCGATCTTTCCCGCAGCCGCGATCCGAGAGCAACAGAATTAGAACGGCGAGTTGTTCTGTCGCAGTACCTCACCGCCATTCAATGCAGCGGCTCGACGCCGCCGCAAGAGACAGGTCTGACGGTCAACAGTTGGTACGGCAAGTTTCACCTCGAAATGCACTGGTGGCACGCCGCCCACTTCGCTCTCTGGAACAGACTCCCGCTACTCGAACGAAGCTTAGGGTGGTATCACAAGATCCTGCCCGTCGCGAAACAGCTCGCGAAGTCACAAGGTTACGCGGGAGCACGTTGGCCCAAGATGGTCGGACCCGAAGGCCGCGACAGCCCGTCTCCTATTGGTCCGCTCCTGATCTGGCAGCAACCGCATCCGATCACCTACGCGGAACTGTGCTACCTGTCGCGCCCGTCGCGCGACACGCTCGAGCGTTATCGCGACGTCGTCTTCGAGTCCGCCGACTTCATGGCCTCGTTCGCCTTCTACGACGACAAGACGCAGCGATACGTGTTAGGTCCTCCGTTGATCCCGGCGCAGGAAAACCATCCGCCGCGAGAAACGTGGAACCCGACATTCGAGCTCGCCTACTGGCGATACGGATTGAAAACCGCGCAGCTTTGGCGCGAACGTCTCGGGCTGTCTCGCCATCCCGTGTGGGACCGAGTGATTGCCAAACTCTCGCCTCTTCCAGTCAGCAACGGCATCTATCTTGCGCACGAAAACTGTCCGCAAACATTTACAGAGCGCAATCGCGATCACCCATCGATGCTGGGCGCGCTGGGCATGCTGTCCGATGAGACAGTCGATCGCGAAACCATGCGGCGCACGCTTTTCAGGGTGATGAAAGACTGGCAATGGGACCAGACGTGGGGCTGGGACTATCCGCTGACGGCGATGACCGCCGCTCGCCTGGGCGAACGAAAGGTGGCCGTCGACGCGCTGTTAATGACGACGGGAAAGAACCGCTATCTGCCGAACGGTCACAACTGGCAGCGGCCAAATCTTCCGTGTTATCTGCCTGGAAACGGCGGATTGCTGTATGCGGTGGCGATGATGGCCGGCGGCTGGCGTGGAGCGCCGCGGCGGCACGCACCGGGATTTCCTGACGACGGTTCGTGGACAGTGCGAAGCGAGGGTTTAAATAAGACGTTACTGTTCCAGATCTAAGGGTGCTACCAACCGCAGCCGCGCTTCAGCGGCACTGATTGCGCGATCTCGAGGAATCGACGTTCGTAACTCTTCGCGTAAAGGTCGACTCGGGATCGGATGCGGCTGAAGATCGGACAGAGCTGGCGCTCTTCAGTGAAGCGATCGCGCAGAAAAACCATGGCGTTGGTTTCGCCCCAGTACTCGCGATCCTCCCAAATCTGCACGGGAGTGCCGCCGATTTTCTCGGCCAGTTCGACGAGCTTCGGATCCTGCGGGTTGCGGCCGTTAGTTAAAAAGATCCTGTTGTACTGCGGGATCAGTTGGGTTTGCAGTTGATAGAGCGCGGCATCGACCTTGGCGGTCCGATTAACGTGACCAAACTCGTGCGCCATCTTCGTCGCCGCCAGCGTGTTGCCCGTGACGTCGTTGGCCGTGCCGGTCGGCACGAGCGAGTTCATGACGGGGAAGTAGATGGGATTGGGATAGCCCTGATCCAGGCGATAGCCCAGTACAATCGTCGCCGCGATCAGTTGCCCGTTGTCGTTCCACTTGTACTTGCCCGTGGTGGCGCCCTCGGCGTTATCGCGCGAGACGGTGATCGTGAGTTTTAGAATGGGATCGGTGGCGTAACGATGCCACTGCCGGCGTCCGGACTCAGTGGCCAGAAATTCATTCTTCCAGGCTTGGTAGCGCTCGAGGTATTTCGCGGGAATGTCTTCTCTGATGCCCCCACTATTGTCGTCAGGCCTCGAGGTATCCGGGATCGAGTCGATCGAGAAGTGGTAGTTGTCGATCGACGACATAGTGTGGCCGGGTGAAGTCAGAAGAAAAGGTAGAGAAGCGAAGAAAGCGATGACGCTGAGACGGCCGGCTTTCATGTGTCGAGTCCTCCCACAATGGTTACGTTTTGCAACCGAACATCGGATGAGGGGCGCCGATAAAAGAAGGTATTTTTCTAAACCACTTGCAACGGTAAGTCAATGATTAAGCTGACAACACTGAAGATTTCATTTTTGCTCTGCGTGATTGGGTCGTTTATGGGCGGTTCGGCTTACGCGCAGCAACCCGCCGACGCCGCCACGTTGACTCTTGAGACCTCTCAAGGGCCTTTGAAGCTGGGCGGTTTCTTCTACGAAACCGCTTCGGGACGAACGGCCGTGCCGCCACGACTGACACTCGGAGCGGCGGCCGTCAGAAACCGGCCCTGGACGGGCACGGCGCAGTCAGCTAACGGAACAGTCGTCACATTGACTGTGACGCCGCGAAATGGAAACTTTGTCATCCGTTTGAGCGCGGCACCCGCTGCCGGCATCGTCAAATGGGGATTGACGGTCGATTCGCGCAGCGACGAGTACTACACGGGCTTGATGGAGCGCGTCGTCGATGGCCCACAGGCGCTGTCGTGGTTGCCCGGCATAAAACAGGCGATGGATTTGCGCGGGCAGAAGGTCGACATGATTCTCAAGCCCACGACGTCGGTCTACGCCCCTTTCTACCTCTCGTCTCGTGGCTACGCCGTCTTCGTAAACGGAAACTGGCCGGGCTATTTCGACTTCGCCGCGTCGGATCCCGCAGCCGTCAAGATCGAGTTTGAAGGACCGACGTTCGAGATGAAGATCTACGCGGCGTCGCATCCTGCCGACCTCGTTCGACAACACGCTCTCGAAACTGGTCCACCATTCCTGCCGCCGAAGTGGATGTTTACTCCGTGGCGCTGGCGTGACGAACACACGCAACGGCCTGCGTATTACGACGGCACGGCTGTGACCGGTCCTTTCAACTCGGAGATCATGGAAGACGTCCTGTTGATGAAGGCTTACGGAATTCCGAACGGCGTTTACTGGATCGATCGACCGTGGGGACCGGGTTTGCCGTGGGGCTACGACGATTTCGAGATCGACGGGCGTCGTCTGCCGCACTTCGCGGAAATGGTGAAGTGGCTCGAAGGCAACGGCACGAAGACCGTTCTTTGGATTGCGCCGTTCTTCCAGGGCGAGATGGCGAAAGTGGCGCACGCGAAAGGCTACACGCTGGCGGGTCAGGTACGGCCATCCAACGGCAATAACTATCCGATGGTCGATCTGACCAACCCTGCCGCCAAAGCTTACTGGCAGAACGGTGTTGCAAAACTGCTGAAGCTCGGCGTCGCCGGGTTCAAGCTGGACCGCGCCGAGGAGAACATTCCTGAAACTGGTCCGTTCAAGGTCTTCGACGGGCGCACGATTCGTGAAAATCGAAATGCGTATCCGCCGATGTATGTGAAAGCCGTGCACGAGATTGCGTTGAAGCATCGCAAGGATTTCGTGCTCATGGCTCGTGCTGCTTACACCGGCTCGTCGCCGTACGGAGTGTTCTGGGGCGGCGACATCGGCGGAACGCAGGAAGGTTTGCGTGCGTCGATCATCGCTGCGCAACGATCGGCGGTGATGGGTTATTCAAACTGGGGCTCAGACGCGTGCGGCTACAACCAGCAGTTAATGGAACTGGAAGTGTGCGGACGATGGCTGGCGTTCAGCGCTTTCACGCCGATCATGGAAGTTGGCCCAACACGGAATGTCGGGTTCTGGAACCTGCCGCGGGAACCGCGGTATGACGCGGAGCTGATCGCGATCTGGCGTCTCTACGCGCGGCTGCATCAACGTTTGATTGACTACAGCTTCAAGTATGCGCAGGAAGCAACTAAGACGGGTATGCCGATAATCCGTCCGCTGTTTCTGGTGGACCCGAAGGCGCCACAGGCGTGGACCAATTGGTGGACGTACCTTTACGGGCGCGACATTCTGGTCTCGCCGCCGTGGGAGAAGGGACGTCGGACGCAGGAAGTCTATTTGCCGGCTGGTGACAAATGGCGCGACGCCTGGAACCGCGATCGAGTTTATGCGGGCGGGCAGACGATCGTCGTCAAAGCGGAATTGCATCAGTTGCCGATCTTCATTCGTGAGGGATCCGGTGTGGAACTCGGCGACCTCAACGTCGAGTGGACAGAGTCACGGGCAATCGCCGAGCGCAAGCCGGATCTCCGTGCGCTTGATGCGGAGTTGAAGCAGTGGTTTGACGGGCAACAGTCGCCGGCCGAGTTGGCGTTCAAAGACATTCAGGGCCATCACGTTCGTCTCAGCGATTACAAGGGGAAGGTGGTGCTGATTAACTTCTGGGCCACGTGGTGTCCGCCGTGTCGCAAGGAGATCCCTGATCTGATTAGATTGCAGCGTCAGTATGGGAACCAGGGCTTGCAAGTGATCGGCGTGACTTATCCGCCGCAGACTCTCGCGGAGGTGCGACGGTTCGTTCGCGCAGCAAAGGTGAATTATCCCATCGGCCTGGGATCCGAAAAAATGAAGTTGCTCTTTACGGAGAGCGAAAATTTGCCGATGACGATCGTGATTGGCCGCGACGGCACGATTCGGGATATTATCGACGGCATCCTTTTGCCAGAAGAGTTTGAGCAGAAGATAAAACCGCTGCTCAAATGAGGAGTCAACCCTGTAATTGTCGTTTGCACAATTACTCAAATCGATCCGATCAGGAGAAGTAAAAAATGAAAAGTAAATCAGTTGTCTTGGCTACTGCTGCGTTTCTGATGATTGCTCTCACGTCGATTGGTGCACTGGCGGTCACGAAGACCTCGACGATCAAAGTCGAGGGAATGAAGTGCAGCAAGTGTTCGGGTTCGGTTGAGAAGGCGTTGAAGGCGACGCCGGGTGTCGAGAAGGTTGAAATCAGTTTGGACAAGAAAGAAGCGGTCGTGGAATACGACGACGCGAAGGTGACGGAAGCGAAGCTTCGCGAAGTCATCAACAGCACGGGATTCAAAGCGGTCGAACCGAAGCCCGACTCGCAGTAATCCGATCTCTCAGAACAAAACAGCCTCGGCCGTCATTAACCTCCCGTCCGGCCGAGGCCTCATCAAACCCCGCTACAGTACAATTGCGCCGACTCGCTTCATCTCTTTCCTGCGCCACAAACAGCTCGATCATCTGCTCGCAGATTAAGTTGACAACCGCCCTGCTCCGGCCATATATGTCTTCACGAGCCACGAGCCCAGTCTCACATGAAATAAAGGTGGTCTAAATCACTTGAAGTTTTCTCCCAAACGAACCCTCATCGCCATAGTGTGCGCACTCCTCTTCACAGCTCCCGCAACTTACGCGGTCGACGGCTGTTCCTCGGCGTCGTTCAAGCTCGCGACGCGAATCGAATTACAGGCGACGCCGTTCGGCATCGTCGTCGCCGACTTCAA
Organism: Pyrinomonadaceae bacterium; assembly: GCA_036279935.1. Taxonomy (GTDB): domain Bacteria; phylum Acidobacteriota; class Blastocatellia; order Pyrinomonadales; family Pyrinomonadaceae; genus PSRF01. Next base: position 11,772 of record DASURS010000240.1, read on the forward strand.
CACTGACGGTCATCTCGATATCGCAGTGTCGCCGAACAATGGCGCTGGTGAAATCATCATCTTGTTGGGCAAAGGCGGAACAGACAAGTTCGGTCCGCCAACCGCGTTTCCAGCCGGCGGCGATCCTCGTCGGATGACTGGGGGAGATTTCAACGGAGACGGCAAGCTCGATCTGGCAGTCAGTCTCGACAGCTTTTCCGTGTCGCCTGCGCATCGTCTGACGGTCCTGCTCAACGACGGCAACGGAAAATTCGGCGCTCCGATCCCAACCGACCTGGTTGGCGATCCCACGTCGCCTGTAGCCGCCGACGTCAACAACGACGGAAAGCTCGACATCGTGACCGCGCTGTTCACCGGCAGCAGCGCCGCGCCGGTGGAAGTGCTTTTAGGAAACGGCTTGGGAGGTTTCACGCACGCGCCCAACTCACCGTTCGCAACGTTCAGTGTCAATTCGACCTCGCTCGTCGTCGGTGATTTCAACGAAGACGGCAAGCGCGACATTGCTTTGCCCGGCACCAGCTTCGGCCAGTTA
>DASURS010000241.1:0-41343 GCA_036279935.1 Pyrinomonadaceae bacterium
ACGCAGCAGCGCGTTGATGCTGCTGAGCACCTTCGGCAACTCACCTTCGAACGTCACCGGAAAATACGCGCCACCAGTTTCCTTCGCAAACGTTTGCAACGTGTTATCAGCTTGCAGCCAGCTCATCCGGCCCGGCATGCCCAACATGCTGTCAGTTGCTGGTAGCTGATCGCCGTAGATCTTCTTGAACAAGTTCGCAGTTCCGATGATGTAAACGGGAACGCCGGAGTTCTGTAGCACTTTGCGCGCGTCGCCGTAGTTGATCTTGCTGAACGTGTCGATACCTGACGCAACGAGGATCACGGCGCGACGTCTTCCCTGAATCGATGCAAGACCGCCGTAATCTGATTTCTCAGACTTCGACTCCTCCAACACGACCGAGTCGCCGCGTCCACCAACAAGCACAAACTTCAGCGCGTCGAACAAATTTGTCTCGCGAAAGGCCGGCGAGTTTCTCAACAGCAATGAAACTACTTGCTGGAGCCGCGCCGGATCGTTAGTGAAGTCCGTTAGCGGAGTCGGACGAATATCGAATGCAACCACCGAGACGTAATCGTCAGGTGGTTTGATGAACTGTGAAAGGAACATCGCGGTCGGACGAATCACTTCGTACGTGCCCGGCTCGTAACCGCGACTGCCGTAGAGACCAAACATCTCGGACCATTTGCTGTACTCAACCACCATCGCAACGGTGATCGGCGCTTCCGGTGTGGAGAAGTTTGTGATCGTTTGCTGTGTGCCATCGGCAAAGATGGCGAAGTTGCCCTTCTTCAGATCCGTGACGATCTGGCCACTTTTCTTGTGATAGACAACAGCGTCGATGTTGACGATCTGCGTCGAGATGCTGACTTTTTCCAGGTCCTGTGGTTTGGTGGGTTCAAGATCCTTCGGCAGCGGCTCCTGTTCACCTTCCTTCGTGGGCGTCTCGCCGGGTCGCTTGTTCTTCTTTTCATTCGAGGTCGGCGGCTGCCGTCGCGACTGCGACAAGCTCGGATTTACGCACAATCCGAGGATTAACAAGCAAGCGAGGGCGATACCAAAAAACGGATATGCTCGATTAAATTTCATAGTTCAACTCCCGAGGACGCGGAGGAAGGTCAAAACGGTCTGATGCGCACACTCCAACCGGCGTTTACCACGGATTTCTAATACCAATCCGGTTTTACCGGCCGCTCGCTTCAGCTTCGATCACAATGTCGTAGCTGCCGGTATTGTCTGTCAAGTCGCCCTCATTGACGCCCAGGAACAGCACGCCGTCGCGTTGCGCCACAAACTCTCGCCGCGGACCGATCAGGATGAACTCGTCGTTGTCGTCGCCGATGACGGCGATGAGCGCGCCGGTGGCTTCGCTGCGCATGAGCTTGTCGTTGTCATTCAGAGTGGCAACGCCGCCGGGAGTCGAGAAGCGTCCGCGGCCGAGTGACACGCGGCCTGATGCTGTGATTCGCAGGCGCTGACCCTTGCGAACGACGAGACCGCTGTTTGTCCAACCGTTATTCGCGGCGTCCGCCCGCACGCCGACCTTGATCGTAAAGAACGCCGGGGTGGAAGACGAAACGGGTTGCGTATCGTTACGGGAGTCTGATGGGTTCGGCTCGGAACGGTTCGTGCGCGGCGCCGGCGGGGGATTGTTGCGGGCGGTGGTGCCGTCATCAATGCCTGACAAGGGACCGGACGATGATGGTCCTGACGTTCCGTCAAACTCGATCGATTCAACGTCCTCGACGTAGACAGTAGTCTGCCCGCGTCTGCCTCTTGCGTTGCCGCCGATCAGGATTGTGAATTGCTGGTCCCTGAATCCGATTACCTGCCCGCGAATCACACTTCCGTCTTTAAGACGAATCGTGTCGGCGATTAGCGGGGAGGAAAGGGAAAGGAGCAGCGAAATGGAGAGCAGAAGTCGAAATATTATCTTCATGTTACTTCTCCCTTGCCCTTAACATAGCAAAGCAACAAGACAAACGCGAGCAGGAAGGGGTTTTTAACGTGTCTGCCGCAAGCGCGAGTCACATGTGAGGGAGATTTTAGGAATTCCTTTCCATTAATCTCCCGCAAGCGCGAGTCACATCATGATCCTAGTTCTGCGGCGTCAGTTCCAGACTCCACTTTTTTAGTTTCCCGACGTCCTGGGCCACCACGTCGGTGACGCGCAAAACCCAGTTCCCCTGCACCGGTTGACCGACGAGCGGCAGCAGCGGCGACGCTGGTGTGTTCGAGTCGAGCGAAAACACGAGATTGTCGGCGCTTCCGCCTGTTTGCGCGTGCAGCAACGCGCGGCGGCCTGACGGCGAGACGAGCTCGACGCGCAGATCTCCGATGTACGTGTGATCGATCTGGACCGCGAGTTTCACCTGTCGAGTCGTGCCCTGGTTCGTGAACGCGAGCGAGCTGCTGATTCCGATCGGATTGTTGTCGGGTATGTCGAGGTTCGGTTCAGTCTCATGACGCTCGACCTGGTTGCCAGTCCCGTCAACTTCGATCTCAATGTTCCACGTGTCGAGCCTGCCCGTGTCCTGCGCGTCGAGATCGCGCACTCGCAACTCCCAGTTGCCCGCCGCCGGTTTGCCAGTGAGAGCCGCGAGCGCGGGATTTGCGGCTGAATCGTAGGTTTGGCGGAGATTGTCCTGGCCGCCGCCCTGGCGATTGTGAATCAGCGCACGGTCGCCTGTTGGACTTACCAGTTCGACTTCAAGATCTCCGATGAACGTGTGCTTGATGTCGACGCCGGCTCGTATCCGCCGCGCGAACCCGGCCTGATTCAACGCGATCGCGCTCGAGACGCCCGCCTGATTGTTGTCGGGAATCTGGAGCCCGGGAGAAGCCTGTCCGCTGGCAGTCTGGCCTGTTGCCACCTCGCCGACGTGGAACGTGATCACGTCGTCCGGCACGCTGATCTGCGACAACACGAGACGCGAATCGACGTTGTCCCACTGTCGCGACGATGGCGTTGTTGCGTGCGACAACGCTGTTCCCCCGATCGCGCCGAACAAGTCACCGCCGTCGCCGCGGTTGTTGTTGTGCTCGAGATCCAGCCGTCCGTCCGCCTGAAGCAACGCGCATTGATAGTGACGCGTTGACGAGCCTTCCTGAAACTCGTTCGAACCTTCCGTGTCGCAGTGATAGACGGCGAGGCCGCTCGACGGCAGGTGTTGGTCCAAACCGAGGTTGGTTCGATTCTCGACGAGGAAGTACTCGTTGATCTTGTCGGTCGGAAACTTTATCAGCGTGCGGTAGTCACCGTGCTGCGCTTGTTTTTGACCAGGCTGCGACAGGTCGACGAGGTTGTCGCACCAGCCCGCGAGGTCGCGCAGGTACGAGCACACCGGTGCGGGCGTGCGGCCGTTGTTCAGGTGATTGCCGGCGCCCATCAGGCAGTACGCGCCGATGCCCGCGCTCTTAACGCCGTCGCCGTCGCGATTGCCGTAGTCGTACATGTCGGGAAAGCGGCAAAGCAGGTGACCGTTCTCGTGGCAGAACGTGCCGATCGTGAGGTCGTTCGGCGTGGTGCCGAGGCCGGTCAGCAGATAGAAGTTCGTGCGGAAGTTTCCGAAGCGAAGGTCGATAAACGAGTTGTGCGGCCACAGCTCTTCTTCGTACCGCGACTGTCCGGCGTAGAGGAAGTTGACGGCGTCGATGATGCCTTCGTTGCGCGAATCGAACTGGGCCAGGTTGATTCCGGCGCCGACGGCGAGTTGCATCGCTTCCGGGACGAGCGAGTTGTTTACGTAGAACTGTTGGTTCTTGCTCAGTCGGACTGGTCCAACGACGGTGTTGGTGTAGTCCAGGCGATTGTTGGACATCAGCAGGAAGTAGTCACGGGCGGAGCAGAAGTTTCCGTTGCGGGTGTAGTTCGCGCTGTTGAGCATGTCGTCGACGTCCTGGCGCGTGATCGTCGTGGTCACGTCCTGAAATTCGACGATGACTGTGAGGCCATGGACTGTTCCCGTGCTGACGCGCCGTCCTGTTAAGAGACCGTTGTTCGGACCGAGCGTGCGGAACGTGTCGGCGGCACTGAAGATGGGCGGTGGTGGTTGGCGGTTCGCGTGCCGCAGGATGAACTTCTGTTGTCGCACTTCTTCCGATTCGGTGATGTGGCGGCGAATTTCCGGTGGCGGCGCGGCGTTCATCGGGATGCCGGTGGAGACGAAACGCCCGTTGATGGTTTTGGCGTAGCAGTAGAGTCCTTTGTCGACGTCGTAAACGACTGTGTAGCCGTCGATCGTTTCGTATTGGGCGTAGTGTTCGTCGCCGTTGACTACGAGGCGGACGTCGGGGCCGTTCTCCTGTTTGAACGTCAGTTGTTCGTTGAAGATTCCACTCATGAGGTATTCCTTTCTTTCTTTGCAGGAGCGGGTTGGGCAAACAGCGCCGGCGAGGGTTGACACTCCAGTTTGTCAGCCTGCGTTTATTCCGGCGGGGAGCGTTTCTTGATTTTGGCCGCGGCTTTGGCGGCACGGACTGGAAAAGCTTCTTCGAGGTGTGGCGTCAGGTTTTCGGGGGGAGTTTTGCTAGCGGGAATCTTAGTCGAGACGAACCTGCCGTCGCCGTCGATTTGGGCGTAAGTATAGAGACCGAGATCGGGATCGTAGATGACGGTGTAGCCGCTGGGTGTTTCATAGCGCGCGTACGACTCGTCGCCGTTGACGACAAGAGAGACGTCAGGGCCGTTCTCCTGTTTAAAGGTCAGGGTCTCGCCAAATATGCCTGTCATGATCGGCTGCCAGAGTACAACTTTTCATTTGTATATGCGATGAAACCTCGTTTTTGTTTCCTTCTGATTTTTCTTACTGCCTCACGAAACGTTTTTCGTCACTGGGTCCATAGATGGTAGACCACGCATCGCTCTTTACCTCAACTGCCCAGACCCGTCGAGAGGAGACCCCGATGAAAAAACGAGCCACGTACCTGTTCCTGTTCATTCTGATCCTTGTTCCCATCCTTTCCAGCATCAGTTGCGACCAGAACCCAAACTACGTCGTCAACACGTCGCAGCTTTGCGGCTGCGACACCTTCGAAGGCGTCTGCGCCCAAATCGGCGGAAACTGGAAAACGACGTCGAACGAGTTGCTGGAAGTGTCAGCCATCGACCCTTCAAACGGAGGCCAGATCTGGAAACAGTGCCAGGTCGAGACCGGCTTTTGGAATAAAAACAAGTGGCGGCCGATAGACGGACGCAAACACAACATGGCCGGCACCCTCCATCACTTCAACTGGAACTACTACGACGACCAGGACTGGAACATGTACGTTGTCCCAAACCCGTTCTACTCCTTCATCATCGACGACGCGAAAGCGGTGTATGAGGATTCGGAAGCCTTAGACTGCGGCGGTGCGCCCTGCATGGGAAATGAAGTCTCTCCCGACACGGGAATCTGGACCAACCCGTGGTTCTATGCGCCAAACGTCCATCCACAGGACAGCGACGGCAGCGGCTTCTCCTGGCTCGAAGGAAAGCAGATGGGCTTTTACGGCCCATGGGTCGTCGACGCCAATCACGAATTTATCCCGGAGATTCATCCGACGGAGATGATGTGGTTCAGGGATCGTCACACTGGTCCAGCGCCATACGACGTCTTCTGGCTGTTCTTCATGCAGGACAACACCGGCCGCTTCGACGACAGAGACAACTTCGACTGCGACGGCAACGCCCCCGCAGGGTGGAAACCCTGGGCGGACTCGCCGCTGTCGGGCCAGTTCAACATCGCTTTCGAAGTTGATCCGGCGCGCGACGTCGCGAACTTCTTCATCCGGGAACACTCTCAACGCTGGGTTGTCACGAGCGAGGACGACAACGCCAGTGCGGACGCGGACGACGGCACGTCGCATGGTCTGGAAGTCAACGGCCGCGTCGTCGTGCGCGTTGAGGAACAGCAATTCAAAGACGACGATCTCGGCGTGACGTTCACGAACCTTTGTATGGGTTCGGACGGCAAGTTGCGCGGGTTCGTCTCGATCAGGAGCAAGATCGGCGGCAACGACGACCGCGACGAAGAGGGATTTCACATTCTTTACGTGACGCGGAGTCTCACGCCGGGCCGTCCGGACGTAACCGATCCCGACACTGTCGTCGGTCCGGCGATCTCCCTGGCCGGGAAAGAGATCGCGAACACGCTCGGGGGTGGCGGAGATTACTTCACGGGCAATATCCAACTCGCTCTCACCGGAAACGAACGCGCCACCGAGCGCGATTACGAGATCGCGAAGATCGAATTTGCAGGCGGCGACGTGCGACGTGAGTTGAAGTTCGATCAGTACAAAGGCGCGAAGCAGGTGCTCGTGCAGGAGCTGCCGTTGATCGGTAACGGAAAGCTCATCGTCACTTCAGCTTCGGGCCTTGCGTCGACATTTCCCGTCCGCGGGCTGTCGCCGTTGCCGGTTATCGACCAGACGGTTACGCGTTCGACAATCGACGTCGAAGCGGGAAGGTCGCTGTGGAGTGCCGTCGGTGGAGTCGCGGGTGTTCCGCTGCCAGGCAACAAGAAGCTTTCCGCTCTAAACGAGCTCGAGGTGAGGTTCCGTCCGGGGTACTCGCTTTACAACGGGGAGGAACCGGCGAGGGATTCGCAGTCGTCATTTGCAAACGAGCTGAACGAAGCGGTAGCGAAGAAGGACCGCAAGAAACTCGAAAGGCTCTTCAATTCGGCGGAGCCGTTCAATGTGTCGTGGACGTTTGAGGCCATGGACGTTGCTTCGGGTAAGTCGGTTCCGGTTTACACGCCGGAATCGGCCGTTGCCGGCGGCGGCGGCGTGCAGGTGCAAACGACGTCGACCGACTGGGCCAATGACACGTTGAAGATCAAGTTTCCGTCAAGCGGCGCGACGGGCATTGTCGAGCTTCGTGCGAAGGCAAGCGTGACGGATAAGAAAGGGAAGACTGCGGTTGTCGAACATCGCGTGTGGAGTCATGGGTTCCAGTCCGTCGATAAAAATGTTGACGGATGGCGACTGCTGGTCCAGGCGTTGAGCGGGGTGAGGGATCGATCGTTGCTGTACGTCGGCGATCCGGTTCGCAAGCCGAAGGTGTTCAACATCATGCCGGATCGGAAGAACATTCGCGCGGAACTGATCGACGCTTACTTGAGAGACACGCTGCGCGACCGGCAGGTCACGATTGCGGAGTTGCGAAATGTGATTCGCGCTTTGAAGAAGTTCTCCGCCGTCTGACATCCCCCAGTCTCCCCAGGCAACACGAAACGGGCGGCCCAGCAACGAGCCGCCCGTTGTCGTTTGTTATGGCTGTGGTAGAGTCTACGCCCAAATAACTAGCAGTTGGCACTTCATTCGGAACACTCAAAACTTCAACGGAGGAGGACAACTGAAATGCGAAGAAAAACGCTCGTGCTTGGTATTTTGTCGCTGGCTGCACTCTTCGGTGGGCTTTCAGCCAAACCGAAAACACTTCCAGCGAATCCGAACGCAGTAGCCGCTGCTTTCACCAACATCTCGGTCTATGGAGCGTGGCATTGTGGCAGTGAATTCTGCTCGTGGGCCAGCGTGCGCAACATGACCGACTTCGACACCAAAAACCGATGGCTCGTGGACCGCGGCGACGGCACGCCTTCGGTCAACCTCGTGGTCCTGAGTTTTGTTCATCCACTGAGGCTGCTGAACAAAACCAACGACTCCGCCACGACGCAAGGCATACCGAACGGCATGACTCAGGCCGTCGTGGATTACTTCAAGAGCCGCGGCATCCGCGTCCAGTTGTCGATCGGCGGCATCACTTACACCGACGCATGGAACCAGGCGCTGGCGACCAACCCCGTACAGCTCGGACTGAACGCAGCCGAAGCGGCGCAACGCATGGGCGTCGGCATCGAGATCGACTACGAAGAGAACATGAATCCCAACCTGCCTGCGTTGCAGTCGTTCATCAACGCATATCGGTCGGTCCATCCGTACGATGCTTCGGGGACGAACCACGCCGCGCGGTTGACGATCGATCTCGCGGCGGGCGATCGCTGGTTGATTCCATTGACGCGCAAGGCCACACTCGACTGGCTGAACACGACGACGCCCGTGTTGGATTACGCAAACGCGATGGTGCCGAGTAAGCAGCCGAACACAGCGGCGGCCGCGCAGGCTGACTGGCAGGAGCACATCGACGGCAAGCCGCAGTTTGATCCTCCCATCGTGCCGCTCGCGCCGGCGAAGTTTACCGGAGCGCTGTACATCGTGACGGGAACGAGGGCGGCGCCGGAGTGTACGAGCTTCAGCAGTTCGCTCATCAACTCGACGGGAACTTACGTTCAAACAGTCGCGCCGAATGGAGCGGGAACGTCGAGTGGAATGTTGGGTTACATGTTCTGGGCGGCGGAATGTCCATCGTCGCGGCGCGTGTGCACGACGCCTCCGAATACGTGTGAAGGCGGCGTGGGCGTAGGCGGCGACACCTACAACATTCCGATCCCGATGCCGCCACTGCGACAGAGTTGATCGAGTCGGCGAATTTAGATGGTTGCCATAGGAGCGTCCGGCACGTCGCGAACTTGCAGCTCGCGAACCGCGTCTGACGCTCCTTTGCCCGCCTGTAACTGAAGCTCTCCACTAGCGGCCTTCCGGTCCGCATCGGTCTCACGAATCCCACGCGTCTTCACGCCCCAGTAAGCAGCGAACGCATAGACGCCCACGACCTCGGCGAAGAAGATGTAGGTTGAAAGCATGTGCTCGCTGAGGTCGACGGGTTCGTCGGATTTGAAGATATGGAGGGCTCACCTTTCTAACCACTATGAGGAACGCGGACGAAACGTTTCGCCCGCGAGCTGGAAAAACGGCTGGAAAAGTGAGTCTAACTGTCTAACTGGCTTTGCACGAAAAGTCCGGAGCGCGCTCTTCTCTGTGCAATCTCAGTGTCCTCTGTGTCTCTGTGGTTGATGAATTCCGAGTAAAACCACACCACCGAGACACAGAGGACACTGAGGTTGCACAGAGGATCCCCAGAACAAGGACCGTTTGTGCAAAGCCAGTCCAGCTAAAAACTGACGCGCAGGCCCAGTTGTATTTCGCGTCCGGGTGTAGCCGCCTCGGTGATCGTGCCAAACTGCGGCGTGTTTACGAAGCGATTCGGCGTGCCGAGGTTTGTGTGATTGAGCGCGTTGAACGCCTCAGCACGTATTTGCACTTTGACGCCCTCGGTCACCGCGAATTCCCGTTGCAGCGCGAGATCGAGAGTTTTTCGGCCTGGACCATAGACAGTATTGCGTCCCACGTTGCCAAACCTGAACGCGGCGGGAGTAGAAAACGCGGCAGTGTTGAACCATCTGTCGGCAGTGCGAGTATTCGGACCGAAGACAGGCTCGCCGGTGTAGTTCGCACGAATCGGATTCTCACCCAGCAAGGTCCCTGCATTCGCGGTGTCGCCGAAGACTGAGATCGTCAACGGAAATCCCGTCTGTGCCTGGTAGATCGCCGACAGCCGCCAGTTTTTCGTCACCGTGTGAGCTAACCCACTCGTTCCGAGCGATGGAATGTCGTAGACCATGCTCAACGCGAAACGATGACGCACGTCGCAGGCAAGACCCTTCTCGAGTTGCAGGTTGGAATTGTCCTGCGGCGCCGCCGATTCAAACATCGGCGAACGGAAATCAGGAGCATCGCTCAGGTTTCTGGCGAACGTGTAGTTCGCCAGAAACGTCCAGCCGCGGCTGAAACGCCGGCGGACATTGACGTAACCCGCGTGATACCAGCTTTGCGCCGAGTTCTCCAGCAAGTTGATGCCGCTGACGGGAAACGTCGTGCTTGCGATCGCGATGTCCATCGGCAAAACCATACCGGGCAGGAAGCTCAGAGTTTTGAACGGCCGCCGTGGTCCAATCGCACCCGGACCGGCAGGAGCATTATTGATCAGATGTGAACGCTGGAGATGCAGTCCATGAGATCCGAGATAGCCGAGCTCGAGCGTTGTTTCCGCGCCCAGACTCTTCTCGACCGAACCACTCCACTGCTCGATGTACTGAGGCGGCGCGTCGGCTTCAAACGCGGCAAAACTCACGGTCGTGACACCCAACACCGCCGGCGCAAAATTAAAGTGAGTGGCGACGATTCCGGGCGCCGGGATGAAGTTGTCGCTCTGCTGCGTTTCCGGAAAGACGTATGGAACGTTGTGACGCTGATTGCACCACGTGTTCATATCGACCGGCGTAAAGAAGATTCCGAACGCCGCGTGCAGGACCAGTCCGTGCTTGTGAAGGTTGTGGGATAGACCAAAGCGTGGGGCAAATCGAACCTTGTTCGCGTAGTTCAAACCTTCCGGGAATCCCTGCTGGCCGCCGATAAAAACGGCCGGCACGCCATCCTGAAACGTCAGGTTTGTATTCGTGTATCGAATGTCGACGAGTGGGCTCATGTACTCGTAGCGGAGCCCGATCTGGACCGTCGTGTTACGCGTAAGCTGAAAACTGTCGTGTACAAACGCGTCCGCATACCATTGGCGCAACTGCATCTGCGGAATGCCGGCTTGTCGTTGCTTTACGGCGGGCAGACCAAGCAGGAAACTGGCGAGCGCGGAGCCGGTGCCGTCGTTCGTTGCCGTTTGCGTGGTGAAACCGTTGGTGAACTGATAGTAGCCGCGGTTCTGGAAGAAGCCCCACATGGGCCAGATGAAACGACGATAGCTGGCGCCGATTTTCAAACTGTGTCTTCCGACTTGCCAGTTCAGCGCATCACGAGCTTCGAGGATCGTGTTCCACGCGTGCATCGGCGTCGCGACGAACGTGTCGCCCATGCCTGAGAAACCCTGAACGTTGAACCACGGCGCGCCGTACGCGCCTTCTCCTCCGAAGCCGACGCCCGTGATTCCCAGCTCCGAAACGATGTCGTTCGTGAAACTGTTTTCGGAAGTCCGGTGCATCGCCAGACGCGAAACGCTGACGGAAGCGATATTCACGATGGTGGGACTGATCACGCGAGTCCAGCCGATCGTGCCATGCTGCGACAAGTTGTCGTGGAACGCGCCGAAGCCCGGCAGGTTCTGCGGCATGAATCCTTTTTCGCTGCTGAACGAGTAGCGCGCGAACAGACTGTCGCGGCTGTTGAAAGTGTGATCGACGCGAGCCGTCGCCTGATCGGTAGTGTGATGCGCGTTGCGTACGTCGAGATAATTGTTGCAGTCCATGCCGGCGCCAACGACGGTCGGCGCGCCCATCATCGTCATTCCGCAACCCATCATTCCCATTTCGAGGTTGGGCCGCGGAATGTATTTCTGCAAGAAGAGCGCCGCCTTTGGATCGATAAGCTGCTGCGGGATCACGTTTCCGGGAAACGGATCGCGGATGATCTGCGGGTTTGTCGGGCTGACTGGTTTCGAGGGATCGAACGCCGGGTTTGGATGTGCGCTGAATGGGTTGTAGATCGTGGCGCCGCTCATTTCGAAGTTGCCGTCGATCTCGTCCGCGGTTGGGACGGTCGCCACCATCGTCTGCGATCTCGTGTGTCGCAGCCCCTCGTAGTTGACGAAGAAGAAGCTCTTGTTACGGATAATCGGCCCACCGAACGAACCGCCAAAGTTGTTGCGAACGAGATGATTCGACTCGTCCATCTCGTTGAACGTGCGCGCGTCGAATATCTCGTTGCGCAGGAACTCATACGCGGTGCCATGAAAATCATTCGTGCCACTGCGCGTGATGATGTTGACCTGGCCTCCTCCTGCGCCGCCGATGTCAGCCGTGTAACTGCCCGTTTGGACCTTGAACTCCTGCACGCTGTCAGGCGACGGACTGAAGTTGAGTGTATTGAACGTCGGGTCGGTATTTGTTGCGCCGTCGAGCAGGAAGTAGTTTGCGTTCGGACGATTGCCGGCGATGCTGACGGCGGAACGTTGACCGGGACGCCAGTAAAGCGGACTCATGTCGCCCGCTTGTGCGCCGTGAGATTCGTGCGCTCCCGGCACAGTCAGCACCAGATCGATCAGCATGCGGCCATTCAGCGGCAGGTTGCTGACGGCGGTGGGCTCGACAACTTCGCCGACAGAAGCGTCCGTCGTTTTCAACAGGTTGACGGAATCCTCGCTGACGTCCACAACGGTGTTCAGTGTCCCCAGCTTCAGACTCAGCTCGACGGTCATCGACTGGCCCACTTCCAACCGGATCTTCTGATTGAGAGTCGCGAAGCCGCTCGCCTGGACCGACAAATTAAAATCGCCCGGCAGCACTCCCGTAATCTGAAACTGTCCGAGGTCGTTCGTAACCGTCTGACGTGAAGCGCCTGTTGTCTCCGACGTGAGTTGAACGCTGCAGCCGGCGACGGCTTTCTGCTGTGGATCGAAAACGGTCCCGCTCAGATTCGCATAATTGCTCTGCGCGTTAGCGGTGCTGGCCACGGACAAGACAAACACGAACAGAGACAGCTGAACGACTCTACGCATTCACTGGCACCTCCGAGCGGATTGTTAACTTCTGTACTGCTGAACCAGGGCGGGAGGAAGCGCAGTCTAGCGGCAGGTTAGGGGTAAGTCATCCACCAAAAGTTGGAGTGTGACGTCGCTTAGCCTCAAGAGTCAGGAATTGCGTCAAGGGTCGGGAATCTCACCCACGGCAGTGGGTGGGTGGTTCAAACGCAACCTACAACTGCGATGATAAATTCAATCGAATCCCACCCACGGCAGTGGGTGGAAGCTTCACCTAGCGCCGAAAAGAAAGGCTGGACTTGAACAATCCACCAACTTCCGTCGGTGGTATTTGCAGCATTCGGTCTCCGAGTGTGTAGGTTGCGTTTGAACTTTCCACCCACTGCCGTGAGTGGGATTCGATTTTTCAGGCAAGCCTTGTGACGTAGGAGGGGTGGTTTGTTTTAGAGAACGTTGCGACAGGCGGCGATGTAGGCCTGTGCTCTCAACGCCTTCGACTCGATGGTTTGCGCGGCGGCCAGAGCGCCGGTCCAATCGCGCTTCGCTGCCTGCTCGAAACAGTGACTCAGATCGAACTTCGGAAGTGAGAACCACAAGTTTGACTTCGCTGCTTCGAGCATCACGCCATACGCTGCGCCGTCGTAGTGCGCGGTGCGGTTGATCGCGTTCACGCTGTCCGTAAGAACCTGCGCGCCCGTCGTCGCATCAGCCGACGCGTAGAGCATGCCCGCTGTCGCGATGAGCGCAGCGGCTCGCGCGTCGACGTCGTCGATTTTCATGAGTGAGGCCATGGCCGTGAGCAGAAACTCGGAAGACATCTTTTTGTTACCGGCGTCGTTCGCAGCGACTGCGGCAGAGAGGATCAGGTACGTGCGAAGTCGCGCGTCGGACACGCGATTGACCTGCGCGTTGAAGCTGTCCCAATCGAGCGTTTTGAGCGACACGTGGGCCATGCGGAAAGACAGGTAAATGTTGAGCTGTTCCCGCAACTTGTCGTCTCGCAGGTCCGCGAGCTTCTGAACAGCCTCGGCGAACTTACCGTCTTCGATTTGCTGACGAATACCGTACGCCAGCAGTTGCGCGCGCTTTTCGGCGTCGGCGGTCTTCTCGGCGGCGTTGAAAGACGCTTCGCCACCGTCGAACCGAAACACAGTGTTTTCGGAGACGATTCTTTGGGCCGTCGAAGCCAGACCACTCTGCACACGATCGCTTAACTTCGCCCGCTCGGCGAGGAGCGTGTACTTCGTATCGAGCACGGCCCAGTTTTGACTGCCGTTCAGTCCCAGCTTGTCGACATAACCACGCAGTTTCTTAACGAGGAAGAAACTGAACCCGACGTGAATTGCGTCCGGCGGATCGCTTTGTTCGAGTGCGCTTGCGTTAGCGGTGAGATAGCCGGCTGACGCGACCATGTACGCCGTCACGAACTCCTGGTTCAAGTCTCTAGTCGGCGGAGAGAGCGGGCTCGCGAACGTGGCGAACTCGAGCGCAGGTGTGGCGCTGCCAAAGCCGAGCACCGGAACGGTCATCTCCGACTCTCTGAAGACGTAAGTTGAAAGTGTGTTCAACTGGACGGGGGCGGAGAGGCGTGGGTCCGCGAGTTTCGAAAGTGCGACGCGGAAGAGCGAAGCGGCGGCTGCGGCGTCGCGACGTTCCAGATCGTTCAAGTACGCCGGGAACGATCCGGGCACGCCGTTGTCCAGCGCTTTCGCAGCGAGCGCGGCAGATTGTACCGGGTCCGAGTCAAGGCTCGCTTCGGCGAGCGACAGTCGCTCGCGAGATGAGGGCGACTTTTCCTTCAACACGTCTTCGATGAGCTTTTGAAATCTGTCGAGTTGTTGTGCGGCAGCTTGTGGATCGTGGCGAGCGAACGATCTCAACAGAGCGCCGATCGATGCTCTGAGTTCTGCGCGTTCCTTTTTGTCGGTAGCGCTCAAAGCGAATCGGTCTGATAGCGTGGTGACGGATTTGATGAAAGCTGTGCGCGCGTATGGCTGGTCGTGTTTCCAGAGCAGATCGAGTGCGCCGGTGAGGACGTTCACGCGGGTCTCCGTGTCTGCGATGTCAGCGGCGCTCTCGACGACGCGCTTGAGGATGTCGATAGCTTGTGTCCTGCGTTGCGCTTCTTCAGCCTTGCGCTGGGCCGTACTCGCTTTCTGTTGCGAGGCCACGGCCGGCGCCAACAACGCTACGATCAGTAAGAGGGTAATGGCGTTTCGCATCGCAAACTTAAATACGGAGTGAGCCACGGAATCCTCTCGCGGCGTAGTAAGAGTCGGCGCCGTTGTGATAGAGAAAGACGTGATCGTAACGGCGATCACAGAAAATCGCGCCGCCGAGTTTCCTGATGTCAGGAGGTGTCGCCACCCAGCTCGACGTTTTCAAATCGAACTTCCCGAGCTCCTGCAATGCGCGATATTGATCTTCCGTCAGAAGCTCGATGCCCATCGCCGTTGCCATATCGATCGCGGTGTCTTTTGGCTTGTTTTCTTTTCTCGCGTTCAGCGCTTCACGGTCGTAACAGAGACTTCGCCGATCTTTTGGGCTCTCGGCTGAGCAGTCACAGAAAATATATTCACCCGTCTTCTTGTCGTGTCCGATAACGTCCGGCTCCCCGCCGGTGCGTTCCATTTCACTGAGCGACCACAGTTTCTCAGAGTTGCCTTCCAGCTTCGCCTGCACCTTGGCCCATTCAAGGCCCTTATGACGGTTCATGTTCTTCTCAAAACGCGCTTTCAAGACGCCTAGTAACTCTTCACGTTGTCCTGCTGATAGCTGTTTTTTGTTTTTCATAATCGCGCCTCAATCGTCGAATGGAGCTTTGCCCGCTCACTATAGGCTGACAAAAGGCGAAACGAAAACCCGCAAATCGACATGATCAGTGGGTAACGCACCAGTTCCGGGAGAATCCCTCATGAATTTCCGCCGTTTCAGGTTATTTCTGACTCTGTCACTTCTCGCCTTGTTAGTGGCTGCCTTTCAGCCCGAGTCACGCCCGTCGCATGCGAACTCTGGGCCGCCTCCTCGAACGCCGGCTACTGACAGCGAAATAAAGCCCGCACAAATTTTGAAGGTGGGAGTTACGGAGTATCAGAATCTCGAGAACGCTTACGCCAATTACGAGCGACTCTTCAGGCAGTTGGCTAAAGTCTCGAAGGACTCGAATCAACCGATCAGGTTCCAGTTCGCAATCGGAAATTACGGTGAAGTCCTGGAATGGTATAACCGCGGCGACATCGACGTGGCCGTGCTGTCGGCGATGCCGGTAGCAAAATTGTTGCTTCAGGCGGGTGACACTGATCTCGAGAAGATTGACGAGGCGTACATCGGCGACGTCCGTGTGGATGAACCGATTGACACTTCGAAGAGTGAAATCAAAGACAAGTTCGCTGAGCTGTTGAAGAGAGACTCTGCGTTTACGTACCGTTCGGTTTGCCTGACGCTCGCTTCAGATCCTGACCTCGGCTCCACGAAAGACGGCACACCGAGGACGATCGAAGACGTCAAGCGGCTCTGGAACAAGAGCGGCGACAAGAAACCGTTCAAGTTTCTCTTCGTTCGTCCGTACTCTCTCTCGGGCTACATCATTCCGCGCCACATCCTGTCGGAGATCGGAATCAAAGTTAAACCTGATCAGATGGAGTTCAGCTACTCGCATGGCAAGTCGGTTCAGAAACTGATCGAAGAAGAAAACAAACCGGCTGCTCAGCGAACGCGCTACGTCACGTTCGTTCTCGAAGGCACACGGTACAAACCCGATCCTCAAAATCCGCATGTGTTCGAACAAATCAAAGTACCCGAGTTGCAGGATGTAAACATTCCTCGTGAGAAGGTCTTTGTAAACCACAACCTGGATACGAAGCGATTTCAGCAGTACAAACAGTTGATGAAAGAGCTGTTCGCAAACTGGGAGGGCAACCCGGATGATCTGACCCTCCAACTGAAGGGGCGCTCCCAAAATTGGCAGCAAGAATATAAGGACAGCAAGACGGCTGTCGATAAGGTCGCTGTGCCGAGACAGTTGCTCTATAAGACGAGGATTCAGGAGTTGCTCCAAGACTTCGCCCGCTATGTGGACCAGCCGCGTGATAAAGATCGCCCCGCTCCGAGATTGGCGCTCGTGCTTTCGGGTGGCGGAGCAAAGTGCGCTTACCAGGCAGGCGCTATCGCGGCTATCGAGACAAAGCTAAGAGAGATCAACGAGGAACGGGCCAAGACATATAGACGACCCATCGATATCGATCTGGTGGTCGGCACATCGGGCGGCGCGATCAATGCATTGCTGGTCGCAGCCGGAGTGACGAAAGCCGGCAGTGCGGCCGATGAACTCGCGCGTCTGTGGGGTTCGTTCAGCCAGCAACAGTTCTTTCAACCTTCCTTCCGCTTCAATCTCGTATTCGGCCTGTGCTTTGGCCTGATGCAAGCTCTGTTGATAACGATCGCCGTTCTCCTCTTTGGACGTGAGACCGTCAACTGGATCGCAATCGCTATCGGTCTTGCGGTTCTCCTGGCAATTGAGATCGCGTTTGTGTGGTACTTCGGAGTAAAGCTCGGAAACTTCGCGAAAGGGCTGCTTGGTCAGGCTGTGGTTCTGGGGTTCACGATCGGCATCGTGCAGGGTGTCGGAGCTCTCATTACGTGGGTCATCCGTAAGGAACCGAAGCGATTTGGCACCCCGCTAAAATTCTTCGCGAAAGATCCCCATCACTGGCGGTTGCTGACGGTGGTCTTGATGCTCACCGTGGCCGTTCTGGAAATATTTATTGCGAAGTGCCCGGGTTTGGACGAGCGCGTTACCGGCCTGGGTGAGAGCCACTGGCTCCATCACGGTTGGATGATGGTGACACTCGTCTGTAGTTGGGCCTTCCCCTATCCGCTTCTGATCGGACTCTTCATCGCCGGCCTTGGCGTTGTCGTATGGCGAACCTTCGACTCGACGACGCACCGGCCGATCCTCGTATGGGCCATGAGCGTCCTGTTGGTGGTGGGCGCAATTGGTCTCGTGATGGAAACATTTTTCCGGGCGAGCGCACCATCGAAAGCAACGGGCATCGAACAGGCGTTTGCCGAAATGCTTCCGAGTCTCATTCGAGCGACGATCCAGTCCGATTTTGCAACTGAATTGGCGGACGATGATAAAACGGCCTTGCGACAGATTTCGATGCTGCTCATGGACCCAAAGCGGCCCATGCTTAAGCGGGACCTCGTGATTACGAGCTCGAGACTGCCGATCGATCTGTCCAACCAAATCTCTGACGAAAACAACCCTGCGTCAATTCGGGCCCAACGCCAGGCTGAAATAGTCAATGGTCTGCACGACGACCTGTATTTCTACTTTCGCGCGAACGAAGAACCCGCGTTGACGCCTCCGCTGGACCGCCGCTTCATTCCGCTCAAACGGAACCCCGAGAAACTAATCGACGTCGTGATAGGGTCGAGCACGATCTATCCGATCTTTCCGTCACGCGTTCTCACGAACGTAAGGCTCGGCAATGAAGAAAAAGAGGAGCCGGTCGAAATCGAGAGGATGAGCATCGTAGACGGCGGTTACATTCACAACATTCCGATCGAGGCCGCTGTTAAATGGAAGGCGAGTCATATCATTTTGATCGAAGCTTCGCCGACAGCCTCTCAGAACATGCCAAAAGACTTTTGGGACCACTCGATGACGGCGTTCGGTTATCTTTTCAACCAGGCGCAACTGACAGACAAACTCGTTCGCGGCGCGGCGGAGACGTTCGAGCTCCGGCCGACGAGTTCTTGTGAGAAGCAGGACACGCTGCCTTCGTGCGTTGGTCCGGCCAACACGCCCGATCCGAATATGGATACCTTCGATTTCACTCCGCAACTCGTCAAGAATGCGTTCGATCGCGGTAGGGATGACGTAAACGATACCAAGCCGTTGTTTATGAGAGTTTCGGGACCGCCGTTGTTCAGAAGTGTCGCCGAGACACCCGAAATGCTATTTAGTTTCGTCCGATCGAATGACTCCAAAGGCGCTGTCCTAAGTCGAATTTCTTCGCGGAGGAAAACCTTCGAACGAGCCTCAAATCACCGGAGGCGTTTGGAGCCGAGAACCGGCCGGACCCGCAATTAAGTCACACATCCGACCTCACCATCGGCTATAATCGGCCAGGCACGATCATCAAGCTGATTGTGCGCTTGACCCGCAAAAGCGCTGATACCGCGCTACCTCACATATCAAACCAGGCAAAGTAGAGAAAGCAAATGAGCTACTCAGCAAATGAGACCGTGCAACTGAGGTTCCGCCATACTGAAAAAGAATATCTGGCTGCGATGCGCTTTTATTTCCTGCACTCGAAAGCGCTGATGGCGGGACTAATAATCATTTATCTCCTGTTCTCGGCAGGTTTAATACTGCTCCAGGTATTGTTGGGAGTGGTGCTACCGGTTTGGGCGAACATAGCGCTGATCTTCCTTGTCGGACTGGGATGGTTTCATGGTGTGACCATCGACGTCCCTCGCAAATACTTCCGCGGCGATCCGAAGTTTCGCGACGAATACACCTTGACGTTTACAGATGCAGGAATAGCCTTCAAAACGCAGCACATGAGTTCGACGCTGGCCTGGAGCTTTTACACGGCGTTGATTGAAAACGACAGTTTCTACATTCTGATCTACGGCAAACACGTTCACTCACTATCAGTTCTTCCAAAGAGAGCTTTTCAGGATAGTCAGCAGGAAAGAACGTTCCGAGAGATGTTGCGGCGAAATCTGGACAGCAACCTGAAACTCAGCCAGGTCGAGCGCGAAAAAGAGGAGTATGTTCCGAAGACCCTGGAACCACCCGACTGGCGTTAAGTAATGGCGAGCAATGGCGAAACTCACGCCGCGGACCGGACACAAAAAAACGGGCGAGTCGCGCTAACAACCAACCCTCTTGAAGAAAGCGTAAACGGTGGTCGCTTTAGAGAAAAACGTCCGTGTAGCTGTGTCCCTCTGTCTTGCGAAAAACTTCGGGCCAACGACATTCTTTAGTCGATTGCAACAGCCTCCATTTTCAGAATTAAGCGACCATCTTTCGTCCGTAGTACATGCCGTAAGTCATCTTGTAAGTCAGGACTGTAAGACTGCTCTAATGTGGAACTCTCGTTCTTGATTGTCTGAACAATCACTGAATGTCCCAAAATATCAGCAGCCGGGCTTGCCTGGTCCAGTTTGGGGAGTCGAGACATATGCCCATGTCCTTCCCTAACTGTGCCGTCCGACATTGTTTGAACATGGTGCCAATCCCCGTTAGCGGTGACCGTCCGAACTAAAGATGACACTTGAGACTTTCCTTCATCATCGTAGCTCGTGATTACGTAGTGAATAGTGTGCGGAGCGAAGGTGACTATCTTGTTCGCTCGAAGGCCGTAATACACCCCGAGACCTATCACCAGCATCACCACGGCGAATGAGGTTGCTAACTTCTTCATAATCCCTCCTGTTTTTAATCGCAAGTTCGGAAACAAGTTACAGACCATCCGGTGCCGCCAAATGCGCCATCACAAGTTCCCCATTCGTAGCTACAACAACCGGACAAACAGGTGTTACAAGTTCCAGAGATATACTCACATCCTCTCACCTCGTAGTTGCATTCCGCGAAGATGACGAAGCATTTTCCGGCACTGGCAATTTGTGCACTAATGCAGAATACCGCCATTAGTAAGCCGCTCTTAACAATCACGCGCTTCCATGGTGCCATGTTCGGTGTCTCCTTGAGATGAGTAAACGGTGGTTTGAGATCAGCAAGTGTATCGTTGGTTGTGGATAAGCACAATGATTTTCGAGATACACAGCTACACCCCGCTTTACTCGCTGCGAACGAGAATCCGACGAGCGTAAATGAGCGAGTCAGTTAGCTCGAATCACATTCAGATAGGTCAAAAGTTTCAGCCGGCACACTATAGGCACACACAAAAACGGGCGACTCGCATAGCGAGCCGCCCGTACGTATTTGAACTTTTTTGGCTGGGAGGCAGGGACTCGAACCCCGATAGCCAGATCCAGAGTCTGGAGTCCTACCATTGGACGACCTCCCAGCAAGAGGAACGTGAAATTTACGAGCGACGCTCGGTCCTTGTCAACCGACCCCTCAATACCACCAATTACCCTGCGTGATCAAAATGCTTGAACTCAACCCGTTTCACGGGCACAATGGGGGCGCTGTAACAAGTGAGCGCGCGGCACACACCTTTTAATACAGAATACAATTGCTTTTATCCCTTCGTTTGCCGGAGTCCCTTTACGGAGAGTCGATGACTGAACACGACAAGGACGACCAGATCGCGAAGTATCGCCTGAAACTCGAGGAGACCGCCGACCTCGTCGCCCGCATTCGTCACGAGATCAATAACCCGCTCACGGGCGTGTTGGGCCAGGCCCAACTACTGCTCCGCGAGGACCTCAGCGAGCGATCCCGCAAGCGAGTGCAGACGATCGAAGATCTCGCGATCCGTTTGCGCGATATCGTCGCTCAGTTGCGCGAAGTGCAACGGCCGAGCAGCGAAGGCAACAGCGAAACCACGTCCGGTTAAACGTCTAACAAATTCAGAATCCGCGTGATCAAAGCTCAGCGGATCAGTGCTCTTTGACGGCAGCAGTTTCCGTCGCCGGCCTGCCCTTGACCTTAGTGTCGCCGTGGACGAACACGTTGTAGCGATTGCCTGCCGGAATGATCGCGGGTTTGCCTTTCTTTAAACCCCACAACAGACCAACCGGTCCGAGAAACACCGTCGTCGCCACTGCCGCGACCGCGACCGTGCCGCCTTTACTATCGCCGATCTTACGCTGCGTGAAACGCGCCGGAACACGAGCGCCGTCAGCCGCCATCACGTCCTGCATGGCCCATTCCAACTTTCCGGCCTTGCCCCAGTGTCCCGCCCGTTTGGCGGTGGTGATGCGGGCTCTGGCGCTGGCGTCCTTCTCGAAGATCGTCACACCGTTAAGCTGAACGGGACGCACGACCGTGAAATCGACAACGTCGCCGACCTTGAGCTCTTCGCCGGACGCGTTCGTCTTGAGCTGGATCTCGACCTCAGTTCCGTCAGGCACGCTGACGTCCGTGCCCTCAACGGCGGGGCCGGCAGAGGCAGCGGCGCCGGTTGGTCCTTTGACCATCGCAAGCATGACGTTCTCGGGAACGTTTGCCGCTTTCAGGTCAGCGAGCGCGCCGGGACTCGTGTCGAAGTTCGTTTCCGACGATTTGATCTTCGCGACCACGACGTCGGCGGTTAAGCCGGACTTGAGCATGTCCATCACGTCTTTGTTGGTTAACGCGCGAGTGTGCGCGTTCGGAACAGGCGCGGGTTCCTGGGCCGAAGAGGGGAAGGCAATTACGGCCAAACTCAGGCTGAGCATGAGAATGGCAGACACAAGTTTTTTCATCGCGACTCCTTTTTGCTGGGTAAGGTAAAGCGCGAACTCTAAAGAGATTTTAAACAGGTAACCCGAAAGTTACCCTATGAATTGGGACAGAAACTAAATTGGAACAGGGAGAGAGTCCGGGCTAAAGGCGCGTACGCGCGCGGCGAGTTTCCCGGTTATACCGCGATCGTTTCTTCTTCTTCGACCAGATAAGGCGTTGGTGACGGTTCTGCGTCTTCAGCGAGCACGGCCTGGATGACGGGCAGGCTGAGGGAGTGTTTCGTCGTTTTCAATGGCACGTTTTTGCCGGCGGCGTACACCTTGTGACGTCCGTTTTCTTCGTACCACTCGGCAAGGTTCGCCGTCTTGTGCATGTTCTCGATGATCTGCCGCCAACCCACGCCGGTGTTGTACGCGCAGAAGGAGATCTCGCCTTCCTGAGTGCCGTACGGAATGACGCACATCTCGGTGCGGCGGAAGTCGTAGTTGAACAGGTCCTGGAACCACATTCCCTCGACGCACAGCACGCGCCAGAGGTCATTGCTGTTCGCGCCGGTTTGGACCTTCATGCGATCGTTGCGATCGGAATTCGAGTTGGTTGACGACGGTTTGAAGAGGTTGACGATCTGCGAGATCGGAAATCCTTCGGGCGCGCGTTCGGCGTCGAAGTTGCGCATGATGGCCATGCCGAGCTGCGCGTACGAGAGCTTGCGGCCGCGCGCGGTGTCGGTGATCACCGCGACGTCCTTCATGAACTGTTCGTAGTTGAAGAACTCAAACAGCGACTTGAACTCGCCCGTCTGTCGATTCACCACGAGCAACGTGAAGATGCCGCAGTTCGGGTGGCAATTGCACGACGACCAGCCCCACGGCGCGTCTGCGCCCTGCAACATGTCCATCACGCTGGTGAACGCTGAGTAAGACGAGAGCGGGAACCAATCGCGCAGCGGCTGAATGTTGCCGGCGAGTTGGGTCTTCAGATCGTGCGTCATGCCGGCGAGCGTGTAGCGCCACTTCTTGCGCATCTCGTCGGAGATATCTTCATCGCGGCCAGTGAACGAAACGGGCTGGAACGCGATCGTCTGCACCTTATCGATGTTCTGCGCCGCAAACTCGACGATCTGTCCGATACCGTCGTTATTAAGATTGTTGACGATCGTTACGACGAGCGTGACCTTGATGCCGACGCTCGCGAGGTTCTCGATCGCGCGCAACTTCACGTCGAACAAGTTGCCAACGCCGCGATGCTTGTTCTTCTCTTCGCTGACGCCGTCAAACTGAAGATAAACACCGTGCTGGCCCGCGGCCTTCGCTGCTTTGCAGAACTCGATGTCTTCGGCGAAGCGAATGCCGTTGGTCGCGGCGAGTATGCGATAGAAACCGATCTTCTTTGCGTAGGCGACTGCGTCGAGGTAGTAAGGCGAGAGTGTCGGCTCACCGCCGGAGAAGAGAATGATCACCTGCCGTCGCGGTTTGAACGACACGGCCCGATCGAGGATCGCTTTCGTGTCTTCGAACGTGGGCTCGTGAACGTAGCCGACCTGGTTCGCGTCCATGAAGCACGGGTTGCACATCATGTTGCAGCGATTCGTCAGGTCGACAGTCAACACCGCGCCGCGACCGAATTTGATGTTCGACGTTCCGTGATGATGGACGTTCGCATCTTCGGCGGCGCGGAAATCGCGCCCGAAGAAGAGCGACTCGATGCGTTCCAGAAACGCCGGGTCGGTCGACATCACGTCTTCAAACTCGCCATGCTTCGGACAATGCTTGCGCATGACGACCTGCCCGTTATCCTCGACGATCTGCGCCTTGATCTCGCCGGGATGCTCGTGCATCAACATCTCGAGCGAAACTTCTCCGCTGATCACGGCGTTACGAACTTCTTTCACACAAGAAGGACAAAGACTGTCGGTCTCGCGCGGGAAACCGAGTGGCGGGGCCGAGCGCTCGTAGGACTTGAGCAGCGGACCGGGCGCCCAGTTGGGCCGAATGGCTTCGCCTTCAGGCAGCCGCTGGTTGACCGACTGAAACGCCTTCCAGGCGACGTCGGAAAGGCCTGAAATAAGCTTCGAGCCTTTCACGCCCGACAACTTACTTTTGTCTGACTCGCCTCGGCGAAATTGGTCACTAAACAAAGACTCTTCGGCTCCCCCGGTGTACTTAAAAGCACAAACAGCCGTGCATGATAAACAGGATTTGCAGGATCCACAAGACACCATTATGCTGATTTCCCGGTAAATGCCTGTTCATCCCACAGCAATCATCGAAGATAACGTCTAAATCGGCCCGGATTGCGAGATCGGCGCCTACGCTGTAGTCAAGCAGTACACCCGGCTGGGCGCCCGGAACCGGATCCACGAACACGCCGTTCTGGGCGGCGAGCCCCAGGACGTCAAGTTTCGCGGCGAGCGGAGTTTCCTCGAAATCGGCGACGACAACATCATTCGCGAGTTCTGCACGCTGCATCGCGCCAACGGCCCGGATCAGACGACCCGCCTCGGTTCACGCAACTTTTTAATGGTCGGGTGTCACGTTGCGCACAACTGCGTCATCGGCGACGACAACATCTTCGCCAACGAGGTGGCGCTGGCGGGACACATCGTCGTCGAGGACCACGTTTTCATTTCAAACAATGTCGGCGCGCATCAGTTCGTGAGGTTCGGGCGGCATGCGATGGTTGGCGGGAAGTCGAAGATCGTGCAGGATGTGTTGCCGTTTTTCATAACTGACGGAAACCCGGCGCGTTTGCGTGGCGTGAATAGCGTCGGGCTGCGACGAGCGGGTTTTTCGGAAGGCGCGAGACGCGCGTTGAAAGATGCGTATCGAGTTCTGTTCAGATCCGGTATTGCGCTCGAAGAAGCGCTGAACCAACTCGGTCACGATGAAAACGTTTCGCATTTAATCGAGTTTATTCGTGGATCGAAGCGTGGAGTTACACGATGAAAGTGCAGCAGCTCGCTGAAATCGTCGGCGGCCGTGTGGCCGGCGATGGTGAAACACGGATCGAACGGATTGCTAATCTGGATCAGGCGGATCAAGGCGAGATTGCGTACGTCGATAACGAGAAGTTTTTCGCGACGGCGCTGGCGAGTAAAGCGTCGTGCCTGATCGTTCCGAAGAGCGCGAGCTTTCCTGATCGCACGTCGATCGAGGTCGCGAACCCGAAACTGGCGTTTGCGCAGATCGGCGCGGTGTTGCATCCGAATCGCCGCCAGCCGTCGATCCATCCGACCGCCGTCGTTGCCGAGACTGCGGTGATTGCACCGACGGCCTACGTTGGTCCGAACGTTAGTATTGGTGAGCACGTGCGCGTCGGCGAAGATTGCATCCTGCATCCGAACGTTGTGTTGTACGACGGCGTCACGATCGGCAATCGCGTGATACTGCACGCGGGAGTCTGCATCGGCGCGGACGGCTTCGGTTATGTGCGGCACGAGCAGGGTTATCAGAAATTTCCGCAGATCGGAACGGTCGTTGTCGGAGACGACGTCGAGATGGGTGCGTACACGTGCGTTGACCGCGCCGCGCTCGGACGCACACGCATCGGACGCGGCACGAAGCTCGACAACATGGTCCACGTCGGACACAACTGCGACATCGGCGAGCGCGTCGTCATCGCGGCGCAGACGGGAATCAGCGGCAGCGTCGTGATTGAAGACGACGCGGTGATTGGCGGGCAGGTCGGTTTCGGAGATCACACGCGCGTGCAGAAAGGCGCGATCATCGGGTCGAAGGCCGGAATCCTGCCGGGGAAGATCGTGCGGCCGGGAGTTTGGTGGGGAATACCGGTGCAGCCGCTCGAGAAGTACAAGCGAATGAATTTTTATCTCAACCGGCTGGCGGAGATGCATGATGAGATCAAGCAACTCCGCCAACAGATCGATGAATTGAAGAACACGGGTTAGTTCGTGTTTACTGCTTAGGTCCGATGATTGGACCGTCGCCGATGACGAAGTATCCCGGCGGAGCAGCGCCGTTGTTGGCCTCACAGAACGCCTTCGCCGCCGCGGCCTGCGCGTCCACGTCTCCTTTCTTCTTGCGCGCCACTGTCGCCGTATGACACGCCTTACTGAAGTTACCCGCCGCGTCAGTCGCAGTCACCAGAACCAGGTAAACTCGACCATCCCCTGAATCGAGTCGTTCACCTCGCAATCGCAGCGTGCCGACAGCGATGTCTTTCGCGTCGGGTGAGTGGACCGTGAGCGGCGTGGTCGAGGTCGGTGTTTCGTCGTCTTCATCGCCAAACACGTTGACGCTGAACGTCACGGGTTCGTCAGCGCTCGCGACGAGTCCCACGTTAATCAGATCACCGTTTGTCTTATCAAGCGACGTTATCGACAGGCCGGAGAGCATGTTCGGCGGCGTCACGTCTTTGTTGAAGCAGAACACGGCCGACTGGTTCGACGGCAACGTCTCGATCACCGCGCAGAAGCTCATCGTGCCCTCCTGCTGTACTCCGAAGAGCAATTGCAGATCGATGCTGCTGCCGTTCGTCAACGGGTTCACGAGGTTGATGTTGCCCGCCGACATACTGCTGTTGAAGCCGCCGCCGTTCGGTTGCGACGGAGGTTGTTCGAGCGTTGTGCCGAAGACGGTGGTGTTGCCGCCGCCGCTGAGTGGAACGCTGATCGCGACAGACGTTCGCGGCCTGAGATCCGCAGTGCCCGACGGCGCCGGGAACGTATTCAGGTCGATGATGCGGAAACGCAACCGCGTGATGTTGCCGCCGCTGAGGTTCGTGAAACGACGTCGAACCGAGAGCGTGCCGAACGTCGAATTGTTCGGCGGGTCGGACGTGAAGTCGCGAACGGTGTTGGGCGCTGCATCAGCGGCCACGGTTGGATCGATCAAACCAATCGTGAGGTCGTTGCCGGGGCCACGATAAACCGGACTGAATAGATTTTCCGGACCAGGCGCGCCGAGACGCTGTCCGCCGCCCGCGGCCGTGCCATTCGTATCGACGAACTTGAAGTCAGCGACGTTGTTGTTGGTATCAGCCGGCAAGCCTGCGCCTGAGCCGGCAAACGGAATGTTTCGATACCAACTGTAGTTGATCGAGAACGGGATCAACGGCGGAAGCCCGGCGCCTTCTTTGTAAAGCGCGTTCGCTTCGCTTGTCGTGCCAACTGCATCGAGACGGTTGGCGAGGTTGAAGTTTGCCGCGTTCGACGTTTTGAAGAGCGCGATGCCGGCGTTGTCCGGAATGTTGTTCACGAACGTGGCGTCGCCGTTGGCTGTCGAGCCGTTGCCGGCTGGATACAGTGCGAGGCCGTAGCCGACGGTGTTCACGCCAAGATAGTGACCAAAGCCGGGAATGATCGTGCCGTTCGGAATCACGAACCGCACGATGCCGTCGGACGCTGCAACAGAGTAGCCGGTTGATCCGTCAGACGTAGCGACCTGCACGGCGAGGTTGCTGGTGTTGTAGATCTCGACGAGCTCGTCGTTCGCGCCGTTCTCGCCACGCAGTCGAAACTCGCTGATGATTAACGTCGTTGCGCCGGGCACGGGTGTTGGCGTCGGGCTCGGCGGAGGCGTTGGCGATGCAGTCGGCGTTGGTGACGGTGATGGCGATGGCGACGGCGACGGTGATGGACCACCGCAGGTGCCGCCTTCAGTAGCTCCCTGAATCAGAAACTCGCTGCTGCCGCCAGTCGGTAACGCTTCGGCGAGCACTGCGAAGCTGTAACATCCGGTTTGCTGTATTCCCATCAGGAACTGGACGTTGATGCTGGCGCCGTCCGCCAGCGGCGTTGCCGTCGTCACTGAATTAGCCGACATGCTGCTGTTGAATCCGCCGCCGTTCGGTTGCGATGGCGGTTGTTCGAGTGTTGTACCCTCGACGATTGCCGTGCCGCCGCCGGTCAGGGAAACGGCGATGGCACTCGAAGTCCGCGGCCGGAGATCGGCAAACGCGGCCGGCGCCGGGAACGTCGTGAGATCGATGATGCGGAAACGAAGCCGCGTGATGGGAACGCCGGTGTTGTTGGTGAACGTTCGTCTGACTGAGATCGTGCCGAACGTCGAGTTGTTTGCCGGATCGCTCGTGAAATCTCGAACGGCGTTTGGCGACTGAAAATCCGCTTGCACCGGATCGAGCACCGCGTGATTTATGTCAGTGCCAACCGTGCGTGGTCCTGACAGGTTTTGCGGACCGGGCGCGCCAAGACGTTGGCCCGCGCCTGCGGCCGTGCCGTTTGTGTCGACGAAGAGGAAGTCGTTCGCGTTGTCGTTCGTGTCCTGCGGCAAGCCCATGCCGGCGCCGAATGCCGGGACCTTTCGAGTGAAGCTGTAGTCGATGCTGAAAGCGATGAGCGGTGGATAACCGGCGCCCTCTTTGTAGAGCGCGTTGGCTTCCGAAGTGGAGCCGGCCGCGTCGAGCCGGTTTGCGAGATTGAAGTTCGCGGCGTTGGTAGTGTTGAAGAGCGCGAAGCCGGCGTTGTCGTTAATGTTTGTCGAGTAGGTCGCGTCGCCGCTTGCAGTTGCGCCATTGCCGGCAGGATAGCTCCCGAGTGAATAGCCGACGTTGTTTGTGCCGAGGAAATGACCGCGCCCGGGAATGATCGTTCCGTTCGGAATGAAGAAACGAGTGATGCCGTCTGAAGCGACGACTGCATAACCCGCGGAACCATCGAGCGCGAGGACGTTAACCGCATTATCGCTGTTGTTGTAGATCTCGATGAACTCGTCGTTCGCGCCGTTCGGACCACGCAGCCGAAACTCGCCGATGACGAGAGACGTGCCGCCAGGTGTCGGTGCCGGCGTCGGAGTCGGCGTTGGTGTCGGCGCGGCGCAACCAGAACCACCTTCAGTGTTACCGGAAATCAGGAAGACGTCGCTGCCGCCGGTGGGCAATGCCTCCGCGACGACGGCGAACTGATAACACCCGGTCTGTTGAATGCCCATCACCAGATTGAACGTTACGCCGACGCCGTTCGGCAGCGGATTGATCAGGTTGACGATGCTGCCGCGGATGCTGCTGTTAAAGCCGCCGCCGTTTGGTTGTGACGGAGGTTGGTCGAGATCGGTTCCTTCCGCGACGGCGGTGCCGCCGCCAGTCAGTGGCACCGCGACAGCGAACGAAGTAATTGGTCTGAGATCGGCAGTGCCCGCGGGCGCGGGGAACGTGGTGAGATTGATGATGCGAAACCGCAACGCCGTGAGCGTCGCGCCCGTGTTGTTGGTGAACGTGCGGCGAATCGAGAGCCTGCCGAACGTCGCGTTGTTCGGCGGGTCGCTTGTGAAATCGCGAGCTACGTTCGGGAACGCGTCGTCGGGCTGCGCCGGATCGACCGGCGAGTGACTGATGTTGTTGCCTGTGTCTCTCGCGCTGCTCAGGTTTTCAGGACCAGGCGCGCCAAGACGTTGGCCCGCTCCGGCGCTAGTCCCGTTCGTGTCGACGAAGATGAAGTCGCTGGCGTTGTTGTCGGTGTCTTCAGGCAGTCCCGCACTCGTACCAAGCTGCGGCACGCGACGCACGAAACTGTAATCGATGCTGAACGGAACGAGCGGTGCGATGCCGACGCCTTCACGGTACAACGGGTCGCCGACAACGCTGTGGCCGACGGCGTCGAAACGCGTGGCGAGCGTCAGGTTTGTCGCGTTGGTGGTACTGAAGAGCGCGATGCCCGCGTTGTCCGGAATGTCGGTCGTGTAAGTTGCGTCGCCGGTTGCGGTGTTGCCGTTGCCTGCCGGGTAGTTAGAGAGTGAATAAGCGATCGTGTTGACGCCGAGGTAATGGCCTCGCGCTGGAATGACCGTTCCGTTGGGGATGAAGAAGCGCATCGTACCGTCCGATGCGAAGAGCCCGTATCCTGATGAGGAGTCGGAAGCAGCGACGGTGTGATCTATGTCGCTGTTGTTGTAGATCTCGACGAACTCGTCGTTCGCGCCGTTTGGTCCACGCAATCGATATTCACTGATGATCAAACGACCATCGGCGGTGCGGCCTGAAACTACAAATAGAAGAACTGATACGCACGGGATCAATACCAGCAACAATGCCTTCACGAACTTTAACTTTAGATGCATGAGGGGTCTCCTTTGTGAAAGATCGGGCCAAGGGGTCGTGCATCATATTTGCTGGTAAAGAAATGTCAACTTAAAAAGTTGAGAACGATTTCGGCGGCGCGTTGAGAAGCGCCGCCTTCGCCGAGGAGAGCTCGAACGCGCCGCAACTCTTCGCGTGCGGCTTTGTTTCGTTTTGGATCGAGGAGCTGACGAAGTTCCTGGGCCAGATTTTCGCCTGTGAGATCAGTTTGCATTAACTCTTTCGCGATCTCGCCGCCCGCGACGAGATTCACCAGACCATAATGAGGAACAGTGATGAGACGGCCCAACGTGTGCCAGTTCACCACCGACTCTTTATAGACGACGACCATCGGCGTTTCGAGCAGCGCGCCTTCGAGTGTCGCGGTGCCGCTCGCGATCGCGGCGGCGTCGGAAGCGGCGAGTGCCTCGCGAGTTTGACCCTGAACGATCTTGATCGAATTGAGCGACGCCAATATCCGTTTCGTTTCGTCGATCGAGCGGCTCGGCGCTACGGCGATCACGAACTGAATTCCCGCGTCCGTGTCTTTCAGTTTTCGGATCGCATCGGCCATCGGCGGCAGAATTCGTTCCAGCTCTTTTCGCCGGCTGCCGGGCAGAAACGAAACGATCGGCTTCGCCGGATCCAAATCGTGTTGCCGGCAAAACTCATCGCGCCCGATTCGCGCCGCCACTTCTCCCGCCAGCGGATGCCCGACAAACTCGACATGATCCACGCCGCGCGTCTTGTACCACTCGGCTTCGAACGGAAGGATCGACAGCAACAGATCGACGTCGCGCTTGATGCTGCTGATGCGGCGCGGACGCCAGGCCCAGAGTTGCGGACTGATGTAATAGATGACCTTGATTCCGCGCCGGTGAAGGGAAGTCGCAAGGCGCAGGTTGAACTCCGGCCAGTCAACCAGCACCACGGCGGCCGGCGATTTCTCAATGGCGGCGGCTTTGAGTTTGCGAAACGCGCTGATGAACTTCGGCAATGCCTGCGTGACTTCGAGGATGCCGAGGATCGCGAGCTCGTCTGAATTGACGATCGTGCCGACACCTTCGGCTCGCATCCGCGGACCGGTCGCGCCGAAGTATTCGAGCTGTGAAGTTTTTTGACGCAGCGCGTGAACCAGAGCCGCGGCGTGCGCATCACCGGATGGCTCGCCTGCAACGATCATTAACTTACGCACAACGGAATCATAGCCACAAAAAGGCACAAAAGTCACAAAGCAAAATTAATGAGGTTGCAAGTTTATTTTTGTTCTTTTGTGCCTCTTGTGGCCCGTGTTAGCATCCACTCGCCCTATGACCCGTGCGCCCCTCGCAACCCTGATCCTCCTACTGGCCTGCCAGTTTGCACTCGCACAGCAAACGAACCCCGTTGACCGCAAGGTGGCGAACCCGATGACGGACACGCCCAACGTGAATCCGCTCAATACCGATCAACCGATTCAACGTCGCCCACCGCCGTCGCAGACCGCGGTGCCCGGCGTCAGCATCGATCGTCTCGACGTCGAATCGACAAAGCAATCAGTCTCGGGACCGGAGAACGCGCGCGTCTTCGTTTACGAAGGAAACGTCGACGTTCGCATCGGCACGTATCGCGTGCAGGCTGACAAAGTCACCGTTTACGACGCGGAGAACAGGATCGTCGCGGAAGGCAGCGTTGTTTTCGATCAGGCAGACCAGCAGCGCATCACCGGATCGCGCGGCGAGTGGAACTATCGCACCAAGACCGGATACTTCGTCGACTCCACCGGGTTTACAAACCAGACGCAGGACGGCACGCGCATCTATTTCACGGCGGATCGCGTCGAGAAGATCAGTCTCGACACGATCGTCGCGACCAACGTCCAGGTCACTGCCTGCGATGAAGACGTTCCGAAGTGGAGCTTTAGCGCGAACAAAGCGAAGATCAAAGCCAACGATCGCGTGCGCGTCTATTCGCCGAAACTGAAACTGAAAGACGTTCCCGTCTTCTATCTGCCGTATGCGTCGGTGTCGATCAAGCCGCGCGATCGCGCTTCCGGTTTTCTGACGCCGACGTTCGGCGGCTCCGGCGCGAAGGGGTTTCGTTTCTCAGGCGCGTACTATCAAACACTCGGACGCTCCGCCGATTTCACTTTCCGCACCGACGTCTACACGCAGCGCGGACTCGGCTTCGGCGGCGACCTGCGCACGCGCGCCAACTCGCGTTCATATCTCAACGCCGGTTTCTACGCCGTCAAGGATCGAATCTTCGGACCGGAAGAGTCGCCGGCGAACCCCGATCAAGGCGGCTCGAGTTTCTACGTCGAAGGCGTTCACTACTTCCGAAACGGTTTCATCGCGGCGGCTGACGTTAACATCACGTCGAACCTCGCGTTCCGCCAGGTCTTCTCCGACAACATTCAACAGGCCATCTCGCCGGAAGAGACGTCGCAGGTCTTCGTCAACAAGGACCACGACGAGTACAGCTTCAACTTCCTCGCGCGCACGCAGGTGACGTCGCTGACGAGCGCGCGCATTCGCATCCGGCAGTTGCCGAGCATCAGCATCGATCGACGTCCGACGATCCTGAGTTTTCTCAGCAAGCTCCCGGTCTACTTTTCGTTCAGCGGCGCGGCTGAAGGCGTCAGCCGCAAGGAGACGGTTGAAGACGCGGTGCTGTTTCTTAACGACGTCGGCGGCAATGCCATCATCACGCCGTCGATCGTGCAGCGACTCGATCTGCACCCGCGTTTCGAGTTGCCGCTGAATTTTGCGGGCTGGACGGTGACCGCGACCGGCGCGGGGCGCGTGACCTTCTATTCCAACTCGGTGGATCCAACCACGCGCGACGTTCTCAGCCGTAACATCACGCGCAGTTACGGCGAGTTTGAGTTGGACGTGCGGCCGCCGGCGTTCGCGAAAGACTTTCATCGCAGTGGCGGAGGCTTCTTCTTCCGTCACGTGATTGAGCCTTACATCACTTATCGACGGCTCGCCGGCATCAATAACTTCGATCGCATCATTCGCTTCGACTACATCGATGCCATCGCCGACACGAACGAGATCGAGTTCGGCATCGCCAACCGCTTCTTCACGCGACGCTCGACTGAAAACGTCAGCGACGCCGCGGTTGAACTGTCGCGACGCGAGAATCGCCAGTTGCTCTCCAGCCAGCCGTACGAAGCGTTGACGATAACTCTGCGCGGCAAGTACTTCTTCGATCCGTTTTTCGGCGGCGCGCTGATTCCCAACCAGCGCAACCAGTTCTATCCCATCAACACGCTTTCCGGTTTCGTCTACGGCGGCGTACCGCGACGCTTTTCGCCCGTCAACGTCGACGCGCGCTACCGTCCGCGACGCGATCTGTTCGTCGATTTCCGCACGGATGTCGACACGCACGGCGGCGGCGTCCGATCGATGTCGACGACGTTTGGCTTGTCGCGGGCGCTGGTGCAAGTGTTTCAGAGTTTTTACTACACGCGCGCTATCGAGCTGGATCCGAGTCTCGCACGTTTCGCAGACGTGCGCGGTTTCGAGCCCGGCACGTTGCGTGGCTCGCAGTGGAGCCCCTCGGCGTTTCTCGGTAATCAGGAACGCGGGCTGTTTGGGGGCGCGTCGTTCTTTTTCGACTTCCAGAAACGGCCCGGACGAGGCGACAGCTCGCTCATCAGTTCGACGGTGACCCTGGGCCACGCCTGGGACTGCTGCGCGGTGACCGCCCAGTTCTCGTCGTTTAACGTGGGCCTGCGCAAGGAGAACCGCGTGGTCT
Organism: Pyrinomonadaceae bacterium; assembly: GCA_036279935.1. GTDB lineage: Bacteria > Acidobacteriota > Blastocatellia > Pyrinomonadales > Pyrinomonadaceae > PSRF01. Next base: position 33,489 of record DASURS010000241.1, read on the forward strand.
TCGCTTTTCGGCTTAACGGCATCGGTGCTTTCGGGACCGAGCAAATAGGACAGCGCTTCCGTTAAATCCCTGTTTAATATATTCTACGCCTTGTCGTTCCAGCTCCCCGCTTGGTTTAGCGGACGACACCACACCCAATAACCTTCGATTTAGGAAAGATCCTTTTTATGCCCAACTTTCAGGTTCGGAAAGACCATGCGCGGGTGCGAATGGCTATTACGTTCTGTGTCTGTCTTGGTCTAATCGTCCTGGCGTTGATGCAGTTTCCATCGGGCTCGACTGCGCAGCGCTCTGTCCAACCGCCGGACTGGAAGAAGAAGAAACGCGTGCGTCCGCGGTTCGTGCCGGGTGAGGTGCTGGTGCGTTACCGCAGTGAGTCGATTGCGCAAAGCCGTACGGGCCGAAACGTCCTCGCGGCGAGGACCGGCGAGCTGTTGCCCGTCGACGTCGAGCGACGTAAGGGATCGGATCTCGTCGAAGGTTTCCGGCTGGTCCACGTGGCGCCGGAAGACACGCTGACCGCCGTCGACGCACTCCGCAGCCAGCCTGAAGTACTCGAGGCTGAGCCGAACTACATCCTGCACGCTGATGCGACTCCGAACGATCCGCTGTTTCTCGACGGACGTCAGTTCGGACTGCAAAAGATCGGTGCGTCGCAGGCATGGGACACGACGACCGGAAGCTCGAACATCGTCGTCGCCGTGATAGATCAGGGCATCGACAACACGCACCAGGATCTCGCGGCCAACATGTGGCAGAACCCCGTCGACTCGTCTGTCAATGGAGTCGATGACGACAATAACGGTTTTGTCGACGACGTCCGCGGCTTCAACTTCGTAGACGACAATTTCCAGATCTTCAGCCAGACCGATGAGGAGACCCACGCCACGCACGTCGCGGGAATCATCGGCGCGAGAGGTAACAATCTCACCGGCGTCACCGGCGTCAATTGGAATGTTCGCCTGATGTCGTTGAAGTTTCTCGCCCCGGACGGATTCGGCGACACGGCCGACGCGATCGACGCGGTCTCCTATGCGAAGATGATGCGCGATCTGTGGGTGAGCTCTGGCGGCACAAAAGGCGCGAACATTCGCGTCGTCAATGCCAGCTTTGGCGGCACTGAGTTTTCCCAGTTGTTTGAAAACGCAATCAACGGCCTCAATACTTCGGGCGTGCTCTTCGTAGCCGCCGCCGGTAACGTCGACGACGGCACGCGCGAGCCGAACAACGATCTCGTCCCGCATTTTCCGTCCAGCTTCAATGCGCCGAACGTGATCGCCGTCGCGGCCACTGATGCATCCGACACGCTCTCGTCGTTCTCGCACTTCGGCAAAACGAGCGTCGACCTCGCCGCGCCGGGTGAAGTCATTCTCAGCACGACGCCGCCTTGCACGGACCCAGGTCCTTTTCCGAAACCGTGTGAGCCTTCGTTCCCCGTCGGCTTTACACCGACGCAGGACACGTACAGTTTCTTCAGCGGCACGTCGATGTCCGCTCCGCACGTCTCCGGGTCAGCGGCGTTGTTGTGGGCCCAGAATCCGAACCTGACGGTGCAACAGGTGAAGGGCCTGCTGCTTTACAACGGCGACGTTTTTCCGAACCTGGTTGACAAGACGCTGACCGGCCGGCGTCTGAACGTGGGATCGAGTATGCAGTCGCTGCTCGAAAACGACGTGACGAATCCCGGTGCGGTTACGAACCTCCAGGTCATTTCTCAAAACGGACGCACGTTGAATATCAGTTGGACCGCGTCAGGCGACGACGGCGGCGGCGGTGGTTCGGCGAAGCTTTACGAGGTGACATTTGACGACACTTCGGGCGCGGTGATTCCGTTGAAAGGCGTCGTGCCGGTCGCGCCGGGCACTGCGCAAACTACAACCGTCACCATTCCGTACCGGCACTTGACCGGTAACATTCGCGTCGTCGGTTTCGACAACAAGGGCAATCAGAGTTCGCCCGTGACTGTGCCCGTTGCCGTGCCTGCGCTGGACGGCGATCCGTACACCATCACTGTCGGCGGCGCTGTTCCATTATCAACTGGCGGTCAGCGTCTCAACATCGACGGCGACGATCGTTATGTCGACTTCCTGCTGCCGTCGGGATTCGCGTTTCCATTCTTCGGTGCGAACTTCACCGAGCTGACGATCTCGTCGAACGGCAATCTCTACTTTTCGAGTCCGCCGGAGCGCCACAACCTGCCGGAAGGAAGTCTCGACATCGCGGACGATCCGCCCGGTTCCCCGAAATCGCTTGGCGGGTACGCAATGATCGCGGGACTTTGGGAAGACCTCGATCTGTCCGATGCGGCGCGCGCAGACGCGGGCGTCTACATCGGTACTCCCGATGCGAACGGAGTGCTCCAACCGGCGACGAACAATTCGCAAAAGATCGTCTTTCGCTGGCAGGGCAAGCCGTGCAACTTCAACCAGGTGACGTTGGAATGTCAGGGCGGAGCGGACGTCAACTTCGAGATCGAGTTGAACAGAGACGGAACGATCCGAAGCCGCTACGGCGCGGGCAACACGAACCTGTTTCCGACTGTCGGTCTCGGCGGCGGCGATCAGGACGGTTACGTTGTCAACACCCACACGTCTGAAGCCACGCCGTTCAGTTTGACCAACGCGGGGCAAATCACGTACGCGCCGCTGCCTCAGTTTTCGGCGACAACTCTCAACGCCTCGAATGTCGAGCTGAAGGCGTGGACCATCGGCGGGCGCACTTCCGTTTACGTGAAACTCAACTTCCTCGACGCCGGCTTCCGCGTTGTCGACTGGGGTAATCCTTCGCAAGCGGGCGCCGAGTTTTCAGTCAACACGAGCGTCGAACGATTCAACGGCGCGAGCGTGCAGGCAATCACGAACACGGCGCAGATCTGGGACCTCGGCACAATACCCGCCGGCAACTACACGTTCGCTTTCAAAACTTCCGGGACGACGGCGAAGGTTTTGAATTTCAGCGTCAGCGCCGCGCCGCCGCCGGCGAATCCGATCGACGACGCGCGCGAGTTTGTGCGCTGGCAGTACAAGGATTTTCTGCGGCGCGAGCCTGATGGGCCGGGTTGGGACCACTGGACCGGCGAGATCACGGAGTGTAGCGATCCAACGAAACGGTTCCCCGGCGAGTCGGAGCCGCAGTGCGTCGAGCGCAAGCGAGCGAACACGAGTGCCGCGTTCTTCCTGTCGCCGGAGTTCCAGAACACCGGTTACTTCGTGTTGCGCGTCTATCGCGGTTCGTTGGGCAGAATGCCGCATTTTGGCGGTGCGCAGACGTTCCGAGACGAGTTCACTCGCGACGCTGTGACGGTCGGCGCCAACATCGTCCAGAACGACGCGCTTGTTCCGGCGGTAATCAACGCCAACAAGCAGGCGTTCGTGAACGAGTTCGTAACGCGGCTGGAGTTCCGCACGATCTTTGATGGTCTGAACAACACGCAGTATGTCGACAAGTTGTTCCAGACGACAGGCGTGACTCCGAGTGCCGGCGACCGGCAGGCACTTATCAACGGCTTGACGGGCGGCACCGAAACCCGCGCCAGCGTACTTTTCAAGGTCGTGGACGGAACGACGACGGTCGCGGACGGCCATCTCGTCTTCAACACGACTTACGGCCAGGCTTTCTACGACAACCTGTTTAATGCCGCTTTCGTGCAGATGGAGTACTTCGGTTACCTGCTGCGCGATCCGGATGATGGCGGATACAATTTCTGGCTCGGGAAGTTGAACCAATTCGGCAATTGGGTCGACGCGCAGATGGTGCTGGCGTTTATCAAATCGCCGGAATACAGGTCACGTTTCGGGCAACCGTAGCGGGGGTTCAGCAATCGAAAGCCGGGTTTTACACGAATCTGGACGTGTTAACCCGGCAGACGTTATGATGACAGTGGTTTAGCCCCGCGGACCACTTCACGCCCGACGACCCCTTCGAAGAGGACCCATGAATTTGCAATACCGAACTCCGCTCGCCCTAAGCCTCGTTTTCGCGATTTTTCTGACGTCCCTCGGCCTGACGGCTTCCGTTCAGGCGCAAACCTCTTCCGCTTCCACCAATGACGACAAGGACTATTTTCTTCTTTACCAGGACTCAAACGGCGACACCATTTGCCGCGAGGCAAACGCAGCGGAAAAGACCGAGATCGAGAAGTACCGTCCAAAAAACCTCCGCCAGGTCAATCACCTCGAGATGAACGCCCTGTCCGCCGAACCGCAGACGGACAACGACGGGACACACTTGACCATCATCCTGCGCGCCACCGCGGCGCTCGATGCAAACGCACCCGCGAAGGCCGCTTTTGTTCGCGCCGCAGAGGCGTGGGAAGCCGTGATTCATTCGTCTGCGACGATCTATCTCGATGCCGATCTTAGTTCAGACGGTTTCGGCGCCGGCGTTCTCGGCTCGACCAGCTCGCCGAGCCAGACGTTCAGCTATGGCACTGTTCGGAACACCCTTTTGAACGGCGCCTCGCCGGCCAAACAAGCAGTCTACAACCTGCTGCCGACCAATTCGGTCCCGATCGATATTTCTCCCGGCACGAGCAGTAACGTCTCAGTCTCCTCGTCGATTGCGCGCAGCATCGGCCTGTTGAATCCGACAGCGCAGCCGTCGGACAACGCTGCCAACATCCGCTTCAACTCGACCTTTGGTTTCGACTTCGATCCCAGCGACGGCATTACCAGCAACACGACTGACTTTGAAGCGGTCGCGACCCACGAAATCGGACACGCTCTCGGTTTCACTTCGAGATCAGGCGGCGGCGGCACGACACTCGCGATGTGGGACCTCTATCGTTTCCGCTCCGGCACGACGGACGGAACTTTCACGAGCGCGCAACGCATCATGTCGGCCGGCGGTCCTGTCGATAATCCACTGCAATTCTATTTTGTTCCGGGTCAGAGTGAGCTGGGCCTTTCTACGGGCGGCCCGAACGGTACGAGCGACAACAACGGCGACGGCAATCAGTCGAGCCATTGGAAGCAGTCGAGTCTGAATGGCGGCGTGCTGATCGGCATTATGGACCCGCGTATACCTCGCGGAGTACATCGAACGATCAGTTCGAACGATACGAATGCACTCGACATCTTCGGCTACAACTCGACCGCTCCGCCACCGATAACCGCCCCCCCGAACGACAACTTCGCGTCTGCACAAACCATTAGCGGCTGCTCGGGAACAACAACGGGCACCAACCTCAACGCCACCAAAGAAACGAACGAGCCGAATCATTCGCCCGATAACAACGGCGGCACTCATTCGATCTGGTACCAGTGGCAGGCACCATCGAGCGGGCCGGCGCAAGTCACGACGGCCGGCAGCGGATTCGATACTGTGCTCGCCGTTTACACCGGCGGTTCAGTGGACGCGCTCGCGCCACTTGTCAAGAATGACGACGTCAACCCCGGCGTCGTAACGACCAGCATCGTCTCGTTCAATGCCGTGGGCGGCGCGACCTACCGCATCGCAGTCGACGGCTACAACAACACGCCCGGTTCAGGCGGCGACGTCGGACCGGTGACACTCAACTGGGCCATCAACGGTTGTGACGCCAATTTCGTACCGGCAACGCTTTCCGCCAGCCAGGTGGAATTCAAGAACTGGACCATCAACGGCGAAACGTTCATCTATGTGAAGCTCAACTTCCCGACTGCCGGCTACCGCGTCGCGAGTTGGGGCACGCCGTTCGCCAACGGCCCGAATAGCTTTGCCGTCAACGCCAACGTCGAAGTGTTCAATGGCGCAGTCGCGCAAGTGCTGACGAACACCGCGCAGATTTACAGCCTGGGCGCACTCGCGCCCGGCGCGTACACGTTTACGTTCCAGAACTTCGGCACGCCCGTTAAGACACACAACTTCACCGTCAGCGCCACAGCGCCGCCGGCGAATCCGATCGACGACCCGCGTACGTTTGTGCGCCAGCAGTACCTCGACTTCCTTCGGCGCGAGCCGGATGGCCCAGGATGGGACCACTGGACGGCCGAGATCACGATGTGCAGCGACGCTGCGAATCGCTTCGCCGGTGAGACCGAACCGCAGTGCGTCGAGCGCAAGCGCGCGAACACCAGCGCCGCGTTCTTCCTGTCGCCGGAGTTTTCAAACACCGGTTACTTCGTGTTGCGCGTCTATCGCGGCTCGCTCGGTCGCATGCCGCACTTCGGCGGCGACACGACGCCATCAAGTGAGTTCACACGCGACGCGGCGACCGTGTCCGCGAACATTGTCGTGAACAACGCGCTGTCGCCGGCGCAGATCAATGCGAACAAGCAGGCGTTCGTGAACGAGTTCGTCACGCGCGGCGAATTCCAATCGATCTACGGCGCCCTGAACAACACTCAGTACGTCGACAAGCTTTTCCAGACGACAGGAGTCACGCCGTCAGCCGCTGAACGTCAGGCGCTGATCGACGGACTCGGCAACGGCGGCGAAACGCGCGCAAGCGTGTTGTTCAAAGTCGTCGACGGAACGAATACGATCACCGACGGAGCGCTACAGTTCCAGACCACCTACGGCAAAGCGTTCTACGACAATCTGTTCAACGCCGCATTCGTGCAGATGGAGTACTTCGGTTATCTCCAGCGCGATCCGGACGACGCCGGATACAACTTCTGGCTCGGGAAGTTGAACCAGTTTGGCAACTGGGTCGACGCGCAGATGGTGCTCGCGTTCATCAAGTCGCCTGAGTATCGCTCACGTTTCGGTGCGCCATAATTGAATAACGGATCGGCCAAGCTTAGGCATGTCGCGAGGCACGTCAGACTCGCCAGGCACGTCACACTCGCCAGGCTTATCGTACTGCCGGCCGCGCTGGCTGCCTGCCTTGGCTTTTTCCTTTCCCTCAACTCCACCACTCAACCAGTACACGCGTTCTCCGCTGGTCCACCCGCGGGCTACACCGGCGCGCCCGGTGAAGAACCGGAAGCGTGCGCCGAGTGTCATGTGCCGCCCGACGCGGGCACCGGCACGATCACGATCACCGCGCCGCAAACTTACGTTCCGGGCCAGACCTACCCGGTCACCGTTACACACTCGAACCCGGATCTCACCCGACGACGGTGGGGCTTTCAGCTAACCGTGCTCGACACGTCAGACGAGAAAGCCGGCGAGTTGCAGAGCACGAACGGCCTGACGCAGGTTTTGAACAATCAGGGACCGGGCGGAAAGCGGCAGTACATCGAACACACTGCTGTCGGAACTTTCATTGGCCAGACGAACGGCGCAAGCTGGACGTTCAATTGGACCGCGCCGGCGGAAGACATCGGACCAGTCACGTTCTACACAGCCGGCAACCAGGCTAACAACGACGGCAACACTTCGGGCGATTACATCTACCGGACGTTCGTCGCGGCCGCACCGGCATCGACGACGCCTGATTTTGTGATCGGAATTTCGCCGTCGACTAGAAACGTCGTGGCCGGCGCGCAGGCGCAGTACACGATCACGATCACGCCGCTGGCTGGTTTCACCGGTGCCGTTGACTTAAACAGCGTGGGCGTGTTTCCGGCAGGCGTCACGCTGAATTTCAACCCCGCTTCGGTGACGATCAACGACGGCACGTCGAAGACGTCGACGTTAACCATATCGACTACCGGCGGAACGCCCCTCGGCAATCATTCATTTATCGTCGGGGCACAATCGGGCACGTTGGCGCATCAGCAGTCGTTGACGCTCAACGTCGTGAGCGCGACGAGCGCGGATCTGTCGATCGTGAAAACCGTGTCGCCGAACCCCGGACAGGTTGGCGTTCCGCTTTCGTACCGGCTTTCGGTGACGAACAACGGTCCGGCCGCGGCAACGAATGTCACTGTCAATGACCCGTTGCCCGCCGGCGTCGCGTTTGGCTCGTCGTCGCCGACGCAGGGCGCTT
>DASURS010000242.1:0-4715 GCA_036279935.1 Pyrinomonadaceae bacterium
GAGGTCGCCTAACGACCCGCGCAATCAGTCTCCGGCAGTTGGCACCGGTGGTCCAGAGGGTGGGCCAACCGGGCTTTTTACTATTTACGACGGTTCGACTCTGCGTCGCGGTGAGTTCACGTTCAGCATCGCCTACAGCAATTACGATCGTGATCCGGGGAACGCAGATTTCGTCGACGTGCCGCTCAGCTTCAATGTGGGCGTCAATGACCACCTGGAAATCTTCTTCAAGACAAACGGCTATCGCGGAGTAAAGATAAACAGTCCGCAGAACCTGTCCGGCTTCTATCTGCCTAACTCGCAACTGTTTTGCGGAACCGTGCTGTGCAGCGGGCCGGCAGTAGTGCTGGCGCCGTCTGGTCCATTGGTGGGCACGCTGGCTAACACGGCTGTGTTTCGTCCGACGAACAATCAGCCATTCGTACAGTTTCCGTTCTCGGGCGGATCGGCGGGCACGTTTGGTTTGACGCCGGGTCAGATTGGTCAGCAATTTGGCTTCCCGGGCTTCAACGCGCTGCTTGGACCACCGGTGGTCCAGCCTAACAGCGGCACGTTCGGTTCCGCGGACAATTTCCCGGGAATCGGCTCGCCGGTGGGAAGCATCCTGCCGGGCGTTGTGCTTGCGACAACCGTGCTCCCGGCGACGGCTTTGACGTTGCCGATTCGAATTCCGACCACGTTCACCGTGGCGCCGACTTATCTCGCGGATGCGCCGTTCATCAATCGGCTCTACGGCGAGAGCAGCTTCAATAACTTCGTCGCTGGTGCCAAGATTCGTTTCACCGGGCCGAACAATCCGCTCGGAGTCGCCGTGATCGGGTTCTATCGTTGGTATCCCGACAAGGCTGACGATTTCTCAGGCTTCAACCAGATGCAGCGTGGCGCCGGTCCTGGTGGCGACATCGGTGACTTCGGTTTCATCGGTATCGTCGATGGCCGCCTTGGCAAACACGTGAATCTGTCCGCTAACGGTGGTTACATCCTGAACAGCAATCCGAAGGGCCTCGGTGGCGACTTCGTGTTGTTGGATCGTCCGGATGAGCTGCTCGCGGGCGTCGGTTTCGACTTCCCGGTCAACGAGCACTTCCAGCCGATCTTCGAAGTCAACTCCGTTAACTACGTTGGCGGTCGCACGCCGAACGCGTTCAATAACAATCCCGTCGATGCACTGGCGGGCGTCAAGATTTATCCGCGCCGCTGGTTCGGTTTCGGCTTCGCTTATCGCCGTCACCTGAACCAACAGGACCAGGACCACTTTGAACCGGCAGACTTCAACATTCCGATTCAGCAGATCACGAACGTGAATGTGCGAAATCGAGGTCTGGTGGTTGTGCCTGGCACCGCGCGTCCAGTGACCACGCAGGGCTTCCCGACCGGATTCATATTCTCCGAAGAGCCCAACGGGTTCATCTTTCAGTTCTGGGTTGGACGGCGTAACGAGAGAAAGCCTCCGTACATCAACCAACCGCCGAGCGTGACTGTTGCTGCTTCAACCACTTCGATCACGCGGCCCTGCACTCCGCCGGCTGTTTCGGCGACGTGCACACCGAGTGGAAACGAAGTTCGGTTGACCGCGAACGCGACCGATCCGGAAAATGACCAGTTGCTTTATACCTGGTCCGTGACCGGTGGCCGGTTGAGCGGTGAAGGCAAAGAGGTAACCTGGGATCTCACTGGTGTCGCCAATGGAAGTTACACGGCCACCGTTGAGGTCAACGATGGTAATCAGCACACCGCAAACGGTTCAGCGACCGTGACGGTTGCTGAGTGCACAGGTTGCGAGATTCCGAAGCCGCCGTGTCCGACCGTTTCTGTGAGCTGCCCGGATTCGATCCCGGAGGCGGGCCAGCCCGTCACCTTCACGGCGTCCGTGACTGGTGGACCGGAAGGCTTCACGCCGACCTTTAACTGGTCAGTGTCTGCCGGAACGATCACCAGCGGTCAGGGCACCTCGACCATCACGGTTGATACTGCAAACCTGGGTGGACAGACAGTGACAGCTACTGTCAGCCTTGGTGGCGCAGATCCTTCGTGCTCGACGACGGCTTCCTGCAGCACGCAGATTCCGCCGCCGAAACAGCCCGCAGTTAAGTTCGATGAGTATGGCAACATCCGCTTCAACGATGAGAAGGCCAGACTCGACAACTACGCGATTCAACTCCAGAACCAACCAGGCTCGACCGCGACGATCATCGTCTACGGTACCTGTGCTGGTGAAGGTCAAACCCGAGGCGACCGCGCCAAGGACTATCTCGTCAACACGCGCGGAATCGAAGCTGGACGTATCACGGTCGTCGACGGCGGATGCCGTTCAGACCTGACGGTTCAGCTGTGGGTTGTGCCGCAAGGCGCAGACGCCCCCACGGTCGATACCTCAAACGTCATCTCGCCCTGTCCGGAATGCAAACGACGACCCGCACGTCGTCGTGGACGAGGTGATGAATAACTAACCTGCGTTGGCTTCGGCCAAACGCCTAATACAAACGGGCGGCGCTCATGTAGCGTCGCCCGTTTCATTTTTCATTTGTCGTTTGTCATTGGTCATTTGCCGTTGTCCGACCAACGGTTCACCATTTGACCAGGCGCCCAAAATGGCAAATGAGAAATGGTCGATGGTAAATGGAAAATGCAACGGCCGCTCATTTCGGCGGCATCCTACCGTTCGCCCCCAGCTTTTAAGCACAAAGCATGAAAACTGTAATAAACTAGTCCCATGGTGAGCGACGTGCTCCGGATGATTTAGGCCCTGGATGAAATAACGATGAGAATACCTGCTACACGTCTCCCCCTCGTTCTAGTAACGCTTCTTTGTCTTAGCCTGGCGTCAAACACCGCCGTGATGTCCGCCGCGGCCGGGAATGGCACCGATCCAGCAAGCTATTCCAACGATTGGCGCACCACAGGCCCTCCGGGCGGTGACGTCCGCGCACTCGTAGTAGATCCTTCTAATCCGGACCGGTTTTACTTCGGCACTCTCGACGGGCAGATCTACACGTCTGCCGACAGCGGCAAACAGTGGCAACTGCTCTACAATCTCGGCAAACCGCGTCTCTTCGTCGATAACATCATCGTCGATCCGCGCAATTCGAAAGTCCTTTACGTCGGCGCACACCGCCACGACGTGCCCGGTGGGTTTTTCAAATCAACCGACGGCGGCCTGACGTGGCGCGAGAACCCGCAGCTCAAGAACGAAGCTATTCACTCGCTGGCGCAAGCTGAGTCCGATCGCGACACGCTGATTGCCGGTACTTACACTGGCATCTTCCGTTCGGACGATGCCGGTGAAACATGGAAAAAACTGCCGACGACCAACGTCGAGGGATTGCATCACGTTGAATCGCTGGCGATCGATCCGCGCACCACGAACACGATCTACGCCGGTACCTGGTATTTGCCTTACAAGTCGGTTGACGGCGGGCAAAACTGGAAAATCATCCGCGAAGGAATGATCGACGATTCAGATGTCTTCGCGATCGACATCGATCCGCGCGATCCGAATCACGTCTTCGCTTCGGCGTGCAGCGGCATTTACGAAAGCAAGAACTCCGGCGAGAACTGGCGCAAGGTGCAGGGAATACCGTCGCAGTCACGACGCACGCGCACGATTCTTCAGCATCCATCGATTGCGGGCGTTATCCTCGCCGGCACTACTGAAGGCTTCTGGCGTTCGGAGAAGGGCGGCGACGCCGACTCGTGGACGGTCACGACTTCGCGCCAACTCGAGATCAACTCAATTGCCGTTCATCCTTCGCGTCCCGACGTGATTTACATCGGCACGAACAACTACGGCGTGATGGTTTCAAGCGACGCGGGCAAGTCGTTCACGCCGACCAACGCCGGGTTCAGCGGCCGCTTCGCGAACGCGATCCTGGCCGACAGGGAAACTCCGAATCGCATCTACGCGTCGACGATCAATACCGCGACCGGCGGCGGGTTCCTGTTCGTCAGCAACGACAATGGCGAGAGCTGGCGTCCTTCGATGCGCAGCATGCCTTCGCGTCTGATCACCTATTCGATCGTCCAGGACACGCGCGACGCCAACATCCTTTACCTCGGTACTAACCTCGGCATCTATCGCTCGACCGATCGCGGAACGTCGTGGGCGCCTGTGTGGGCCCCGACGACTCCGGACAAGAAGAAAGCGCCCGTGCCAAAGAGGACGGCTAAAATATCTCAACCCGCACCGGTGCCGGCGCGGCGCAAGACGTCAACTTCGAAACCTAACGATACGGTTCTTCAAGCGCAGCAAGCGCTCACGGGTCTCGGTTACAACCTCGGCGAGCCCGATGGCAAAGCCGGCGCATCGACCACGTCAGCGATCAAACGTTTTCAGACTGATCGCCATCTGCCGGTGACCGGAAAACTGGACGCGATTACGCTCGCGGCGCTCGGCGTCAGCGGAGGCAAAGGCCCCGCGGATGCTGAGAAGTCTGATCTGATCATCGCGGACGCAGTCCATACGCTGGTTCACACTGCCGATGCTGAGACGGGTAAGCCAGGCTTCCTGGCGGGCACGAACAGCGGTCTCTATCGCAGCTTCGACCCAGCGAAGGGCTGGCAGAAACTCTCTTACGGCACCATGGATCCCCGTACCACCTGCATCGCTACGGACGTGCAGCATCCGGAGACGATCTGGGTCGGCACACCTCAGTCCGGATTGCTCGTCTCGCGCGACAGCGGCAAGACATGGCGACAGGTTGAAGGCATTCCACGCG
>DASURS010000243.1:0-11247 GCA_036279935.1 Pyrinomonadaceae bacterium
CGCCCGGAAAGCCCCCCAAAAAGGATTAGTTCTTTTCTGGTTCCCGGCAAATAACAACGAAGTCAACAAGTCGCCTCTGCGCACCTCGCGCATTCTGACTCTCTATTCCGCACAGTGCGTCACGATGAGAGTTGGAGACGCGGGACTGCCGGAGTTGAAGAACATCATCGGCGACTCGGCGTTGCCGGTCGCAGTCCTCGCGACGGTCGACGGCAACCCGATCACGAAGGTCGAAAGCAACGCCGGCAAGCTCAAGGTGGACCAGGTCGAGAAAGCCGTCGACAGCGAGATCAAACAACGGGAAGCGGCGCTCGACGAGAAGATGAAGACGGCTAAAGAGAAGGTCAAAGCCGGTGACAATGAGGCCGCGATCGCGGCGTTGAAACCCGTCGCCGCCGAGAAATGCCTGTTCCCGAAAAAAGCGAAAGACGCGGCGAAGGAACTGAAGAAACTCGGCGTCGACGAAGTCGGCAGCATTCCCGATTCGCCTAACTTCGATCGCGCGTTCGGCGCGCGCGTCGAGGCAGTCATGCGACGTGGATTGCGCGCGGAAATCGCGGAGCAATACGTCACCGCGCTGAAGTACTACCAGCAGGCGCAAAAGATGGATCCGGCGGATCCAACGCCGCTGCGTTACCTGGGTGAACTGTATCGCCATCACACCGGCGAGTGGGACAAAGCCCGCGAGGTTTTCAATCAGATACTGAACATGCCCGCCGACCCGATCGCCCGCGCCGTCGCGCTGCACGGGCTCGGCAAGATGACGATTCACGACGGCGAGTTCAAGAAGGGCTTGTCGTTGATGGAAAAATCCGTCGACGAGTTTCCGCTGGCGCTCGCCTACCGTAATCTCGCCGTCTACTGGAACTCCGAAGGCGACATGGTCCAGGGCAATGCGTACACGAAGAAAGCGCTGGCGCTCGACCCGAAAGACCCGTACAACCTCGTCTTCGCGGCAGTGTTCATGGCCGCTTCCGGAAACGGCGACGAGGCGCTGAAGATCGCGCGCGCCAATCACAACCTGCTGCCTGCGTCGTACAACCTTGCGGCGATCTACGCGCAAACCGGCCACAAGGACAAGGCGCTCGCGTTGCTGAAACGTCACTTCTTCCAGTACGAGCGTTACCAGGCAGTGCGCGCAAAGGAGATGATGGAGGCGCGCGTCGATGCCGTGTTTGATTCGATTCGTTACGACTCGACTTTTCTCGCGTTGACCAGCGGCGCTGACGGCAAACTGCAAATGCCGATGCGCGACATGCGGAGCATGCAACAGGATCGTTAGGTAAACTCAGGGTCTTGGGGCTTAGGTCTTGGGTCTTGGGTCTTGGCTGACTACCAAAGACCTGAGACCAAAGACCAAAGACCAATCTTCTATGCCCCAGAACATTTCTTCGTCACCCACGCATAAACCCCACACTTATCGCATCTGGCAGGTAATCACGGCATCGGCAGTCGGCACCATGATCGAGTGGTACGACTTCTACATCTTTGGCAGTCTCGCCGTCATCATCTCGCCTCTCTTCTATCCGGAAGGCAACGACACACTGGCGCTGATCGCGTACTTGTCGACATTCGCCGTCGGCTTCGTCATTCGTCCGTTCGGCGCGCTCTTCTTTGGACGAATCGGAGACCTCGTAGGACGGAAGTACGCGTTTCTCGTCACGTTGCTGATCATGGGCGGCGCGACAGCGGCGATCGGGTTCCTGCCGACGTATTCGACTATCGGCATAGCCGCACCGATCATCCTGCTGTTGATTCGCGTGCTTCAGGGGCTCGCGCTCGGCGGCGAGTACGGCGGCGCCGCAGTTTACGTCGCCGAACACGTGCCTGACGAACGTCGCGGCTTCTACACGAGCTTCATCCAGATCACCGCGTCGCTCGGACTGTTCATGTCGCTGATCGTGATCCTGCTGGTCCAGAACACGATGACCCGCGAGGCGTTCAGTGCGTGGGGCTGGCGCGTGCCGTTCATCATCTCGATCTTCCTGGTCGGCGTCTCGCTTTACATTCGCATGCGAATGAAGGAGTCGCCGATCTTTCAACAGATCAAGTCGTCGGGAATGACGTCGAGCAAGCCGCTGATCGAGGCGTTCACGAAGTGGGAAAACCTGAAGCGCGTGCTGATCTCTCTGTTCGGCGCGACAGCGGGTCAGGGCGTTGTCTGGTACACCGGACAGTTCTACGCGCTCTTTTATCTGCAAACGGTGCTCAAGGTGAACGCCATCGCGGCACAGTACATCATCGCAATCGCGCTGTTCTTTGCGATGCCGCTGTTTGTATTCATGGGTGCGCTGTCAGACCGGATCGGGCGCAAGTGGATCATGATGGCGGGATGCCTGCTGGCGGCGCTTTCGTACCTGCCGATCTATCACGCGATGCAGCAGGCGGCGGGTTCGAACGTCGTCACCGCAGTCGCGCGGCCGAACCTTACACCGCAAACCATCGTCAATGGAGCACTCGAACCGGCGAAAGAAGTCTTGACGTACACCGATTTCGCTTCGTTCGTCAGTAATCCGGTCGCGTGGAAACTGATCGCGCTCGTGTTTATTCAAGTGTTCTTCGTGACGATGGTCTATGGACCTATTGCCGCGTACCTGGTCGAGGCATTTCCGGCGAAGATTCGCTACACGGCGCTTTCACTGCCCTACCACATCGGCAACGGCGTTTTCGGCGGACTGCTGCCGCTGATCGGACTAGCCGTCGTGGCCCGGACGGGCAACATCTACGCGGGACTTTATTACCCGATCGTGGTCGCCAGTCTGACGTTCATCGTCGGCTCGCTCTTGTTACGGGAAACGAAGCACACGCTGATCTGGGACGAGGTCAAATAAGAATTTCGAATCGCGAATTGCGAATTGCGAATCTTCGCTGCCGCAAGACAGGCGAACCTCTAAGAAGCCGAAAATTCGCAATTCGAAATTCGAAATTCCAAATTTTCATTGTTTGAAGATCATGCCGTTCTTCATCACGAACACGACCTTTTCCGTGGCGCGGATGTCTTTCAACGGATCGCCGGAGACGGCGATGATGTCCGCCCACTTGTCCGGCGCTAACGAACCGATATTTTTGTCCCAGCCGAGCAACTTCGCCGCGCTCGACGTGCCTGCGACGAGCGCTTCCATGTTGCTCATGCCTCCCCACTCGACCAACAACTGAAACTCGTGCGCGTTGCTTCCGTGCGGGATGACGCCGGCGTCGGTCCCGAAAGCAATCGGCACCTTCGTCGCTACGGCGAGTTTGATCGCGTGACGCACCGCCGCCGCTGCCGCGAGCGCCTTCTCCGCCCGTAGCCCTTTCAACACGCCCGACTTCGCCGCGCGCTCCACCCCCTCCGCTGCCGACAATGTCGGCACGAGAAAGGTGCCCTGCGCCTTCATCATCCGCGCGCCTTCTTCGTCGAGAAACGAACCGTGCTCGATCGACGAAACGCCGGCGCGAACTGCGATCTTGATCCCCTCTGTGCCGTGCGCGTGCGCTGCCACTTTCCGCTCGAGCTTGTGCGCCTCGTCCACCATCGCCTTCAACTCTTCGTACGTGTACTGCGTCGCACCAACCGCGTCGCCTTCGGACAACACGCCGCCGGTTGCGCACGTCTTGATCACGTCCGCGCCGTACTTGATCTGATAGCGAACCGCGGCGCGGATCTGGTCGGGACCATCGGCGACGCCTTCTTCGATTCCGGGATCGAACAGGCCCGGACGGAAACCGTTTTCGTCGCAGTGTCCGCCGCGCATGCCGAGCGCGTGACCCGCCGTCATGATCCGCGGGCCTTCCGCCCAACCTTCATTGATCGCCTGGCGTAACGCCATGTCGTCAAACCGGCCCTCCGCGCCGACGTTGCGCACTGTTGTGAAGCCCGCCATCAACGTTGCGCGCGCGTGCTGCACGCCGAGGATCGCGCCGAACGATTCGTAATCGCGCACGAGCGCGGCATCGCCTGCCGGATCGCCCAACACGCGCCCGATCAGATGCGTGTGCGCGTCGATAAACCCGGGCAGCAGTGTGACGTCCCCGAGATCAATCACTTTCGCGTTTGAGGGGATGGTGACCGACTGCGCCGGGCCAACCGCGACGATACGGTTATCGCGAACGACGATCGCGGCATCGGTGATCGCAGCCGCGCCGGTGCCGTCGATCAGTCGGGCCGCCTTCAACACGACCACGCCCTTACCGATCGGCGGTTCGGGCGTGATCCTCGCAGGCGTTTGAGATACAGCGGTGGTTAACGCTGAGAGCATCAGCGTTAGCAGTGAGACGAGTTTGAAGTTTTTCAAGTGTGTCCTCTAGTGGTTTTGTTTAGCAGGAAATCGGAATCGTCGTGCCGAACTCGTCGTTGACGGAAGCGAGAAAGGCTTGTGCTGACTCGATGTCGAGCCGGTACGTTACGTTTGTCGAACGGCAGACGGAGTCGCCGGTGATGGTGATGGCAACGATAAGCTGTTCGCCGTTCACGGTCAGGAAGTTTGGACCACCGGAGTCGCCGAAGCACGTACCGCTGTTGCCCGTCGAGGGGTTTTGCGATAGACGCAGGTAGCCTCCGTTCAGCGAGTTGAATCCGGAGAAAGCATACATGCGCGGGATCGGGTTGAGATCCTGGAAGAACGGCGTGCCGCCACCGACCACGCGGTTCTGGACTCCGTAGCCAACCGGCGTGAATACCGCGTGCTTCAATCCGTTATGCGCCGACAACTGGTCCAGCAATCCGCAGCTCGGTAGTTCCGCCGGAGTGACGCCGTTCACGTTCTGTTGCAGGATAAGCACGCCGATGTCGCCGGCGTCGCTTTGGGCCTGGCTGTAGTTCGGATTAGTGACGACGTGGGCCACGGCAAGCAGGTTCGTGCTGTTGTTGCTGAGATCGCCAAACGGAATCGACGAATCGAGACTGACGAACGCCGTGTATCCCTCCGGCGCAAGCTCCTGCTCGAACGCGAGCGTGCAATGGCTCGCCGTCAGAAACACGTTGGACGTGATCATCGTTCCCGAGCAGATCGGCACGATCTCTCCGTTGGGCGCCTTCACGATGAACGCGCCGGTGTTGGCGAACTGGTTGTTCGTGTCGACAAAGCCGTACGTGATGGCTGATGCGTTGCGCGTAATGAGCAGCGAACCGGCAACGAGCGTCAGTAGTAAAGCGAATAAGCAGAACGACCGTTTCATGGTGAAACTCCTTGATCTTTATAGGTTTGCCGGGCGGGTATAGCGATGCGCCGGATTCTACATCTTAGTTGCCTCAGCGCAAAGCCTTACGCTACGCTGGCGCGGCTCGTCTGATTCTTTCGCCGCCATCAGCATAAAAATGAAAACAACCCGCCGCGAATTTAACTACTGCCTGCTGCTGAGTCTTTGCTCGCTTTCTGTTCGCCACTCGAATGCGCAATCGCAACTGCGAGTCACCGCCGAGCGACTCATGAGTCACATCGCTGCTCTCTCGGAATTTGGGAAAAACCCGCAAGGTGGCGTGAGCCGCGTCGCATACAGCGACGCCGACAAGCAAGGCCGCGAATACGTTCTCGGCCTGATGCGGGCCGCGAAGCTCGACGTGTCGATCGACGCAGCCGGCAATCTCATCGGCCGCCGTGCAGGCAGCGTTTCCGGACTGACCCCGTTGCTGATGGGATCGCATATCGACTCCGTTCCCGAAGGCGGAAACTACGATGGCGTCGTCGGTTCGATGGGCGCGATCGAAGTCGCGCAGACGCTGGCCGACAACAAGGTCACGACTCGCCATCCGCTGGAAGTCGTGATCTTTCAGAACGAAGAGGGCGGGCTGATCGGAAGCCGTGCGATGGATGGCGAACTCACCGAACAGGAGCTCGAGCTGGTCAGCCGCAGCGGCAAGACGATTCGTGACGGGATCAAGTTCATTGGCGGCGATCCTTCAAAACTCGCGGGCGTTCGCCGCAAGAAAGGCGACATCGCTGCGTATCTCGAGTTGCACATCGAACAGGGCGGCACGCTCGATACTGAGCGGATCAACATCGGAGTCGTCGAAGGCATCGTCGGCATCAACTGGTGGGACGTTAGCGTAGAAGGGTTTGCGAATCATGCCGGCACGACGGCGATGAACAATCGTCAGGATGCGCTGCTGGCGGCCGCGAAGTTTATCGAAGCCGTGAACCGGATCGTGACGAGCGTTCCGGGCCGGCAAGTGGGAACCGTCGGCAGAATCAACGCGCTTCCGGGCGCGCCGAACGTGATTCCGGGCAAGGTCGTGTTGAGTCTCGAACTGCGCGATCTCGACGCGGCGAAGATCAACATGCTCTACGAAAAGATCCGCGCGGAGGCGCAGCAGATCGCGGCGGCGAGCAGAACCAGGTTTGACTTCAAGGAGATCAACGTCAACATTCCCGCTCCGACGGATGCTCGTATTCGAGGTTTGATTAGCGAGGCGGCGAAGGAGCTTGGCTTATCGACTAGGTTGATGCCTTCGGGCGCCGGGCACGACGCGCAGGACATGGCGCGGCTTGGTCCAGTCGGAATGATCTTCGTCCCGAGCGTCGGCGGCATCAGTCACTCACCGCGCGAATTCTCGCGTCCCGACGACATCGCTCACGGCGCCAACGTACTGCTGCACACGCTGTTGAAGCTCGATCGTTCGTGAACGTTACTCGTAGCGCAACGCGATGATCGGATCAACCTTCGTTGCTCGACGGGCCGGGATGTAACTCGCGAGCGCGGCAACAAAGATCAGCAGCAACGAGATCAACGTGAACGTTGCCGGATCTGTCGCCGTAACGCCGTAAAGCAACGTCGCCATCACTCGCGTCAACGCGAACGCCGCGATCAATCCGATCACGACGCCGGCGATCACGAGCTTCAGGCCGTAGCCGACGGCCAGTTTCAGAACAGCGCCCGTTTGCGCGCCGAGCGCCATGCGTATTCCGATCTCGTGCGTCCGTTGGGCCACCGAGTAACTCATCACGCCGTAAATTCCAACCGCGGCCAGCGCCAAAGCGACGGCGGCGAAAATCGCGAGCAGCAACATGCTGAACCGCTGTCGAGCGATGGAGTCGAGAAGTATTTCTTCCATCGTTCTGATGTTCGACACCGGTTGGTCCTTGTCGATCTCCCAAACGGCGTTTCGTACTGTCGACGCCATGCTTGCGGGATCGATGTCAGTCTTCACGACGAGATCATCGGACGGGAAGAAGCCCCTTTGAGTGTGAGGCAAGTACATTTGCGGCCTCGCATCGACCGCCAGCTCAAACTGGCGCACGTCTTTCACGACGCCGATCACTTGCGTCCAATCTTCCGGCCGCTGGATTCTTCCCGTGCCGATCCGCTTGCCGATCGGATCCTCACCGGGCCAGTACCGTCGGGCCATCGTTTCGCTGATTACAACTGCGCGCGGAGTCGTCGTCGTGTCCTGGGCCGTAAACCCTCTGCCGCTCAACAATGGAATGCTCATCGTTTCGAAGTATCTGGGGCTAACGATCCGCGTGACGACGATGTTTTCCTTTCCGGGAGGAGGCGGCGGCTGACCTTCGATGGTTATGCCGATCGAGTTACCCTGGCGATAGAGCGGCAGGTTCGTGGTGACCGCCGCTGATTTAACGCCGGGTAGACTCTCAACACGCCGGACAAGATCAGTGTAGAACGCGCTTCGTGGTTGGAACTCGCTGTACTTTGTTTCCGGCAACACGACCCTCATCGTCAACAGGTTGTCCGCGCGGAAGCCCGGATCGACGTTTCGCAATCGCAGAAAACTGTTGATGAGCAGGCCCGCGCCGATCAGTAGCACGAGCGAAACAGCGACTTCCGCCATCACGAGCAGGCCGCGGATGCGTTTACCGCTGCTGCCGGTCGCCGAATCGCGTCCGCCTTCTTTCAGTGTCTCAGTCTGGTTGAATCGTGCGGCTTGAAGCGCGGGCGCGAGACCGAAGATCAATCCCGTGAGCGTCGATACCAGAAACGTGAAGCCAAGCACTTTCGGATCGATCGATACCTGTTTGGCTTGCGAGATGTTCTCCGGAATGAAGGCTCGCAGCAGGACGAGGCCGCCGTAAGCGATTGCCAAACCGGCGATGCCGCCAATCGTCGAGAGCAAAATACTTTCCGTCAAAAACTGTCGAATCAAACGCGAGCGTCTCGCGCCCAGCGCCACGCGCACCGCGATCTCTTTTTGTCTCACTGCGGCGCGTGCGAGTAAGAGGTTCGCGACGTTTGCGCAGGCGATCAGCAGGACCAGGCCGACCGCGCCGAGCAGGATCAGCAACGCCGGCCTGATGTCGCCGACGAGCTGTTCGTGCAACGAAGTTACCGCCGCGCCGAGATCGGTGTTCGAATCCGGATACTGCTGCGCCAGACGAGCGGCGATGGTGCTCATCTCCGTCTGCGCTTGTTCGAGGCTGATGCCGGGCTTCATTCGCGCGACGACTTGCAGGTAATGTCTGTTTCGATTTGCGGCGTCCTCCTGTGTGAACGCGATCGGCGCCCACAGAGCGTCGTCACTGGTTGGAAACTGGAAACTCGCGGGCATTACGCCGACGACGGTGTAGGTCTCACCGTTCAGACTGAGCGACTTGCCGACGATGCTGTTGTCGCCTCCGAACCGCCGTTGCCATAAGCCGTAACTCAGCACCGCTACTTTGTTTGAGCCAGGCTGATCTTCTTCGTTCGTAAATGTCCGCCCAATCTGCGGCTCGACTCCCAACAGAGAAAACAGATTCGCTGACACGCGGCGTCCTTCCAGTCGTTCGGGATCGCCGGCGCCCGTCAAGTTGAAACTCTCGTCGATGATCGCGGCCATGCCTTCGAAAACTGTGTTTTGACTGCGCCAGTCGACGAAGTTTGCGGCGGCCGGTGTGTCGCGCGGGTAGCCTTGCTTGGTGGCGTCTTCCCAGACCATCACGAGGCGATCGGGATCTTTGTAGGGCAGCGCGCGGAGGAGTACGGTGTTCACGACGCTGAAGATCGCGGTGTTGGCGCCGATGCCGAGTGCGAGCGCGATGATGGCCACAATCGTGAAGCCAGGGTTCTTACGCTGCATCCGTGCGGCGTAACGCAAGTCTTGAATTAAATCCGCTAACAAATTGGACCTCCCGGCGCCACCAGGTACGGGCGCTTCCCGATATGGCTTTTGAATCCGTTTGAATTCCTCGGCATCAGCGAGCTCACGCAGTGCCACCTGCTTTGATTCCTGATCGGACAACCCCTTCGCCATCGCGCGGTGGTAGACGTCGTCGAGATGCTGGGCCAACTCTTCGACGATCTCTTGCTCGCGTGCCGGCTCGATGCCGGCGTTCGCGAGTCGCCTTCTGATCTCGTCGTTCCAATCAGGCATGTTCGATCCCGGTGATGCGGCTGATCGCTTCGACGAACTCGCGCCAGCTATTCCGCTGTGCGGCGAGCACCTTCTTTCCTTCCGCAGTCAAACGGTAGTAGCGCCGGCGTCGCTGTCCTGCCTTCTCGACCCATCGCCCCTGAATCCATCCGCGCTTTTCGAGTCGATACAGCAAGGGATAGAGCGATGCGACATTGAACTTGAGCGTCCCACCGGATCGTCTCTCGATGAGGGTCCCGATGTCGTACCCATGCCGTGGCTGGTCCTCGAGGAGCGAGAGTATGAGCAGCTCCGCGCTCCCCTTCTTCAGTTCCCGATCCATGATCCGCGACCTGATATGTGGCATAGCCATATATTATTGAGCCGCATATCACGCGTCAACACAGGAATTCTCGTGCGGAGCATCCGATTTTGCGTCAGCCCGCGGGTTGCATAAAAAATGCGCCTAAGGTGGGGATCTTCTCCCGCAAAGGCGCGAAGGCGCAAAGAGATCCTTCAATAACGCGGTAGCGCTTTGCGCCTTAGCGTCTTTGCGGGAGGATAATCGTCTTTTTGTGCAAAGCCTCAGCCGGCCATGTTTTCGCGAAATGAGGTGATCAGGTTCGTGAGGAAAGAAAGATTGTGATTCAGCTAATAAACAGTACTCGCAACGCTCTCCCGCGCGCTCCCGCACCTCTCGCCGTAAGGCAGCGGAGACGCGGGTTTGTTTCATGTTTTCTTCTTGAGATACTCCTGAGCTCTAGCCTTAACCAATTGCATGAGATGTTCCAGTTCCCCGAACTGCTCGAGCTCGGCCGCCTCTTCATCCGTCAATTCATCAGCAGCGTTGCGTTCGAGTAAGGCACGCACCCGCTCCTGCGTTTCGCGTGAAGGACGAAACGCCAACACCTCCGCCGACGAAGCTCCCCGTGCAAAGAGGTCCACGATCTCATCGTAGCTTTTTTGCTCGATGGGCAGAGCCATGAACGGACGATTAAGTTCTTTTGTGACGGATTCTCGTTTCATAACACGTGTGAGGAGCGTGTAATCATAGCACTTCGAACCTCGACGAGCGAGCCTACTTACACTTGCTGTAGCCGCAATCGCGACAAAAGTCGCAGCCGCTGGCGTGTTCCAATTGGCCGTGGCATTCGGGGCAGATGCCGATCATGTTGGACATGATGGCGCCGGTGACGGGTTTTTGTTGAGGGTGGATTTGGGATTGGTGTTTGCTCACGGCGCGCGCCGAGTCAGGTAGGTCCTGGACGCGGCGCACGGTGATCATGATGCACTCCGCTACTGCCTGCTCCGGCGACGTCAGGAGACGCTCGTTGAACCAGACAGCGTGCGTGCCGGTGACTTTGTTGAGACTGTACGACACTTCCGCTGCGTCAAAACCACCACGCAACATCTTCGAGGCAAGCAGACCCACGCCGCCGCTGATCGGACCAGTCGCGAATACTTCCTGGATCATCTTGCCATCGTGATTGACGGTGACGTAAAGGTTCTGACCGTCAAACGGAATCTGCCACGTCGCGCCCCGCAACTCGCGCGGACGCTCGATACGGATCGCAGTCACTGCCGGCACCGGGACCGTGTCCGAATGCTCGCGCGCGATCGCTTCCTGCCGCGCTGACGCATCGTCCGCAGCGACAGCTTCCGACGCGCTCACTGATCCAGAACCGGCCGTTCCCGCAGTCTCCTCGCTGACAGGCTCGACCACAGCTTCCGGATTGCAGGCGATCTCACCTTTGGGCTCTTCCGCTTTCATCGACGTAAGCACCTGATTATCGCGCGATCCGTCGCGATAGTAACTAACAGCCTTGCAACCAAGCTGTCGTCCCATGCGATACAAAGCGTCGACTGACTCGACCGTGTCATTGACCGCGCCATTGCACGTCTTCGACACGCTGTTATCGACGTTGCGCTGAGCAGCCGCGAGCACATGAACGTGCTGCTCAGCGCTTATGTTCATCGCCGAGATA
>DASURS010000244.1:0-21850 GCA_036279935.1 Pyrinomonadaceae bacterium
ATCGCGCCCGCGAAGGTTTCGTCGATGCCCTGCATCATCCCCAACGGGCGCGGCCAGGAGCGCACGACGAGGACTGTATTTCGCAGCTTCTCGATGAGCAGGTTTTGACCGTTGCCGTGCGAGTCGCTGACGACGATCTCCGTCGCGCCGGCAGCGATTGCTCCTTCGATCGCGGCGTTGACCTCCTGCGTCATGAACTCGCGGAAGCGCGCGTATTCAAAGCCCTGCGGCCCCAACTGCTCGTTGCTGACGACGCCAACGACTCCTTCCATATCGGCCGAGATGTAGATCTTCATCCGTCTCTCCTGCGCGTTGGCGGCGTTAGCGGACACGAGCATCACAAATAAGGCAAGAAGTGTGGAGGCGGTTTTCATGGCGCGGATTGTATCACCGGTACGGCGATGTATGACGCCTCTTGGCCCACTCGATACACGCGCTGCGTCGCCGGCTGAAAGTCCGACTCTTTCGCGAGAAAGATATTCGCCACGAACCGCTGCGGGTTGCGATCGATCACCGGAAACCACGTGCTCTGCACCTGGACCATGATCCTGTGGCCTTTCTGGAAGACGTGATCGTTTGCCGGGAAGGGAACCGTGTAGTGAACGACGCCGTTTGCCGGAAGCGGCTGCGGCTTCTCGAAACTCTTGAAATACCGCCCGCGGAAAACATCGCCCGCGATCATCAGTTGATAACCACCCATCTTGGGGTCAGGCTCGAACTTTTCGGGATAGACGTCGATGAGCTTGACGATCCAATCGCTGTCGGTGCCGCTCGTCGAGGCGAAGAGGTTCGCAACGATCTTTCCGGAGACGGTAACGTCGTTCTGTAGCGTGTCGGTCACCCACGTCAGCACGTCGGGACGATGATGTACGAAGCGCTGATCTTCGACGAGCCATGTGGTCCAGCCTGACCGCACCTCAATCGGCCGCTTGCGATAGGGAACCGGCCGCGCCGGATCCGAGACAAACGTGTCGAACGCCGGTTGCGAACTTGCCGGCGACGGATCGAACGACAGCTTGCCGTTCGGTTGGAAGTAAAGGCGTTTCGCGGCGACGTTCTGTTTCGGCGGCCACACGTCGTGCTCGAC
This sequence comes from Pyrinomonadaceae bacterium, assembly GCA_036279935.1. Lineage (GTDB taxonomy): Bacteria > Acidobacteriota > Blastocatellia > Pyrinomonadales > Pyrinomonadaceae > PSRF01. The sequence goes on from DASURS010000244.1 coordinate 1,088, forward strand.
CCACTGATTCACGCCGGTTCGAAACGTGATTGCTTCGGCGCGCTGGGCGCTCCCTTTGCCTTTCAGGTAGTAAGCGAAAAACGGCGCGAGAATGTTCTTGCGGTAGTGTTCAGCCGTCGCGCTGCCGAAGTCGACCGGCCCGAGTTTCCGGCCGTCACCACGCGACCATCCGCCATGGTTCCATGGACCGACGACGAGGAAGTTTTGTTTCGCCGTGTCGTGCCGTTCGAGCAGTTCGTAGATCTTGATCGGACCGTAGAAGTCTTCCTGGTCCCACCAGCCCGCGACGTTCAGCGTCGGCACGGTGACGCGATTGAGCCATGGCTCGAAGCCCTGTCGTTTCCAGAACGCGTCGTAGTCGGGATGATTGACGAAGTCGTTCCAGCTTGGCAGAGCGCCTTTGAAATACTTCTCGTTCGCATTCGACAGCGGGCCGAGCTCGAGATACCACTCGTACGCATCGAAGCGATCGACGATCTTCGTCGTATCGGTGATCTCTTTCGACGACTCCATCATGTACGCGTACTCGAGACCGTAGCTCAAACGGAACGCGCCGTTGTGATGAAAGTCGTCGCCGATCCACATGTCGGCCGGCGACGCCTGTTGCACGATCGCTTTCAGCGCCGGATGCGGATCGAGCATGCCCATCACCGACAGCCACGCGCCATAACTCGTTCCGATCATGCCGACGCGCCGGTTGTGATTCGACACGTTCGCGAGCAGCCATTCGATCGTGTCGTAAGTGTCGGTACCCTCGTCGATCGCTTTCTTATCGGCGGGATCGCGCGGTTGCCGCAGCATCACGAACTGTCCTTCCGACTTGAACCGGCCGCGAATGTCCTGCCGGACGATGACGTAATCAGTCAGCTCGCCAAGCGCGGCGACGAGCTGTTCCGAGCTCAAATTTCCGATGCCGTACGGTGTTCGCAGCAGCAGGATCGGAACGGGTTCCGTGGTGCGTGCCGGCGTGTAGATTTGTGTGTACAGCTTCACGCCGTCACGCATCGGAATCATCGCCTCAGTCCTGGTAAAAACAGACTGCGCAGTGGCCGACCCGACGACCAGCAGCAGGAACAGCGTTACACGAATGAACACGAATTACCTCCCTGAAACGCGATTGATCGGGGCCGGACGCGGCACGCGACGCACGGGGTTCTGTTCGAGCAGTTTCAGCGCCTCCTGCACTGCGCGCTCGAGCTGCGGATCGCGGCCTTTAATGACTTCGGGCGCCGAGTACTCGACCTCGATGTCGGGCGCGACGCCGATGTTCTCGACGTCCCACTCGCCTTTCAAATTGTAGAAAGCGAGGTTCGGCGCGGTGATACCGCCGCCGTCGATCGTGGGCGGGAAACCGAGTGTTCCAACCAGGCCGCCCCACGTTTTGGTTCCGATAAGCGGACCGATCTTGCGCAGACGGAAGTAGTAGGGCAACGCGTCGCCGCCGGATCCCGCGGACTCGTTTATCAGCATCACTTTTGGACCATAGATGCCGGCGATCGGCGACGTTGAAGGCTCACCGTCGCGCAACGCGAAGTAGCCGAGCAGCTTTCGATCCAGTTCGTTGACGATGTAATCGGCGACCATGCCGCCCTGGTTGTAACGCTCGTCAATGACCGCGCCTTCCTTGTTCTGTTGCGAATAGAAGTAGCGTGTGAAAGAGACGTAACCCGGCGTTGCCGTGTTCGGCAGCCACACGTACGCGAGACGCCCGGCCGAAAGCTTGTCGACGAGGCGGCGATTGTCCTCGACCCACGCGCGTGTGCGCAGCCCGTCTTCACTCGCGACCGGAATCACCGTGATCACGCGCGAACCTTCGAGCGACGGCTTCGAGTTGACGCGAATCAGCGTCTGTCTTCCCGCCGTGCCTTCGAACAAGCTGTAGACGCTCATCGAGGGCGTTAACGCGCGCCCGTTCACTTCCAGGAGGTAGTCGCCTTCGGCCACCTGGATTCCGGGCGCGCTCAACGGCGCGCGCAGTTCGGGGTTCCAGTTCTCGCCGCTGAAGATGCGCTTGATGCGGTAGTAGCCGTCCTCGATCGCGTAATCAGCGCCGAGCAGACCGACGCTGACCGGATCTTCCGCCGGCACGTCGCCCGCGCCGGTCAGATACGAGTGACCGACAGTCAGCTCGCCGCCGACCATCGCGATCAGATATCCGAGATCCGCACGATGGCCCACGAAGGCGAGCAGCGGTCGATACTTCTCGTAGATCGCCTGCCAGTCCGCACCGTGCATCTTCGCGTCGTAGAAATACTCGCGCTGCACGCGCCAGTTCTCACGGAAGATGTGTTCCCACTCGGCGCGCGGATCGACGCGCGTTTCGAGTTGGGCCACGTTGATTGGGCCTTCGCCAACCTTCGCGGGCCGCTCGGTCGAGACGACGCCCCAGTTGGCGCCGCCGCCGGCGCTTGATTGATACAGCACCTTCTTCCTGTCACCCGAAAGCACGTAAGCACGAATGCCTTCGAGAAACGGCGCGGCCGTGCGCTCGCGGAGCTGATAACGCTGAAGACGAAGGGCCAGCGGACCACCGCCCGGCAGCGGCTCGGTGTAGTAGAAACTTCCCGCCGCGCCTGCCGAGAGGTTTGCGTACTCCCCGGCGGGAACGTTGACGGCGATGATGCGTTGTCCGATTCCATTCACGTCAATACGGACGGTGACCGGCCTCGGCGCTGGCGGAGCAGGCGGCGTCGCGGGTGTTTCGGCCGGCGTCGGACGCGGCGGCGGCTCGTCGCCTGTTTCGGGCAGCAGCGGCGACGGTTCAGTCGCACTCAGCACGGCGAGATAGATCGCGCGCCGGACCGGACGTTCGAGTGAGCTCATCTCCAACCAACCCGTGCTTGGTCCATAGTTGGTGCTCGCCAGGAAGTAAAGATACTTGCCGTTCGCATCGAAAGCCGGCGAGATCGAATCGGCGAGGCCGTCGGTAAGTTGATATGACTTACGGTCCGCGAGCGAGTAAACGAAGATCGCGCGCAGGCGACTGGCGAGGTTCTTCGAATACGCGATCCAACGCGAGTCGGGCGACCACGTCGCGTCAAACTGCCGGATCGGATCCGGATAGGAGTCGCTATCGATCTTGTTCGCCTTGCCCGTCGCGACTTCGATCGACCACAGGTTGCGATGATTGTCCTGCAAGAGTATCTGCGTGCCGTCGGGCGCCCACGCCGGTCCCGAGTAGAACGCCGTCGACGGCAAGGCAACGGCTCGTGGCGCGTTCATGCCGAGCGGATCGCCGATCATCAGTTGATATTCGCCGCTGGCGTCTGACAGCCAGGCCAGTTGATTTCCATCGGGCGACCACACGGGCGATCGATCGTGCGCGCCGGAGCTCTGCGTAAGATTGCGGTAGTCGCCTTTTTCCGTTGGGACCGTGAAGATCTCGCCGCGCGCCTCAAACGCCGCGCGGACGCCCGTCGCCGACAGTGCTGAATTGCGAATCATGCTGACGACTTTTTTGAACTGCGGGCGCGCCCACGGCAGATCGCCTGTCGCCTCGATGTTCAGCCGCGTGGATTTGCCGCTCTTCGCATCGACCAGATAGATGTAGCCGGCCTGTTCGTAAACGATCGCATCACCGCCGGCGGATGCGGTCATGATGTCGAAGTCGTTGTGTTGCGTTAGCTGGTTGACCTGTTTGGTGTCGGTGCGATAACTGAACAGGTTCGTCGTGTGATTGCGGTCCGAAAGAAAGTAGATCGTATTGCCGATCCACATCGGTTCCGAGTCGTTGCTGTTGGTCCACGGAAGCTTCTCGACCGAATTGTCGGCGAGGTTCATCACCGAGATCGGATGCGTGCGGCCGCCGCGATAATGCCGCCACATGCTCGCTTCGTACCAGTCCGGAATGAACGCTGTCTGGAACTCTTCGTAAGCGAAACGGCGGCCGTCGGGAGAGTAGACGCCGCTGAACGCGCGCGGCATCGGAATCTGTTGCGGAAGCCCGCCGTCGAGACCGATGGTCCACAGCTTAACGTAAGCCTGTTGCGGCGCGCTGATGCGAGCGGACGCGAAGATGACTCGCTGTCCGTCAGGCGTCCAGCCGCGCGCGCGATCGTTTCCCGGATGATAGGTCAGCCGCTTCGGATTTCCTCCGGAAACAGCAACGACGTACACGTCCGTGTTGCCGGCGACAGTAGCCGTGAAGGCGATCTGCGTTCCGTCAGGAGAGAAGTGCGGCTCGATCTCGACGCCCTGAGTCGACGTGAGGCGGCGCGCCTGACCGCCGCTGCGCGACACCACCCACAAGTCGCCGGCGTACTCGAACGCAACCTGATCACGGCTCACGGTCGGATGGCGCAGCAAGCGCGTGCCCTGGCCCAGAGCCGAAACGGAAGAAAGAAGACACAGGAGTGCGGAAAGAACCAAATAACGATTCATACGGATCCTCATTTTTTAGTTGCTGCTGATGGTCCCGGGCGCAGGTTTATCGGGCACGCGCGTAAAATCGCCGATGCCTTCGATCGTGACAGTGTCCGGCTGGCCCTTCGTGTTCAGTTTGAAATTGACAAACGTCTTGCCTTCCATCGCGTCGCGCCACACGACGCGAAACGTGTCGTAGTGCCAGTGTTCGAGATCGCCGGCGAAGTTTGGACCAAAGTCGGAAGTCAGTTTTCCATCTTTGACGGCGAACTTCGCCTCGCCGTACATCTCGTTCTTGTAGACGCCGGCGTATTTCTCGAGCGCCAGCGACGGCGACGTGTTTTTGACTCGTTCGGCTTCCGTTTTCTTTTCCGCCGCTTTGGCTTGTTCTTCGAGCGCCGTGAATTTCTTCAGTATCTCCGCGCTCCAGTCGCGCTTCGGAGTGACGCCGAGAAAAGCATCGAGCACGCGATACATCAAAACGTGCGGCAACACTGATCCGTGCCGGTTGGTCAGGATCACGACGCCGAGTTTCTCTTCCGGCAGCATGCCGACTTCGGCGCGCATGCCGTCGATCGCGCCGCCGTGCTCGACGAGTTTTCGACCGCGGAAGTCGCTCAGAAACCAGCCGAGTCCGTAGTTCAGGAAATGCGCGTCGGGATAGAGCCGTTCGTTGTTGCCCTCGATGCGGATGACCGTCTGCGGCGTCTGCATCTCTTTGACGGCAGCCGCACTCAGCACGCGTTTGTTCTCATACATGCCGCCGCCGAGATTCATCCGGAGCCACTGGGCCATGTCGAGCACGTTGGAGTTGATGGAACCGGCCGGGCCGATGTTGTCGATGTTCCGCCAGGCCACCTTCTGCACTTTGTCGTCGATTTTTGAATGGGGAGACGCTACGTTATCGGATGAAGCAAGACTCTTGATGCTCGTGCTGCTCGAGGTCATGCCGAGCGGAACGAAGATGCGCTCGCGCACCACGTCGTCCCACTGCTTGCCCGTGACTGCCGGCGAGATCTGGCCCGCCGCGAGAAACATGATGTTCTGATAACCAAAGCGAGATCGGAGACTCCACGACGGTTTCAGAAAGCGAACGCGGCGCAGCACTTCGTTGCGGTCGTACGGCGACGCATACCAGATCAGATCGCCGCGTTCGAGCCCGCTGCGGTGCGACATCAGGTCACGCACTGTCATCTCGCGCGTCGCGTACGGGTCGAAAAGCTCAAACGCCGGCAGGTACTTCGTGACGGGATCGTCCCACTTGAGTTTTCCTTCGTCGACCAGCATCGCGATCGTTGCGGCCGTGAAAGCTTTTGACGACGATCCAATCGCGAACAGTGTGTGCTCGTTGACGGCCGCCGTGCCGCCGATCTCGCGCACGCCGTAACCTTTAGCGAACACGACCTTGTCATCTTTTACGATGGCGATTGCCAGCCCCGGAACTTCCCACGCCTTCATCGCTTGCTGGACGTACTCGTCAAAACCCGCTTCAGGCACTTGCGCGTAAGCGAGTTGGGTTAGAACCAGTAGCAGTACCAGTACACTGGTTAGACGGGTTTTCATTCGTATTGCCTCCTTACGAGCTTGCCTCAAGAGTCGGGGAATACCACCAACGGCAGTTGGTGGATCGTTATGTTCAGCCTACGAGTTCGATGAACCATTTCCCCGAATCCCACCAACGGCAGTTGGTGGAAGTTTCATTTACCACCAAAACAGGCTGAAAAAATGAACCATCCACCAACTGCCGTTGGTGGGATTCGCAAACAGTGGCTGGCCGGTCAGTAGGTTGCATTTGAAGCATCCACCAACTGCCGTTGGTGGGATTCGCAAACAGTGGCTGGCCGGTCAGTAGGTTGCATTTGAAGCATCCACCAACTGCCGTTGGTGGGATTCCCGATTTTTGAGCCCCTCCTTACGTGGTCCAGACGGCGCTGAGCACTCGTTTGAAGTTGCCGCCGAGTATTCCCTGAATTGCCGCGTCGCTGTACTTGCGACGGACGAGCCCTTCCGTCAGGTCATACATTCGCTTGGGATGATTGAGCCCTTCGATGTCGATCTTTTCGCGAAAGCCGTAGCTGCCTTTGTAGCTGGCGCGCAACTGTTTGTTTAGCTCGGGCGGCATCGCGTCGTAGCCGTAGAGGTCCATGTCGCTGCCGACGCCGAGGTGCTCAGGGCCGATCAGTTTCACGACGTGATCGAAGTGATCGAGAACGTGTTCGATCGTGGTCGGTTCGTCGCCTTTGACGAACATGCGCACGCCGGTGATGCCCATCACGCTACCGGCTTCGCCGACTTTCTTGATCGCTTCGTCTGTTTTTAATCGTGGATGTCCGGGGACGAGTGCGCGGCAGTTTGAATGTGTAATCAGCACGGGTTTTTTAGAGATCTCGAAAGCGTCCAGTGTGGTGCGGTCGCCGCAGTGGGAGACGTCGATCGCCATTCCGATCTTGTTCATTCGTTCGATGATGCTGATGCCGAAGTCTGAAATGCCGTCGTCGCGGCGTTCGGTCGAGCCGTTTCCGATCAGGTTTCGGGCGTTGTAAGTCAGTTGCGAGACGCGCTGGCCGATGCTGTGAAAGAAGTCGACGTCTTCGGGCCGGCGAAATTGTTCCGAGTTTTGCAGGCCGATCATGATGCCGATCTTGCCCGACGTCTTGACGCGATTGAGATCGCCGGGACTGTCGATACGCATGAAGTGCTCGTCGTGGTTGGCGATGAATCCGTTCCACGAAGCAAACATGCGCAGTGTTCGATCGTAGGCGTCAGGGCCGCCGAGGCCGACAGCAGTGTGAAAGACGTTGATGCCGGAGTCTTTATACGGTTGCAGGTCCGTGGCGGTGAACGTTTCGGGATTGGCGAACCATTTGGCCTGTTTATTGAAGTCGAGCGTGATCGGGCCGAGCATGTCGATCACGAGCGACTGGCGAACCAGATCGACGGCGCGGGACGAATACTCGACGGGCGAGTTCGCAAAGATGCGATAACGGCCGCGATTCAACATCGGCGCGGCGAGTAGTCCCGCGCCGGCGAGTGCGCTCCGTTTGAGCAGTTCGCGACGATTGATCGTTTTCTTCATGATTGTTTGACTCTTCCGGGACCGTAAATGACGTGGCCGGGACGGGCGCCGGTGTGTTTTCCGTGATCGATCACGACCTGTCCGTTAACGAGCACGTAGTCGATGCCGGTAGGGAAGAGAAATGGTTGTTGATAAGTGGCGTGGTCCTGGATCTTGTCGTAATCGAAGATAACGACGTCAGCCCAACAACCCTCTTTGATCACTCCGCGTCCGTGAAGTCGCATCCGCGTGGCGGGCCACGAAGTCATCTTGCGGATTGCCTGTTCGAGCGTCAGCACTCGCTTCTCGCGAACGTAGCGGGCGATGAGTCGGGGAAAGTTACCGTAGCTGCGCGGATGAGGAAGGCCCATCGTGTCCATCGCGCCAGGGTTCAACGAGGCGCCCGCGTCGCTTCCGATGCTGGTCCAGGAAAACCTCAGCGCCGTCATGATGTCCTGTTCGCTCATCATGTGGTAGATCGCAGTTACTCGTCCGCGTCCGGAGGCGACGAGATCGAACGCCGCGTCCGCCGGAGTTTTGCGCCACTCGCGCGCGATCTGCGTTAGCGTCTTGCCTTCGAAGTGCTTGTGATCTTCGTTCTGGGCGTTGACGAGGACGATACCGTTCCAGCCGCCGGCGGCTTCGATGATGTTCCACCAGCCGGGCGAACCGGTCACCATTTCACGCTTCAGACGCGCGCGCGTGGCGGGGTCGTTCAGGCGCGCCAGCAGCTTCTCGGATCCGCCTTCGAAGGCCCACGAAGGAATTACCGCTTCGAGCCCGGTACCGCCCGCCGTGTAGAGATACAGGTCGGCGGCAACGTCGACGCCACGCGCTCGCGCCTCGTCGATCTTTCTTCCGGCCTGGCGCATCAACCTGCCCCAGCCCGGTTGATACGCCGCTTTCAGGTGAAAGACTTCGACCGGCAAGCCACCCTTCTCGCCAATCGCGATCGCCTCTTCGATCGACTGGACCAACTCCTTGCCTTCGCCTCGGATGTGACTGGCGTAAATGCCGCCGTACTGTCCGGCGACTTTCGCCATCTCGATCAATTCGTTTGTCGAAGCGTAACTCGAAGGTGGATAGATGAGGGCTGTCGTCATTCCCATCGCGCCGGCTTTCATCGCCGTCGCCATAATGGCTTTCATGCGCTCGAGCTCTTCGGCGGTTGGCGCGCGTGAGTCCTGGCCCAACACGGCGACGCGCGCCTGTGTTTCGGAAAAGTAAGTGCCGAAGTTCATGCTTATGCCGGTCTTTTCAAGACCGGCGAAGTACTCGCCAATCTTGTCAGCCGGAACGGGCGTGCCGCCCTCGCCGCCGATGCCCGTCGTGACGCCCATCAGCAGTTTGTTCTGGGCCAGACCATTTTGCGTCAACGCGCGGCCGGACTGGTCCATGACGTCGATCCAGCCGGGCGAAACGTAACGTCCGCGGGCGTCGATCTCCTGTCGCCCGCGGCCCGCCACTTTGCCGACACGCGCGAAGCGGCCGTCTTTGATCGCAACGTCCGCGAGGATCCACGGATTGCCGGCGCCGTCGAGTACGCGGCCGTTGCGGATGACGACGTCGTAGATCGGTTCCTGCGCAGCAACAGGCGCTCGCAGGAAACTCAGTACCAGTAGACAGATGAATAGACGGAGGGTGTAGCGACGATAACCAATCATAATCCGTGTGATTAGAACTCGAACCTGAATCCGATCTGCCCTTCGCGACCGGGCAGCACCTGAGCTTTCCTGCCGAAGTTAACCGGATCCGCAAGCGAGGTAAAGACCGCGGCTGGATTCTGATGGTTAAAGACGTTGAAGAGCTCGAACAGCACCTGCATCCTCACGCGCTCGGTGAAATCGATTCGCTTCGCAAAGCGCATGTCGAGATTCGCAAACGGCGGCGCCGTGAACGCGTTTCGTCCGGCGGTGAAATCGATACCGGTCAGAGTTCCGTTTCCGTCGGGATCCGTTGCCGAGCCGGTGCGGCTGTAGTGGAAACCACTCTGCGCGCGAAAGATGCCGCTGATCTGGATCTGCCACGGCAGTTCGAGCAGCCCGTTGAGTTGGAAGGTATGGTCCACCGACAAGTCAGATGGACCTTTGTCCAGGTCGGGACCATTGACGAACGAGCCGGCCGCCGCTACGAACCGGCCATTCGCCCGCGTGTAACCGCCGGTCGCATTCGTCCTCGGCACTCCGGCTTCAACGCTGGTGACGATCGGCGCGATGCCGACGAAGTTGTCGGTCGGCAAGGCGTTGACGCCGAGTTGATTGTCGGTTTGATCGGCGAACGTGTAGTTGCTGCTCAACGTGAAACGTTTGCTGAAGCGCTTCGTGAAGCTCAATACCAGCGCGTCGTAGGTGCCTTCGTACCACGGGCCGAACGTGCGGATTGGACCGGCCGCGAACGGCGGCAGAAACTGCCGCGCGCCGGAGCGCGACTGAAATGCGATGTTGGCCTCGCGGATGCCAAGCATGTCGTTCATGTTCCGGTGATAGTAATCAGCCGTAACGACGATGCTCTTGCCGAGTTCACGCTGGACACCGATGCCGTAACTGGTCGTGAACGGCGTCTTGAAAGAGCGATCGATGTCGGTTGGAAAAAGCTGCGCCGGTATCGCGGCATGAGACAGCACGCCGAACGGTCCCCAGAAGAAGAACCCGGCCGGTTTGCCGATCGCGGCGGCAGCTTGCGCCAGGTATTGATCCGGCGTCAGACCGGAAAGCTGTTGGATGTTTGCGATATTAATCGGCGCGTTCGCGGGAATCAGAGCGTGTCCGGGCGCTACCACGCCGTTGAGCCGATCGATGCCGATGAACTGGTTCGCAGCGCCACCGCCAAACGCAGGACACGTCAAGTTTCCCGCCTGAATCTGTGCGTCAGTCAGGCTCGAGGAAACACAGAGCCCGCCGGGAAACAAAGAAGCGCCGATCGCTGCCGCTGCGATACTCGGATTCCCGAAGAACCCACGCGGATACGAGAACGGTTGGACCACGCGCTGGTCGGCGCCGCCGAAGGCCGGCACCGCGCGCACAGTCGACAACCGAAATTGATCGTAAAAGACTCCGAAGTGACCGCGAACGACAGTCTTCGGCGTCGCCATCCACGCGAATCCGACGCGCGGAGAAATGTTGCTCTTCGTCTCAAACTCCGAGTCGTAATCCCAGCGGAGGCCGAGGTTCAGAGTTAAGTTGTGCAGGAAACGCCAGTCGTCCTGAAGGAACACGCCGTTGTAGTTATTGCGCAGATGAATCTCGTTGGCTTGCGGCGTCAGACCGCCGGCTGTGGTGACCGTGAAGAAACCCGCGTTCACCGGGCCGAACGTTACGAAGTCGCTCTGGAGCGCGAACAGTTGCAGTTGCAGGATGCTGGCTTCGATGCCGTCAACCTTCGTGCGCAGGAAGTTCCAGCCAAACTTCACACTGTGATCGCCGAAGAGTTTCGCCGCGTTGGCGGAGACTGACGTGTACTGCTGGTCGAGGTTCGACGCGCTCGTCGTGTTGCCGAACTGCACCGCGCCGAGATTGCCGGCGATCGAATTGGTCGTCAGCGAGCTGAACATGTTGAAGGTCGTCCCGACGCCCGCTTCCGGATGCGCCGGTCCGCTGTTCGACGGCTCACGCCGATAACCGCCACGCAGCGTCAATACCCACGGATTCGCCTGATTGCCCGCCAGAATCGTGTCGGCAAACCCCAGGAGCAGGTGCCGCGCGCTCGTATTGTTTCGTCGCGAGGGCAAACTGTTCGCTGACGAAAGCGGCAGGAACTCTCTGACTACGGCGTTCGTGTAGTTCACCTCCTGCGACAGGCTGTGACGGCCGAGCTGTTCGTCCAACTTGAAGAAGCCGCGCGTTTCGAACGTCTCCGATGGATTGTCGAATTGGCTTTCGAACGATCTCAGGAACGCCGGCGTGTTCGGCGGAAACACGAAGTTCAGTTCGCGGTTTTCGGTGATGCGCTCGAAAGAGCCGAAGAAGTGGACTTTGTCTTTGATTAGCGGCCCACCGGCGGCGAGACTGTAGTCCCAGCGTTTGAGCGGCAGCGCATCCGTCACTGTTGGATCCAGTGAGTTGGACGAGTCGAACGCGTCGTTACGATGAAATAGCGAAGCGACTCCGTGATACTCGTTCGTGCCACTGCGCGTGATGACGTTGACGATCGCGCCGGACGCCTGTCCGAACTCGGCTTTGTATCCTGTCGTCAAAACCTGAAACTCGGCGATCGTCTCCTGGTTGAACTGGGCGGCAGCGCCTCCGCTGACGTTGTTCTTATTGGGTTGGCCGTCGATCAGGAAGCTATTGTTTCCGGCCCTTTCGCCGAGCACCGGCGTGGAATTATCGCTGCCCACGTCGGCCTGACGATTGACGACGACGCCGGGCACGAGTTGCAGCAAGTCGAGATAGTTACGGCCGTTGACGGGCAACTCCTTGATCTGTTGCGGCGTGACGGTCGCGCCCGATGCAGCGGACGTTGCATCGATCAACTGCACGGCGGCGCTGACGTCCACCTGTTCCTGCACCGCGCCCACTTCGAGATCAAGGTCGAAGCGGACTGTGCGGTTGAGTGTTACTTCAATGGATTCGAACGTATGCGAAGCGAAACCGGTGGCTGAGACGCTGATGGTGTACATGCCGGCCGGCAGCGCCGTAACGCGATAGAAGCCTTCGGCGTCGGTGCTCACGGTCCGCTCGATGCCGAGCGCGGTGTTCTTCACGACGACTTGAGCGCCCGCGACGACGGCCTTCTTCGCGTCGTTCACGTAACCCTCAATTGTCGACGTGGTCGTTTGCGCGGAGGCGGAGAAGGGAAACAAGAGAAGCGCTAAGAGTAGTGCCGGGAAATAAAAGTAATTCCCTCGCTTTCGAACTTGCCGGTTCAAGTCTGGTGCTACGATCTGTGTCATAACGCCTGCCTCCTCGAAGGAATGTCGAATAAACTGAACGGAATCTGTTCGTGGATATGCACGGTCTAATTACAGCAAGTGCTGCACAATGTCAATAGTGCGACAAGTGCTGCAAAACGTCTTGCGGCTGGAATGGTGATTTGTTATCTTCCGCGTCCATGCAAATTCGATCCGAGGTTCTGAATCAGGCCGTTGCCGCCGAGCCGGACCGGCTCGCCGTCGAAAGAATCGAGTTGCGGACCGTTCGTTTGCCGCTGAACGAGCCCTTCGAGACAAGCTTCGGACGCATCGATTCAAGGCTGATCTTCCTCGTGGCCGTCACGGGCGGGGGAGAAACCGGCTGGGGCGAGGTCGTCGCCGCCGAGGAGCCGCATTACAGTTACGAAACAGTCGGTACGGCGCTGCACGTCATCCGCGACTACCTCGCGCCGGCGCTGCTGGCCGAACCAGTGCGTGATCTGTCCGAGCTGGCTCAGCGACTCGCGGCTTTTCGCGGGCACAACATGGCCAAGGCTGGGTTGGAACTGGCGTACATGGACCTGCGCGCCCGGCTGGCGGGTCAGTCGCTGTCGCAGTTGATCGGCGGGACGCGCGAGCGCATTCCCGTCGGCGTCAGTCTCGGCATACAACCAACACTGGACGCGTTACTGGAGCGCGTCGATCGTTATCTCGGCCTTGGCTATCAACGGATCAAGCTCAAGATCAAACCGGGCTGGGACGTCGAGGTCGTCGCTGAAGTGCGACGCCGCCATCCAAATATTCTGCTCTCAGTCGACGCGAACTCCGCTTACACGATGGCCGATGCGGACCACCTGAAAGCGTTGGACGAATTCGGGTTGCTGATGATCGAGCAGCCTCTCGAACACGACGACCTGATCGACCACGCTCGGCTTCAGTCGCTGATCACGACGTCGATCTGTCTCGACGAGAGCATCACCGGCATCAGGAGCGCCAAACAGGCGCTCGATCTCGGGAGTTGCCGCATCATCAACATCAAGATCGGGCGCGTTGGGGGATACTCGCAGGCGTTGCAGATTCACGATCTATGTCATTCGCGCGGGATACCGGTTTGGTGCGGCGGAATGTTAGAGTCTGGCATCGGCAGGGCGCATAACATCGCGCTCGCAAGCCTGCCGGGGTTCGTGCTTCCGGGTGACATCTCGGCCAGCTCGCGTTATTTCGCGCGCGATCTGATCGTTCCGGAAGTCACTGTTTCCCGTGACGGCACCGTCGCTGCACCGCGCGGCGCGGGACTCGGTTTCGACGTCAATCTCGATTACATTACCGCTCGCACCGAAACCGTGCTGAGACTCGAACCGAACTGAGAATCGTGAAGAAGGACTCAACCAAAGCAAACGGCCGGAAGAAGGTTGTTCCGGAGCTGAAAGTCGACGGGAACAACGCGACGAGCCCGGTGGAGGACCGGTTTGCGCGCGCGCGTCTGCGTCTGAACCCGCGCCGTCAGCGTTTGTTGCGCGCCATCCTCGATTCGGCCGACGAGACTTGCTTCCTTTCGTCACGCGAGTTGGCGAAGCGTTACGACGTCGACGCCACCACGATCCTTCGCACCACTCAAGTCCTCGGTTACAAGAGCTTCGCCGATTTCGCGACCGACCTGCGTCAGCACTTCGTCGCCCGCATCACGCCGTACACGGCCTTGAAAGCGGCGACGAAGGAGAAGCGCAGCGTCGCGGATCATATCGATCACGCGTTGGACAAGGCGCTCGAGAATCTCAACGTGCTGAAATCCGATCTCGATCGACAGCGCTTGATCGAGTTGGCCAAACTGATCAGGCGCTCGCGTCGTGTGCTCGTCGTCGGCCTCGACTTCGCCGCCTCCCTCGCTTACTACCTGGCGTACGGTTTGTCCGCGCTCGGTTTCGACGCGGAAGCGCCGGTCGGAACCACCGGCAATCTGCAATACAAGATCAAAGGCTTGACGTCGAAAGATCTGCTGATCGCCATCAGCTTCGGACAGTGTTTGCGCGACACTGTCGAGTCGCTGTTGCGTGCGAAACGTCAAGGCGTGCCGACCGTTGGCATCACCGACGCCGATTCCACGCCGATCGCGCGCCATGCTGACTCTTATCTCGTCGCGCTCGTTGCCAGTCCTTCGTTCCTCAATTCTTACGTTGCTCCGATGGCGGCGATCACGGCGATACACGTCGCGTGCGCGCACATCGATCCGAAAAGCTCACTCACTCGTCTTCGTCCGACCGACCGGGAATATGCGTCCGGCACTCGCTGGTACCGCGAGCCTAAGAGTAATAACCACAAATAGGTTATGATCCCCGCATTCGGGTAGTCGGGAGGTGTGGCAATATGCCTCGATTCAGTTTGGGGCTGCTTCTGTTGGCATTCGTGTTGGCGGGATCGGCATATGGTCAGCGGCCGAGTGCGGCTGAGGAGGTGGACAACCTTCGGCTCCAGTTACTTGACGTGCAGGGAAAAGAAGAGACTCTCAAGCTAAGATTGCAGGAGCTTGAAGAGGCGCTCAAGCCGGAGAACATCGAGCGGTCGCTGGCGGGAGTCGGATCGACGAGGCCGGAAGAGTTGCGCGAGGTGCGGCGTCGGCAGTTGACGATCGAGCGCGACGGCGTGTTGGCGCAGCTCAAGGTGCTCGAGACGAGTCGCACGCGTTTGGAGAGTTCGTTAGCCGATGCACAAGTGCGGGCGTATCACGAAAGCGCGCGTCCGGCGCCTGATACGAGTCAGGCCCTGGCGGTGCAGTCGAAGACGGGTGCGCGCTGGTTGATCATCGGAGCGATAGGTTTGTTTGCGCTGGCGTTGATCGCCGGGCTTGTCATTTATCAAAGGGCGGTTAAGTTGCGGTAAGTTAACCTGATGAACGATCGCCCCCGCCCGCTCTCCATCACGATCATCAGTTGGGTATTCATAATCTTCGGCGCGATCGCGTTGATCAGTGGATTGCTTCCATTAATGAGCGCCACCACGGCGCAACGCGCTGCCGATTTCAAGTCACACTGGATGGTCCATCTGTCGCGGCTGGTTCAGATCGTGGGTGGGCTGTTCATGCTTCGCGGTCACAACTGGGCGCGCTGGCTGATGGTCGCCTGGATCGCTTTTCACATCGTGATCGGCGCGCTCCACTCCGTCGTTCAACTCGCGGTACACGTCGGGATTTTCTCAGTGATCCTGTTCTTCCTCTTTCGCAGACCGGCCTCCGCGTATTTCAGCGGCAGAGTAGATTCTTAGCGGATTCCGACCAGTCCCTGGACCGACTGGATCAACTTTTCCGAATCGTAACCGACGCCGTCCTTGAAAACGATCTCGACGTTTTCGATGTCGGCGATCTTCGTCGCCGGATTTCCTCTGACGATCATGAGATCAGCCTGTTTTCCGGGTGCGATCGATCCGATGCGTGCGTCTTCACCAAGAAACTTCGCGCCGTTCAGGGTCGCGATCTTTACCGCTTCGACTGGAGTAAAGCCCGCTTCGACGAGAAGTTCGATCTGACGTAGATCGCCAAAGCCGGCGACGATACCGCCGTTGCCTGTCGGATCGAGGCCGGCGATAAGCAGCCCACCCGCTTGCACGAATGCGCGTTCGAACTCCATCGCCTTGCGGAGCAGGGAAACGAAGTCGCCTTGTGACGAGACACGCGCGCGGGCTTGCAGATAGCGGACGCGTGCGTCAGTCGACATCACGTTGAGCACGCGCGGGTTCAGCAATGCGCCGGCAGCGCCGATGCCGGTTTGTGCGAGTGGTGCGCCGCCGGCTTCGAACACCGGCAACGTCGACGTGATCGCAACGTTCTTGGCGACGAGCGTTCGAATCGTCTCCTGCACGGGCGCGCTCTTGATGTCGAGCTGGCGCAAACTGTTCGAGACGCCTGGCGGGCATTGGTCGGGTTGCGTGTTGGGCACGAACTCGGAATCCGCGAAGAGGCCGTGCTCGAGGTTGTCGATGCCGATCTCCGCCGCCTCTTTGTAACCGATCGAACAGAGGTGTCCGGTTACTTTCAAGCCGCGCTTGTGGGCTTCTTCGACAGCCGCGCGCAACTCGTCGCGCGTGATGTTCATGTAAGCTTTGAAGGAAGTCGCGCCGAGGTCGGCCCAGTAGTTAACCATGCGGCGCGCGTCGTTCGCGTCCGTGAGCTGGTGCATGACGGGCGTGAACGAGCCTTTACCTTCGAGATACGGCGCGGTGACGTGCATTTTCGGACCGATCATCCGGCCGGCATCGATCATGGTTTTGATTTCGAGATCAGTGTAGGGCGCGACGCTGCCGGTCGTGCGGATGGTGGTGACGCCGTTGGCGAGGTAGAGTCGCGGAAAGCTGGTGCCCATGTTCGAGTACATTGGCGGGGAGCCGCCCATGGGGAAGAACATGTGGTTGTGCATTCCGACGATACCGGGGAGCACTGTGTAACCGTTGAGGTCGAGCGTCTGTGAGTTTGCCGGTATCTTCGCGGCGCTTGTTGGACCAACAGACTCGATCTTTCCGCCGCTGATGATGATCGTTACGTCCTCGGCTGCGGGTGCGCCTGTGCCGTCGATCATTCGCAGGTGAGTCAGCGCAATCACCGGCGCTTCCGTGCGAATGAACTGCTGCCGGTCAGGTGCTTGCGCGAACGTTGTGATGGTCAACGAGAAGATCAGGAAAAAGGCGAGTTTTAGTTTCATTTGGTGAGACAAGATAGCAGAAATCAGTTGTTATGGTCTAAATTCATTGTTCTATGACGGTATGGTTTGTGATTGCTGTCGCGGTGCTCATTGGGTTGGTGCTCTTTCTGTTTCAACAGGTGCGCCGGCCGGGCGAGCAGTCGCGCTCGCAGAAACGACTGCGCATTGTTTTGGCGGCCGTGCTGTTGTTGGGCGGATGCATGGTGTTCTGGGGGTTCTTTGTTGAGCCCAACAGGCTCGTTGTCCGGCACGAGACGATTCAGATCTCGCAATGGCCGCGCGAGCTGAACGGCCTGCGGATCGCGGTGCTCGCAGACATTCACGCCGGGAGTGCGTTTATTGACGAGCGCAAGTTGCGGTTGATCGTTGAGCGCACGAATGAACTGCAACCGGAGATGATCGTCATACTTGGTGATTACATCGCCGGTGACGGCAGTACAGGCAAACACATTGAGCCGAGCGTGTTTGCGCCGATACTGAAGGATCTTCGGGCGCCGCTTGGAGTTTACTCAGTGCTGGGTAATCACGATTGGTGGTATGACGGGTTCAGCGTGCGGCGGGAGTTGGAACACAACGGCGTCAAGGTGCTCGATAATGAGGTCTTGCGCGTCGACGCGCGCGGCACGTCTTTATGGCTCGCCGGTCTGGCGGACCTTTGGACGCGAAAGCAGGAAGTTGACGAAACGATCGCTAAGGTTCCTGATGGCGCGCCGTTGATCGCGCTGGCGCACAATCCCGACATCTTTCCGCAGCTCCCTTCTCGTGTTCCCTTGCTCCTGGCCGCGCACACTCATGGCGGGCAGGTCCGCTTTCCGTTCATCGGCACAATTATCCAGCCGTCGGACTACGGTCAGCGCTACGTTCGTGGTCACGTTGTCGAAAACGGCCATCATCTCTTCGTCACCACCGGCATCGGCACCAGCATCCTTCCCGTCCGCTTCAACGTCCCACCGGAGATCGTGCTGGTGGCGGTAAATGCTGGCTAAAAGATTCGTTGACTGCTTTTACTGACGAGGGAGGCTGCTGAGTGCCGCGTTGAGATTGACGATGGGTGGGCCAGTATCGCCTTGAGGATGGGAACTGGCGCGGATGCGTTCAATTACCTCCGCGGGCTTCAGGTTGGGAGACCGATCCAGTATCCGAATTGCGACGCCGGCGGCGATCGCGGCCGCGAGGTGTTGACCGTTGCTTCGGGACAGCGTGTTTGGGCCCCTGATTACAATCTGTTCTCCCGGCGCCCATAATAATCTACCATCACCACTGGGCGAGAAATCCGATCGCTCTCCTTCGGGATCGACTGAGCCGACCGCCATGAATCGGCCATCAGAAGAGAGCGACCTGCCGTAGTAGGCCGCCGTTACGATCACAACTCCTTCGGGTGTCGTTGTTTGCAGTGCGGCGGCCGCCGCATTATCGTCAGGAAAACGATAAGGCGCCAGCACGACGCCCGGCATTTGCTGTGAGTTTTTCAGCGCGGTCCAGACGTAGGTCAGATCGGAAGCGAGGTTCGAATCGCGCCTGACAAACGCGAATACAAACTTTGTTTTTGGGGCGACATAGTTAACGCACTCCACCAGGGAGAAGACAAATTCCTCCATCAGAGGAGCTTCCACTATATTTGCTCCACCTGGCTTTATCTCTTGTATTCTGTCTTCACTCAACATGTGGCCGCTCGGGCGTGGGCCAAGAATCATGACCGTTGCCGTCTGGTCCATATCCAGGGAGGTGACGCCAACCAATCTTTGCATCTCCCTGACACTGGCGTTGGACTTGCGAATCTCGGCCAAGCGCGAGTTCGCGGTTGCTACCGCCCTGAACCATATGCCGAAACCGATTATCAAAATCGTGATGATCGCCCAGGCGAACGCGGTTTTGAGAGGAAAGCGGGTTCTGATCGACTCTTGAATGAGCCGCTGTTCTCCCCGGCTCAAATCCGACGGTCTTTCACGCGCCCACCGCTGAGCTTCCTGGAGGAGCTGTCCTCGCAAGAGTGTGCTCGGTTCATAGTTCTGCGCCCCCGCGACCTTGACGTAAGTTTGCATCTGGTCGCGCCAGGTGAGAAACCGGCGATCCTCGCTGATCCATCTGCCCAACGTGTCCCAGCCTTTCATCAAGGCTTCGTGGACGAGATCGACGATCTCCTCGCCCGTGGCGTCATTTCTTCCCGTGACGAGCAGATTCTCATCCGCTAATTTGCGCACCACCGGCAATGCTTCAGGGCTGAGTTCGGCAAATGATATGCGGCGGCGAGTTGGCTCCTCATCAGCGTCGCCTAATCGGACGAGCTGCATAAACACGCGTCGTGCAATCAGCTGCTCTGAATCCGAGAAGGACTCGAACGCTGCTTCGGCGTGCTTCGCGAGGGCGCCATCCAGTTCACCCATGTCGTTGTAAGCTTTGTTGGTCAACGTGCGATCTTCACGTCGTTTCCACAGCTCCATCAACACGAACTCGAGCAACGGCAACTTACCGGGCTCGCTTGCAATATGATCCAGCAACCTGTCGACGAGGCCGGGTTCGAAGCGCGACCCGACTGCCTCCGCGGGGCGTTCGATCACCTGCCTCAATTGGTCTCGAGTCAAATCGGTGATGTCCAGCTTGGCGTCGTGGAGACGCGTGGCGATCGGTGAAGGTTTGACGAGCTGGTTGTAGAAGTCATTTCTTACGACGAGCACGACCGAGAGTGGGGCGGAGGTGGTTGCATCAAGCAGCTCATCCATGAACTTTTGTCGTATAGGTTCAGATGTGAGCGTAAACAGCTCTTCGCATTGGTCCACTATCAACATCAGCCGATCTGTGCCAGGGTGCTTTTTGAGTGCGTTGTTCACAACGTAGCGAAGTCGAGCTTTGTTGGCCGTGAATAAATCGGTCAACCTTGCCGTCTCTTCCCAACGCTCGACTTCAGTTTTGTCCGGCTCGAGGAAGTCGACAATGGCTGAAGAAAGATTCTGGAAAGGACTATCGTTCGGGACGATTGTGGCTACTTCCCACACTTCGTCGTGTAGCCCGCGTCGCAGGAGCGGTACCAACCCAGCCTGCACTACCGATGATTTTCCGCTGCCTGATGGTCCAAGGACGGCCACGAACGAATGGCGTTCAACCATTGTGGCCAATCGATCGGTGAAATCTTCGCGGCCAAAGAACAGCGGCGCATCCTCTTCCTTGAAGATCTTCAAGCCGCGGTACGGCTGAATTAGCGAGAGTGCTGCAGCGGCTTGGTTCTCGAAATCGGGATCCGGCAATTCGCCTCTACTCGCTTTCGCGAGGCGTAGTTGTGCGTCGCGGTCGAATCCGGCGCGGAGGTCTATCCAGTTGTTGAGTGTAAGAAAGTCTACGCGTGGAGTTGCTCCAGGCAGAAAGACTGGGATTACACGAAACCTTGGGTCTTTAGCCTGGCGGCGCAACGCGACGTCTTTTTCACGCCGTTGCCACGTGTTCATCTCGTGCGGCCCAACGCACACGATTACCGCGTCGCATTCAGCCAGCGCCCGTTCCAATTCGGGCTGCCATGGTAAGCCTGCCGGGAGTACCCATTTGTCGAAGAAGACATTAAGTCCTTGCCCTTTCAAAAGAAGCGCAATTTTCTCGGCCTGTTCGATATCACGGCGGCCATAGCTGAGGAATACGTGATAGTGAACCTTGTCGTGAGTCATGTTGAGGCTCAAGGCAATATGCGGCCGTCAGGACTGAAAGCAGCGGTGTTCGGTGTCATTATTGTTGCGAAGTGCATTGCGATGGTGAGCCGAGCAGGACTCGAACCTGCGACCCACTGGTTAAAAGCCAGTTGCTCTACCAACTGAGCTATCGGC
>DASURS010000245.1:0-6917 GCA_036279935.1 Pyrinomonadaceae bacterium
GCTAGGATTGGATTGAGGCTGAATCTTTAGATGGTTTGTACCGGTCTCAGACGAATCGATCCGCGTTTTTGGCTGGAACCTGCAGGGGGACCTCTTATTCTGTTGGAGGAGGACCTGGTGCCTTGTTGGCGAGGGTATTTACCAGTTTCTGATTCGACGGTGGCCGATTATGAACGTGCGTGTGAAGTATCAGACTATCTCGGAACCGTAGATGTTGGATCACGCAGTGGAGTGGTCTTCGGTGATCAACCATACTCCACGACGTGGTGGCACAGTCGGGAATTGGACTCCGGCCTGATAGTGCGATGGGTTTGTGCTGAAAATGAGGCGTCAGTGGTTCAGGCACTGATCGACTTGTCGAATCGTGATTGGGAAAGAACTGCTGTCGAGTTTGAAGTAACAACAGGAAGACTCTTGCTGTTTGACTCTGCTGCCCCCGGAGACGCCATTGACGCCTCCATATCGATCGAACTGCCCAAAGGACGGTACGTCGCCGAAACGTTGCAGTATGACCCGAACAAAGATACATCTCTCCTCCTACACCGATTCGTCCGTCAAGCAGATTGAGCGAGACCGGCTGCCGCGAGCAGACGTCGGATCGGCGCGCGCTGTCCAGCAGGATCCTCATTTACAGTGCAGCGCCCTACTTGATTACCTGATCTGTGTGGGAATCTCTACGAAGGAACACAACAAGGGTTATAAAGTTGCTCATAACGCTCGTTTAATCATCCTCTACCAGGGTGGCAGTTCCTCTGTAACCGTCACAAGCTGAGACACGACCTCTGTTCTGGGCTTTGGAAGAGGTTATCGCGAGCCTGGCTTGGATGAATTTGTGGATTGTCCACCCGGAACCGAAGTAGTTCGGCAAGATCACGACCAACCTTGGATCGTTACGCGATGTTGAGAAAGAGAGGCCGCTACGCATGACCACGCGTTGACAGGCCCGTTTACGCCGCTATAATGGCCGTTTTGTGCGCATAGCGCCGGGGCGGCTATCGGCGGCAGTGCGGGGTGGGAATGCGGATTGAGCTCGAGAATCTGGAAGGCGGTAAGGGCAGTTTTGTCCGGACTTACCAGCCTGACGAGCTGAATCCGGTCGACGAACGCGTGAGCCTGACGGTGCCCGCCAGCGTAAAAGGCACCGTCAAACGCGCCGGAAACGACGTTTGCGTCAACGGGCACGTCGACGCCCGAGTCCAGGTCGAATGCGATCGCTGCCTGAAACCGGTCGAACTGCCCGTCAGTGCTGATTTCGACCTCGAGTACATTACCGGAGCGGAGTATGAATCCAGCTCCGCCGCGGCGCTGAGTGAAGAAGAACTCGCGGTCTCGGTGTTCGATGGCGACGCGATCGACGTCGACGAGATCGTCAAAGAGCAGATCCTGCTGGCAGTTCCCGCGCGCACGCTTTGCCGTGAAGACTGCAAGGGAATCTGTCCCGAGTGCGGCATGGACCTGAACACCGGCCAGTGCAATTGCGCGGCGGACGAGGTCGATCCGCGTTGGGCTGCGCTCAAGAGTCTTAAAAACACAGATACGGAGTAATTATGCCAAATCCAAAGCGACGACATTCGAAAGCTCGTCGAGACAAACGCCGCGCGCATGATGCGCTGCGCACGCCCCAGACCACGCTTTGCCCGAACTGCCGTGAGCCCCGCATGCCCCACCGCGTATGCCCCAAATGCGGCCATTACAAAGGCCGCGAAATCGTGCAGGTGGAACAAGCCTAAACTGAATCAGTGCGAAGTCAGTCGAAGGATGAAGCCCCGTTGACGGGCAAAGTCGTTCTCGACGCAATGGGCAGCGACCATGCGCCACATGCTGAGATCGACGGCGCTCTCGCGGCCGCACGCGACTTCGGCGTCGGTGTGATCCTCGTGGGCCAGGCTCACAAGGTCGAGCCCGAACTGCGGCGCTGCGGCTGGCGCGGCGACGGCGACCACGGAATCGAGCTGGTCGAGGCCGCCGAAGTGATCGCGATGGACGAAGCCGTCGCGAACGCGGTCAGACGCAAGAAAAAGAGCTCTTTGAGAGTCGGAACAAAGCTGGTCAGCGAAGGCCGCGCCGACGGCTTCGTCTCAGCCGGAAACACCGGCGCCGCGATGGCGACCGCGAAGATGGTGATCGGAACGCTTCCGGGCGTCGATCGCCCCGCACTCGCCGCGATGATCCCGACGAAAGCAGCCAAACCAACGCTGCTGCTCGACGTCGGCGCCAACTCCGAGTGCAAACCGCATCATCTGGCCCAGTTTGCCGTCATGGGCGACGCCTATTCGCGCTCGGTGCTCGGCACTGTGCGGCCGTCAGTCGGCCTGATGAGCATCGGCGAGGAAGAGGCGAAAGGAAATGATCTGACGAAAGAGGCGTTTCCGCTGTTGCGCCAGTTGAGCAGCATCAACTTCGTCGGCAACGTCGAGGGACGCGACGTTTTTTCCGGCATGGTGGACGTGATCGTCACCGACGGTTTCACCGGAAACGTCATGCTGAAGCTTTCCGAGGGACTGACTGAGGCGATGCTGTCGATGCTGAAACGCGAGTTGACGCAGACGGCGGTGACGAAAGCCGGCGCGGTGCTTGCGAAGCCGGCGTTTCGCAGTATTAAGAAGCGGCTGGACTACGCCGAATACGGCGGCGCGCCGTTGTTGGGCGTCAATCGAATCGTGCTGATCGGACACGGACGTTCGAATGCGAAAGCAATTCGGAACGCGATCCGGAGCGTCAAGGAGTTTTCCGAGAACCGTACGAGCGAACGTATCAAGAACGGAATAATCGAAACACGGATTACGCGGGTTGCATAAGTAGGCAACCCTTTATATTCTGAGGCGATTAATGCTAAACCAACGCGCTGGAATACTGGGTACCGGGCACTCGTACCCTGAAGGCATTCTTACAAATGCTGAGCTCGCCGAGATGGTCGAAACCTCGGACGAGTGGATCACGACCCGCACCGGCATCAAGCAACGCCGAAAGGCGGCGCCGCACGAGTACACGTCGCAATTCGCCGTCCGCGCTGTGCGCCAGGCCATCGAGAGAGCACGGCTCGATCCGTCAGATATTGATCTCCTGCTTTGCGCGACGGTCACTCCCGATCAAATACTTCCCTCGACAGGTTGCATCATCCAGGCCGAGCTCGGCGCGAACAACGCCGCCGCCATGGACATCGTCGCTGCCTGTTCGGGATTTCTATACGGACTTTCACTGGCCGACTCGATGATTCGAACGGGCCAGGTGCGACACGCGGTGGTCGTCGGCGCTGAGATCCTGACTCAATACGTCGACTACAAAGACCGGCAAACGTGCGTGTTGTTCGGCGACGGCGCGGGCGCTGCCGTGCTTGGGCCAGTCGAGGGCAATCGCGGCATTCTGGCGGCGAAGATCAAGTCGGACGGACGTTACGAAGAGCAGCTTTATTCACCCGGCGGCGGCACGCGCAGGCGGCCCACCGCGGAGACGCTTGCGGCAGGCGACCACTTCTTCAAAATGAAGGGCAACGAGCTGTTCAAGGTCGCCGTTCGTTCGATGGCGGAGATCTCGCGCGACGTTCTGGAGCAGACGGGTTTGAAGGCTCAGGACATCGACCTTTTCATCCCGCACCAGGCGAACCAGAGAATCACTGAAGCCGTCGCGGATAGATTGGACGTCGACACGTCGAAGGTCTATTCGAACATCGCCGTACACGGCAACACGTCGTCAGCGTCGATCCCGATCGCGCTTGACGAGTGCGTCGAAGCTGGGCGAGTTAAGGAAGGTGATCTGGTCCTGCTCGCGTCGTTTGGCGGCGGCGTGACGTGGGGCGCGGTGTTGATGCGATGGTGAAGTCATTGCCGATTGGCGATTGCCAATTGCCGTTTGGCGCTTGGCACGAGATTAACGATAAGTTTGAGTTGAAATACATTGGTTGAAGAGCGCAAATCGGCAATCGCCAATCGGCAATTGGCAATGCTCTTCCCCGGCCAGGGCTCGCAGAGTCCCGGCATGGGAAAAGATCTTGCCGAGAAATTTCCGGTTGCGCGGCAGGTCTTTGAAGAGGTTGACGACGCGCTCGGATTCGAGCTTTCGCGGCTGTGTTTTGAAGGCCCGGCGGAAGATTTACAGCTAACGGAGAACACGCAGCCTGCGATTCTCGCGGTCTCGGTCGCCGCGTTTCGAACACTCGAGAGCACGGGCGCGCCTGCTCCCGCATTTGTCGCGGGACACAGTTTAGGTGAATACTCTGCGCTTGTTGCCGCGGGAGTATTGGGTCTGTCAGATGCCGTGCGGACAGTGCGCGCGCGCGGACGTTACATGCAGGAAGCGGTGCCCGTGGGAACCGGCGCGATGGCTGCGGTGCTGGGCGCGGAGTTGACTGACGTCGAACGCATTTGCCAGGAAGCCCGCGCGTGCGAGCGAGGCGAAGAAGTTTGTTCCGTGGCCAACATCAACTCGCCGAACCAGGCGGTGATTGCCGGCAACACGGCCGCCGTCGAACGCGCGGTCGAGTTGCTGAAAGGCGTTGCGAAACGCGTGATGAAGCTGAACGTGAGCGCCCCGTTTCATTGCGCGCTCATGAAACCGGCGCAGGACAGACTCGCGCCCGATCTCGAGCGGCTGACGTTTAACGAACCGAAGTTTCCCGTGATCACAAACGTCGATGCGCGCGTCACGACCGCGCCCGCTGAGTTGCGCGACGCGCTGGTCAGGCAAGTGTCGGCGCCGGTGCGCTGGCTGGAGTCGCTTCAGGTCCTGATGGCGAACGGGGTCGAAACGACGGTCGAAGTCGGACCGGGAAAAGTCTTGTCCGGCCTGATGCGGCAGACGAATCGCGACGTAAAGAGTCTTAACGTGGAAGACGCGGCAAGTTTGGAAGCGGCGACAGCCGCCCTTGCTGCTCGAGATGTATTAGTCTAAATAAACTCACAGAGGAGCTAAACAAGATGCCCGATCAAGAGATCGAGAATAAGGTCAAACAGATCATCGTCGACGAGCTTGGTGTCGATGAGAACGAGGTTACGCCGAATGCCAGGTTTATCGACGATCTCGGCGCCGACTCGCTGGACACGGTTGAACTCGTGATGCGTTTCGAAGAAGAGTTTGGGATCGAGATCCCGGACGAGGACGCCGAGAAGATTCAGAGCGTTCGCGACGCCTACAACTATATCGACCAGCACAAGAAGTAATTAATTGCCGATTTTCAATTGCCAATTGCCAATTGTTTTTCAAATCGGCAGTTGGCAATCGGCAATGATCTGAAGGAGTTCTAATTTGACACGTCGTGTCGTGATTACAGGCCTCGGCCTCGTCACTCCCGTTGGCAACACTGTCGAAGAGACCTGGACTGCGCTGATGAACGGCCGCAGCGGCGCTGACTACATCAAAAAGTTCGACGCTGAGAAGTTTTCAGTCAAGTTTGCCTGCGAAGTCAAAAACTTCGACCCACTAACATTCATCGCAAAGAAAGAGGCGCGCAAGATGGGCGCCTTTATTCATTACGCGATTGCCGCATCCGTCGAAGCCATGGCTGACAGCGGCCTCCAGCTTACTGAAGCCGGTAAGCTTCCCGACGACATCTCCGAGAACGTTGGCACGTACATTAGCAGCGGCATCGGCGACTTCTGGGCCATCGAGCGCGAGCACTCGAAACTGCTCGACGACGGTCCGGATCGCGTCTCGCCGTTCTTTATCGTCTCCGCGATCGTGAACCTGGCCGCCGGTCAGGTCTCGATCCGTTTCGGCGCTAAAGGACCGAACTCCGCAACGGCAACCGCTTGCGCCGCGGGCGCCCACGCGATTGGCGACAGTTTCAAGATCATTCAACGCGGCG
This sequence comes from Pyrinomonadaceae bacterium, assembly GCA_036279935.1. Classification (GTDB taxonomy): domain Bacteria; phylum Acidobacteriota; class Blastocatellia; order Pyrinomonadales; family Pyrinomonadaceae; genus PSRF01. Next base: position 5,801 of record DASURS010000245.1, read on the forward strand.
ACGCCGACATCATGATCTGCGGCGGCGCGGAGTCGGCAATCACGCCGATGAGCGTGGCCGGGTTCTCGGCGATGCGCGCGTTGTCGACTAACAACGACGATCCGCTGCACGCGTCACGACCGTTCGAGCGCGATCGCGACGGGTTCGTCATCGGCGAAGGCGCGGGGATCATGATCCTCGAAGAGCTGGAATCGGCGAAACGTCGCGGCGCGAAGATCTACGGCGAGATCGTCGGCTACGGTGCCGCGGCTGACGCTTTCCACTTAACGATGCCTGACGAGACCGGCTCCGGCGCGCGTCGCGTAATGCAGCGAACGCTTAAAGACGCCGGCGTCAGGCCCGAACAGGTTGGATACATCAACGCCCACGGCACGTCAACGCCCTACAACGACAAGTTCGAAACTCTCGCCATCAAGGACACGTTCGGCGCGCACGCTTACAAGCTGGCGGTCAGTTCCACGAAGTCGATGACGGGCCACTTGCTGGGCGCGGCGGGCGGCATCGAAGGGATCTTTTGCGTGTTGACGTTGCATCACAACGTCATCGCGCCCACGATCAACTACGTCAACCCCGATCCGGATTGCGACCTCGACTACGTTCCCAACGAACCGCGCGAGGCCCGTGTCGATTACGTGCTGTCCAACAGTTTCGGATTTGGCGGAACGAACGCGGCGTTGTTGTTCAAGAGGTACGAAGAATAGAGCTTGGTGCTTAGTTCTTTGTACTTGGTTCGTTTGATAGACGGGTCAGTAAAGTTGAACGAGCAAATAGAGAACAAAGACCCAAGCACTAAGCACAAAGTACAAAGAGCGGAACTCTGAAGAAAATGAAGATCGTCGTAATGATGAAGCAGGTCGCGAACAAAGACGCGATCCTGCGAATTAACAAAGACGCGACGTGGATCGAGGAAGCGGATCTGTCGTTCGAAGTCAGCGAGTCGGACGGTTACGCGCTCGAAGAAGCGTTGCGCGTTCGCGAGAAGTTGGGCGGCGAGGTGGTTGTTTGCTCGATGGGACCGCAGCGCGTCAAGAGCGTGATCAAAGACGCACTCGCGCGCGGCGCCGATCGGGCGATTCACGTTGTCGGCGACAATCTGACGCACCTTTCGCCGTTCGCT
>DASURS010000246.1:0-136813 GCA_036279935.1 Pyrinomonadaceae bacterium
TGAGCTGCCATCCGGCAAATAGGCTGTCGATCAGTCGGGCTAATCGAGAGTCAAGATTCTGAACAAATAGAAACCGACCGGCGACCGTATAAAAGCTACGGGACGCCGGTCGGTCAAAGACCTGAATAACTACCATGCAACCGGAATTTCTGTTTTAGTTCGTCACGCCGCTCGTCGCTGACTGAAAGAACGTGGTTGCTTCTAAAACGTCTACGGGAACAGAAATCGCTGGTTCGACAAATGGCCGCTTGCGATCTTTCAGCTCCGTGCCGGGCGCTTTGTCGTTTCGTAGACCAGCGTTTTCTTCATTAACAATCTCGTTTTGCTTTACCAAGATAAGCCGCCTCCTCGAGTCGTTGGTTTAATATAAGTTTTTGCTCGACCACATGGCAACCAAATTTTCGGACCACGTAGTTATAAAAACTCACATGCCTGCTTCAGAGTCCCTCGGGTGTTGGCTGCGATGGTTCCGCCAGGACCATCCGCAGGACCCGTCTTTCAGAGCGCGTGAGATCAGCTCGCACGAATAGTCGAATATTCGGCGCGATCTGTTTGATCGCATCCTCCACGGGAAGTTTTGAGATTTCGGCGTCGACGACTTCCATGCGCGTATCCTGTATGTCAACCGGAATACCGATCTGCTCGCCGATTTTCAACAGGACCAACGAAAGCGGCTGTTTCCTGGCCTTTACACTCAACAAGTAGTTTAAATAAGTGATGCGGAGTGGTTTCTCCTCATCCTTTTTCTTCTCATCGTCGGTGTCAGGCTCTTCACCCTCTTCCGTATTGCCTTCAATCAACATTGACTGCGACGAGCCATGAATCACGGCGGTCGCGGGGGGCTCACCCTGGTTCGTATCGTAGAAAAATATTCCCAGCGGCTTTGGCGGCGCGCCTGAGCCGGCGTCGATCTGGTAGTCGACGTAAACGGTCGGCGACATGAGCTGGAGCGCGGGTTCGAGAGTCAGTTCGCTGAACTCAATCGAGATCTGTTCCTTTTGTCGTTCTGGACCAAGGAAAACCGGCACTTTCAAACGCTTCGACAGCTCCTGGGCCACTTCGGCCATGCTTGCCTTCTCGGCCTTCAGTGAGATGTTCAGAATCGGTCGTGTTTTTACAGATAACGTGAAAGGAGGCTTGGCGGCCGGTTTGGCGGCTTGAGTTTTGGCGTCCTTTTCGGCGGGTTTCTTCTCTGGTTCGGGCTGTTGCGCGAACGCGGCGGTGATGCACACCAGCACCCCGAGGGCCGCGAACATACTCTTCACATGCGCACGATGAATGTTATGTTTCAACGACTAACCCCACTTCCTAATCGCGGTGAAACTAGCACGTGGGGGAAAATCCGTCAAATTTTAGCCACAAAAAGGCACAAAACACACAAGCCTACTAGAATCGCGCAGGGCTCCTGATTCGCGCATGGCTAGGCGTTCTGTGACTTTTGTGCCTTTTTGTGGCTAAAAATTAGACGGAACGGTCGCATGAGGTAGTAAGCGAAGCTGAGCCGCGGCGGAAGCGAGTGTGACCCGACGTCGCCGTCAGTCGGGCGCAGGATGTGGGCCAGATAGCGCGTGCGAGCGGTGAGACTTTTGCGCACGCCGAGGTTGTAGCGAAATATCTCGGTCGAAGTTGCCGGCACGTGCTCGGGGCCGTTGAAGAGATGTTCGACGACGTTGGACGTCAACGATGCGAGTCGTTTGTCAGCCTCGCAACGGCGTTTCACTTCGGGCGGCAGGTTTGCGTCCAGAAGTTTTTCAGCGAGATGTACGCCGAGCAGAAACATTCTCTCGCTGTCCGAGCGTTTGGCGCGTTCGAGCAGTGCGGGCCATTCGATTTCGTGACTGCCGATCAACTCGGCGACGTCGCAGATCCATCCGAGTCGTTCCCAAAGGTGGCGCGAGCCGTGAACGCACAACGAGAACAACAGATCGCCGGCGCAGAACGTTTTCACTTTCGTGCCGTTGAGATCAAACTCGACGAGGTTTTCCCACAACGCGTCGCCTTGCACTGTTGACGCGAACAGATGCGGCGCGACTTCCCAGTGCAATTCAACGATCAACTGGCGATTGTCTTTCGTGAACTGAAGGTTGTGTTGCGTGCGAAGCAACATCTCTTGCTGCGACTCGGTTAGCTGTTTTGAGAGCGTGTAGTTGTCGGCGAGCATCAGGTCGCGCGCGCAGAGAACATCCTGTTTCCTGACGATGACGTCGAGATCTACGAAGCGACGCAGCGAGAGATCGCCATACGCGATGAGCGAAAGTATCGGTCCTTTGTAGGGAATGGCGTCGATGCCTGCGTCCGCGAAGAGTTTGACGATCCGACAGAGTTCGTTTGTTAAGATGATATTGCGCGCTGCATTTTCGAGGTAGTACTGCTTGAAACGTTCCGGCAGGAGATCCTTGAGTTGATGATAGACCAGCGGGACTACGGCGTGGCGCCGGGCTAATAGAAAAAAGTAATTCCAGTCAATATTTTCAAGATCTAATTCGCGAAGACGTGGCGCGGGTTTCGTGCGCGCACAGCACAACAGGAGTTCAGCTTCTTTGCCACAAAAAGGCACAAAAGACACAGAAGGCAGAATAAGATTTTTGGACTCGGGCGGGGTTTGTGAGTTTTGTGCCTTTTTGTGGCTATTCATTCACTTTCAGCACTGCCAGAAACGCTTCCTGCGGAATCTCGACGCGCCCGACTTTCTTCATCCGCTTCTTGCCTTCCTTCTGTTTCTCCAGCAGCTTTCGTTTGCGCGTGATGTCACCGCCATAACACTTCGCGATCACGTTCTTCCCGAGCGCCTTCACCGTCTCACGCGCGATTACCTTGTTTCCGATTGCCGCCTGAATCGGCACTTCAAACAGTTGACGCGGGATCAACTGCTTCATCTTCTCCGCCAGCGCGCGTCCCTTCGGCTGCGCCGTGCTGCGATGCAGAATCAACGACAACGCATCGACAGGTTCGTTCGCCACCAGCACGTCCAGCTTGACCAGATCACTCTCCCAATAACCCGCGAGGTTGTAATCAAGCGACGCATAGCCACGAGAAACCGACTTCAAACGATCGTAAAAGTCGAGCACGATTTCGTTGAGCGGCAACTCGTACGTTAGCATCACGCGATTCGACGTGATGTACTCGAAACCTTTCTGCAAGCCGCGCTTCTCTTCGAGCAACGGCAAGATTCCGCCGAGGTGTTCGTCCGGCGTCAGAATCACGGCGCGGATCACCGGTTCTTCGATCTTCGCGATGCGTCCGGGATCGGGCATCTTCGCCGGGGAGTCGATCTCGTGAACTTCGCCGTCGGTCGTCGTGACGATGTAGCGCACGCCGGGCGCAGTGGTGATCAGATCGAGGTTGAATTCGCGTTCCAAACGTTCCTGCACGATCTCCATGTGCAGCAAGCCGAGAAATCCGCAACGAAACCCGAACCCGAGCGCCGTCGACGATTCCGGCTCGTAAAAGAAAGACGCATCGTTCAAACGCAGCTTGTCGAGCGCGTCGCGCAGCTCTTCGTACTGCGCGGTGTCGACGGGATACAAGCCGGCAAACACCATCGGCTTGATCTCCTGGTAGCCCGGAAACGGTTGCTGCGTGGGCCGTGCTGCTTCGGTGATCGTGTCGCCGATCTGCACGTCCGCGACGGCCTTGATAGACGCCGTCAGAAAACCAACCTCGCCGACGCTCAACTCTGAGATTGGCGTCGGCGTTGGCCGATTGACGCCGAGCGTTTCTACCTGATAGTCGCGACCTACGTTGAAAAATCGGATCTTCATTCCCGGACGGATCGTGCCGTCGATGACGCGGAAGAGCACGATCACGCCGCGATATGAGTCGTACCATGAATCGAAGATCAGCGCTTTGAGCGGCGCGTTTGGATCGCCTTTCGGCGGCGGCACGTCCCGCACGATCGCTTCGAGCACTTCCGCGACGCCTTCGCCGGTTTTGGCGCTGGTGAAGATCGCGTTGTGCGTTTCCAGGCCGATGAAGTGCTCGATCTGTTCGACGGCTTTTTCCGGTTCCGCGCCGGGAAGATCGATCTTATTGATTACTGGGATCAGTTCGAGGTTGTTGTCGATGGCGAGGTATGTGTTCGCGAGCGTTTGCGCTTCGACGCCCTGCGACGCGTCAACGATCAGCAACGCGCCTTCGCACGCCGAGAGCGAGCGCGACACCTCGTACGAGAAATCGACGTGTCCCGGCGTGTCGATCAGGTTCAGCACGTATCGCTCGCTATTGCGAGCGACGTAGTCGAGCCGGACGGCATGGGCCTTGATCGTGATGCCGCGCTCACGTTCGAGATCCATATTGTCGAGCACCTGGTTCTCCATCTCGCGTTCTGACAGCGCGCCGGTAAGTTCGAGGAGGCGATCGGCAAGCGTCGACTTGCCGTGGTCAATGTGAGCGATGATCGAGAAATTGCGAATGCGAGACGGATCCATAAACCTCAGTTCAAATTTCGAATTTCGAATCGCGAATTTCGAATTTACAAATCACAAAGCGAAATTCGCAAAGCGAAAATTCGCAATCCGAAATCCGAAATTCGAAATTCTTCTAGGGCAAGTGTTCGTTGACGTAGGCGCGCGCCTTTTCCGGCGTGTTTATTGACAAAACGAACTCGTAATTTTTTCCCGCCCAGGAGATATGCTCGGCGGTAAACTCCCGATACTTGTCGCCGGGCGTGAAATCTTCGTCCATTAACCCGAGTTTTACATTGACTCGACGAATCACCTCGACGTCGCCCGTCACGGCGGCGGCTTGAAACAGCCGGTGCTTTTCGTCGTTCGAGAGCGTGCTGTCCTCAGACGACGACGTCGAGTTCGAGTTTGAATTGTCGGAATTGTCGTTTGTATTAGCGTTGTCGTTACTGTTGATGTTGCTATTGAAGTTGTAGTTGCGATTTACATTCGCGAGCCAGTCGTCACGGCGAGTGACGGCGGAGCGGTAAACAAAGTAGTAAACCAAACCGCCGATGACGCATAGCAGGATCAATCCGAGACATCCTGCGCCGCCGCAACCGAGTGCGATCTTCTGATTACGAGTCATATGTTTGTCTCTTTCAGTTGGACTGGAAAAGCAACGAACAAAACTCAGGTAGAATTTCGAAATTCGAATCGCGAATTGCGAATTGCGAATTTAGCAAAGCCGTAGCTTACTCTAATAAATCCGCAATTCGAAATCCGCAATTCGAAATTCAAATGTCAAACTCGTTGATGAGCCGGTGCAGGTAGGATCGACTAATACCGAGTTTTTTCGCGGCGGCGACTTTGTTTCCCTCGCTCTGGAGCGCGCTCTTGATCATGCGTTTCTTAAGTGCTTCGACGGCGCCTTCCAGTGTCGACTCGTCGCCCGCCTTCGCGCCCGGAAGCACTTTCAGCATCTTTTCGGGAACGAATTCGAGCCCGAGTTGCGAGTTGCTGCTGAGCACGACCAGTCGCTCGATGAGGTTTTCGAGCTCGCGCACATTTCCGGGCCAGTCGTAATCCTGCAATACGTCGATCAGCGCCGGTTCGAGCTCCGGCGTTGGCTGTGCGTATCGTTGGGCGGACGCGGCGGCGAAGTGCGCCGCGAGCAGCGGGATGTCGTCCTGACGCTCACGCAAGGGCGGCAGCGTCAGCGGTACGACATTCAGCCGGAAGAACAGATCCTGCCGGAACCGTCCGGCCGCGACTTCCTTTTCGAGATCGCGATTGCTCGCCGCGATCAACCTGATGTCGACAGTCAGCGTCTTGATTCCACCGACGCGCTCAAACTCGCGCTCCTGTAACACGCGAAGCAGTTTCACCTGGACTGCCGCACTCAGATCGCCAATCTCGTCGAGAAAAAGCGTACCGCCGTTCGCTAACTCGAAACGGCCTTTGCGCGTTTGCGTCGCCGATGTGAACGCGCCTTTCTCGTGTCCAAACAACTCCGATTCGATCAACGTCTCCGGCAATGCCGCACAACTGACCGCCACAAACGGCCCGCTCGCGCGTGGGCTTTCCGCGTGAATCGCGCGCGCCAGCATCTCTTTGCCGGTGCCGTTTTCACCGCACAGCAACACCGTAGCGCTCGTCGCCGCCGCCGATCGCGCTTGTTTCAACACGCGCTCGAGCGCATGACTGCCGCCGAGCAGATGCGAGAAACCGGGCGGACGCGACAACTCATCGCGCAACCGTCGATTCTCGATCTCGAGCTGCCGCATGCGCGCGGCCTGACTCACGATGTGCAACAATTCACCGGCGTCCAGCGGCTTCTCGAAGAAACCGTAGGCCCCGCGCTTCACTGCTTCGAGCGCGGCGCGTTTCGAGTCGCTTCCGGTGATGACGACCACTTGCAACGGCGGATCCTGTGCGCGGGCGACGTCGATCAGCGCCAGTCCCTCGCCGATGTCGTTGACGTTTGGCGGCAAGTGGAGATCGCTCACCACGACCTCGATCTCCTCGTTGTTGATTAGCGCGCACGCTTCTTCGCGCGAAGACGCTTGCAGAACGTGATAATCGGACGCGAGCGCCCAATACAGACCGCTGCGTACAGCGTCGTCATCATCGACGACGAGAACGGTACCTTTCGGCTCTGATGGGTTACTCATGTTCTCGAATATCGATTTTTCCGCACAATACGCCGACCGCACGTATGTTCAGCCGACGCCTGGGCAGGTACTACTACTAGAGGAACCAGCGTAATGGGCATGCTCAGAAGAAGGGCTTGCCGCGCTCTTCTTAATTACGCCTGTCGTTGTGTGGTGGATGGTAGCACGACGCGAAAGGTCGTTCCAGCGCCTTCGACGGAATGGACTTCGATCGTGCCTCCGCTTGCGCGTACAACCTCGCGGCAGGTGTAGAGACCGAGGCCGATCCCGTTTTTCTTCGTGGTGGCGAAAGGACGGAAAAGCCGGTTCTCGATGAAGGTCTTGCTCATGCCGGGCCCGGTGTCGGCGATGGCGAACATCGGCGCGCCCGTCACTGTGTGTCCGGCTTCGATGGTGAGCGTGCCGCCGGGTTTGACCATTGCTTCCAGTGCGTTGATGACGAGGTTTTCGATCACCTCTTCCATGCGCGCGCCGTCTACCAGTGCGAAGACGCTGTCGGGCAGTCGCAGTTCGATCGTGTGCTTGGTCCGCATCGGCTCGGCGGTCACGGCGCTGACGCGTTTCAGAATCGGAACGAGATCGGTGTTTGTCGGGCGTTTGTGTTCGCCGCTGAGGCTGGTCAAAGGACGGCTGAGACGGGCGACGATTGCCTTGAGCTTGTCGGTGGCGATCGTCAGCCCTTTCATGGCGTCGGTGCGAAACTGCGGATTGTCGAAGTGACGCTCCATGTTGCTGACCGTCAACGACAGGCCCTCGATCGCGTTCTTCAGGTCGTGCGTCAGCATGGCCGAGATCCTGACGAACGATTCGAACTGCCGCGACTCCGCTTCGCGTGCGACCTGCGCGCGCAAACGCTCGGTGACGACGTTGATGTTGTCGGCAATGACGCGGGCGTCGTCGCTTGATTTGAGCAGGATGCGGCGGTCCAGTTCGCCTTGCGCGATGGCGGTCAGGTCCTCGGTGACGCGCGCGATGCCCTGCGATTTTTGTTGGACGTGACGATTGAGCAGAAACGCGGCGGCGAACGATGCGAGCAGTGCGATGACAAATCCGGCCGCGCCCCACAGTCGCGCCGTTGCAAGCGGGCGTGAACGATTGCGAGCGACTGCAACCGCTACGTCGCGTTTCGGCAACGGCGAATACGCGACGAGATAGCTGGTCCCGGACGACGAGCGGAAGTCGCGCATTCCGTTCTCATTTGCGGTCATCGCCGTGGCGATCGAGTCGAAGCCGGGAAGCGCTTCGTTTGCGGGTTTCAGTTTCAGCGAGCGATTGGAGTGATAGACGATTTTCGCCGAGCGATCGAGGACGACGATCATCGACGTTTCGGCGTTACCGGAGCTGGCGCGGGCTTCAAGTCCGCGCGCCGCGTCGGAGAAGACAGTTTCGAGATCCAGCACGCCCAGCAATGCGCCCTGGTTCGTGCTGCCGCTTTCGTCGCGAATCGGGACCGAGTATTCGAGAGCGGCTCCGGAGGTTGGCAGCGTGGCGGGTTTATCGAGCAGGACGGTGCCGTGCGTGCCCCAGACACGCTCGTCCGGTTGCGGCAGATCCGCGGGCGCCGAGTTCGTTTTGGTCCAGTTTTCCCACTGCGTCGTTGTTGTTCCGAACCAGAGTGGGCGGCGGCTGCTGTCGAAGAGCGTCAGGCTGTGAAGTTGAGTCGGCGGTTCGAGTGCGGACTTGAGACTGGAGCTGGCGGGCGGCGTCGTCGCGTCGGACGACTGCGCGACCGCCTGCTGGATGTTTCGCTGCATTGCGAGACGCAGGATCGCGCTCTCCTGGTCCTGGAGAACTTCGTCGACGCCGGCGGTAAACGAATTGAGATCTTCCTGAACGATCGAACTGAGCGTCGACTCAACCGCACGCACGCCATTCCAGTAATTGAGCGCCGCGAGGAGCAACAGAGGAATAGCGCAGAGGGCGAGGTAAGTGAGAAACGATTTGCGTCGGAGGATCATGTCATTGCCAATTGGCGATTGCCGATTGCCGATTTGCGATTGCCGAGATCAGTGTTGCTGTCCGAGTGCGCATTGTTGCTGTCCGAGTGCGCATTGTTGATGTCCGAGTGCGCATTGTCGAAGTGTTGCGAAGCGTTGGAAGCCTTGTGCCGTAAAATCGGCAATCGGCAATCGGCAATCGGCAATCGGCAATGCCTACGCCGGCTTGCGGCCGAACTCATCGAGCAGCGGCGCAAGCGTTTCGATGAGTCGACCGTGAGACACGCCGTTGCTGGCGACGAGGCCGTTGCGGTTCTGAACTTCGGGTACATTGTAGTTGAGCGGCTCGCCGAACAGATCACTCATACGCCCGCCTGCTTCAGTCAGGATCAACTGCGGCGCGCACGTGTCCCACTGCTTCGTCCGCGACGAAAGATGGATGTACGCGTCACACTGCTGCTCAATAATCAACCCGATCTTGATTCCGACCGATCCGCGTTGCACTTCCTCACGAAAACCAAAATGCTCGATGAGCCTGCTCATGCGCGGGCTGCGATGCGATCTACTCGCCGCCAGCCGCATGTCCGTCGGGTCCGTTTTGACTGACGTTTGCGCTCGTTCGGGCGCGAAATCCGCTCGCTCGATCCACGTTCCCTCGCCCAGAACAGCGCGATAAAGCACGCCGGGCAGCGGCTGATAAACTACGCCGACAACGCAAACACCGTCTTCCACCAACCCGATCTGCACGGCGAAATCTCCGTTGCCGTCGATGAAACCGTTGGTGCCGTCGAGAGGATCGACCATCCAAACACGCGATTTACGAAGGCGGCGCTCCGTGTCGATTGACTCCTCCGCCAGAATCCCGTCTTTCGGAAACTCCCGCTGCAAACCCGTCACGATCAACTCGTTCGCGATGCGATCGGCCTGCGTGACGGGTTCGACATCATCTGCCAGGTTCTTCTGTTCAACATTCAGCGGGCCCTCGTAATGTTCGAGAATCGCCGCCCCGGCGGTGCGCGCGAGATCGACGGCGACGCTCAGTTCATGTTTGTAATCGGCCATTAGTTGTTCTCGTGACGAGCGGCATCGCGAATCGCCTCGATCGTCTCCTCTATATCAGACTTGGTAGTGCGAAAGTTAGTGATGCAGGCGCGCAGCGCGAAGCGGCCGTTGACGGTCGCGTTCGACAAGTAAGCACGCCCGCCGGTTTGCACGCGTCCCATGATGCGCTCGTTGAGTGAATCGAGCTCCGTTTCTTTCACGCCCGGCGGCACGTAACGAAAGCAGCAGATGCTCAACTCGACGGGCGCGAGTAGTTCGAAATCATCAGCAGAGTCGACGAGCTCGCCTAGATACGCCGCCAGCGCGATGTCTTCTGTTACTGCTTCCGCGATCCGGCGCGCACCGTAATAACTGAGCGTCAGCCACACTTTCAACGCGCGAAAGCGGCGCGAGAGCTCGACGCCATAGTCCCAAAACGCGAATGCTTCGTCATCGCTATGGCCGTGTACCTTGATGTAATCGGCGTCTTCCGTGTTGAAGGCGGCCTTCACCGGACGCGGGTCGCGAAACAGCAGACAGCCGGCATCGACGGGAACGTAGAGCCACTTGTGCGGATCGAGCGAAACGGAGTCCGCGCGTTCGAGACCGCGGAACAGGTGTTTTTTTCGTTCGTCGAGAATGCCCGGCGCGCCGTACGCGCCGTCGACGTGGAACCAAAGATCGAATTCCTTCGCGACGCCGGCGATCTCGTCGAGCGGATCGACGACGCCGGTGTTGACTGTGCCGGCGCTGGCGACCACGCAACACGGTTGCAGCCCGTCGCGCAAATCGTTTTCGATCTGCCGGCGCAGCGAATCGACGCGCATTCGCTGTCGGTCGTCACACTCAACAACGCGAACGTGATCGCGGCCGAGGCCAAGAGTGTCAGCCGCTTTCGGGATCGACATGTGGACCTCTTCCGACCCGTAAACAATCAGCGGAGCTCCCTGATTCCAAAGACCCTGGCGCGATACGCTGTCGCCCAGTTTTCGACGGCTGGCGACGAGCAGCGCGATCATGTTCGCCATCGAGCCGCCACTCGTCAGCAGTCCGCTGGCATTGCCGTCGTACTCGATCAGCGATCCGAGCCAGCGGATGACGAGTCGTTCGAGCTCCGTCCCCGCCGGACCTGAACGCCAGCAAGTGATGTTCGCGTTGAGCGCGCCGGCGATGAGATCGCCGTAAGCGCCGATCGGCGTCGAAGGTGATGCAACGTAACCGAAGAACCGCGGATGGCCGTTGTGCCGGCTGAGGTCGAAAATGCTTCTGCACTCGGCGATCAGTCGATCAAGCGGCACACCGTCAATGGGCAGTTCGACGTCGAGCTCGGCCGTTGTCTTGCCGGCGTGATTTTCGGCGCGAACCGGGCGTTCGGTGATGGTGTTGAAGTATTCGGCAACGAGTTGCGTCGCCTGGCGCGTGATGTCGTCGAGGGCCTGCTCATCGATATCGAGAGACGATTGCGTCCGCAATCGAGATGTTCCAGCTTTGGTCATTTTGGTGAAGGCGCGATTGCGACGAGCAGCGACAATCGTTCGTCGCCCGTGTTGGTTACGCCATGCGAGACGCCGGCGGGCGCGACGACGAGCGCGCCTGTTTCCGCGACTTGCTGCTCTTCGCCGATAGTAAAACTGCCGCGCCCGGCGAGAACGAAGTAAAACTTGTCGGCACCCGCGTGCGCGTGTACTGGTTGGACTTGCCCCGGTTCGAGGCAGTTCAAGCCGACCATCACGTGTTCGCCCTGCCACAGCGTGGTTTTGTAAAACTTTTCCGGGTTCGAGCCTTCAAACTCGCGCCAGTTGAGGAAGTTTTTCATGATGCGCTGTACTTAGTGCTTTGTACTTTGTGCTTTGTTCTTTGAGCGCGAAACCACAATACAAAGTTCCAAGCACAAAGTACAAAGCACTAAGTTCATGCTAACATCCGCGAGAAATATGCCGGCAACGAATCACGCCACGCCACAAGGGACAGCTCACTACCACGATCGTTTCGCGCAGCGCGCGAAGGGCCACTTCCGCAAGCAGCAGGAGTTGACGCTGTCGTCGATCGGCATCGGCACGTATCTCGGCAACGCCGACGACGAAACGGATCTGAGTTACGCAAACGCGATCGTCCGCGCGGTCAAACAGGGCGTGAACGTGATCGACACCGCTGCGAACTATCGTTTCCAACGAAGCGAACGTTCGATCGGCCGCGCGCTGACGACGCTCGCGGGCGACGGCTTCTCGCGTGACGAGCTGTTGATTTGCACGAAGGGCGGTTACCTTCCGTTCGACGGCGCGCCGCCGCGAAACGTCGGCGAGTACGTCGCGGAGACGTTCGTCAAACCCGGCATCGCATCGTTCGACGACATCGTCGGCAGTCATTGCATGACTCCGAAGTACCTGCAAAACCAGCTCGATCAGTCCTTGCGGAACATGGGCCTCGAGCAGGTCGACGTTTACTACATTCACAACCCGGAATCGCAGTTGGAACACGTGTCGGAAACCGAGTTTTATCATCGCATCCGGCTCGGGTTTGAGACGCTGGAAGAGAACCGGCGACAGGGGAAGCTCCAATTCTACGGCGTCGCGACGTGGAACGGTTTTCGTGAAGAGGCGGGATCAGGACGGCATCATTCGCTCGTCCGGATGTTTGAAATCGCGCGCGAGATCGGCAATGAGTCGCATGGTTTTCGTTTCATCCAGTTGCCGTTCAACCTTGCGATGCCGGAAGCGATTACGCTGGCGAACGAGTCGATCGACGGCGAACCGATGACGGTTCTCGAAGCGGCGAAGACGCTCGGCGTGACGGTGATGGCGAGCGGTTCGATGTTGCAGGGGCGTGTTGCGCGAGGACTTCCGGAACCAGTCACGCGCGCGCTCGGATCGCTGTCGACGGACGCGCAAACGGCGATTCAGTTCGTACGCTCGGCGCCGGGCATCACGACAGCGCTCGTGGGCATGAGCCGCGTCGAGCACGTTGACGAGAATTTGCAATTGGTTGACGTGGAGCCGCTGAACGAAGCTCAGTTGAGATCAATCTTTCAATGAGCGAGCGACGATATAGATCGTTTTCTGAGTTCTGGCCGTTTTACGTTGCGGAGCACAGCCGGCCTGCAACGCGCTGGTTACACCTGCTCGGCACGACGGCCGGGCTTGCGACTGTCGTTTACTTCATCGCTTCCGGAACGTGGTGGTTGTTTCCGCTGGGATTGATTCCCGGTTACGGCTGCGCCTGGATTGCTCACTTTCTGATCGAGCGAAACAAGCCCGCAACATTCGAATATCCACTCTGGTCCTTTGTCGCCGACTACAAGATGATCGCTTTAATGTTGACCGGACGCATGCGTGAGGAACATGGGCCACAAAAAGGCACAAAAGACACAAAGAGTGTTTGAACCATGGATGATCTCGCTTTGTATGGAATGCTGTAACCTTATCTGAAAAAATCTTTTTGTGCCTTCTGTGGCTTTTGTGCCTTTTTGTGGCTATGCGCGGTAACGTTCCCATCCCCGAAATTCCCCACGGCGAAGACTTGTGGCTGATCGTGCTCGTCACCTCGGTGCGCGAGCGACGCACGCAGCAGGGCCGGCTCTTCTGCGATGCCACCGCCCGCAACGCCACCGGCACCCTTGCGCTGAAGATCTGGGGCGAAGTCATCGACACGCAGAAAGAGATGAAGCCGGGCCTTTGGGGCATCACCGGCAAACTCGAAACGTTTCAGGATCGGCAGCAGTTCGTCGTAGCCGAGTATCGCCCGATCACGATCGAGCAGTATCGCGAACATCAGAACTCCGAGCCGAAACTCCCGCGCGCTTACACGTTCGACATCGAAACGATCACGCTGCCGACTTATCGCGAACGCGTCGGCTCGCAACTCGAACGACTGATGCGGCTCGGCAACATGCGTTACGAACAACAGCAGCGGTACCTGGAAGACATCGCCGCCGAAGAAGAGCGTTGCTACGAGTTGGGATCATTGAGTGCGACGTCGGGACGCGTGCTGTCGATCGCGTTGCACGTCGGGGCCGTTCCGGGACTCGAGTTTCCCGACTTCGGTCCGCACTCGAGCGAGCACGTCTTCGGCATCGACAAAGACGGTTACGAACAGGACGAAAAACAAGCGCTGCTCGACTTCGTCCAGTTCATGAAGGATTTCGATCTCGATTGCGACGAGCTCGTCGGTCACAACATCATCGGATTCGATCTGCCGTTCATCTTTCAGCGCTGTCTGGCGCACGCGATCAAGGTGCGGCCGTTCGTGAACCTCGGCGAGTACAACGTACGCGGCGTGTTCGACACGATGCATCGCTGGTGGTTGGGAGCGAAGCGCAACGTCAGTCTCGACGACATCGCATGGGCGCTCGGGATCGAGTCGAGCAAGACGGATGAAGTCGAGGGCAGCAAGGTTTTCGATCTCTACCAGGCCGGGAGATTGGATCTAATCCGCGAATACAATCTCAACGACGTGCGGTTGACGCGAAAAGTATACGAACGCATGGTCTCAAGCTTCGGAAGGTAGTTGTGTTTTGTACTTAGAGCTTTGTACTTGGTTCGATCTCAGCGGAGGAACAAAGGACTAAGCACAAAGCACAAAGTACAAAAAATGTTAGAATCCGCAGCATGGAATTTTTGTTTCCCCTGTCGATGCTGGGCGTGGGCCTTGTCATCGGCGCTCTCTCCGTTTGGTTCATTACTCGCTACAAACTGACTTCTGAATTCGCTACGTTGACTGAACGTCTCTCCGGGAAGGAGGCGCAGGTCCGGCAGCTTCGCGAAGAGCTCGATCGGCAAACCGCTCAGGTCGCGGAACTGCGAAATGAAAACTCGCGCAATGTCGCTCAACTCTCCGCGCTCGAAACCAAGCTCGAAGACGAGCGAAGAATCAGTCAGGAAAAGCTGGAGCTCCTCACGAAAGCGGAAGACAAACTCGCGGATGCGTTCAAGGCGTTGTCGGCGGACGCGCTGAGAAACAACAACCAGTCGTTTATCGATCTCGCGCGGCAGAACCTCGAAAAGTTTCAGGAGACGGCGAAGGGGGATCTCGAACGACGTCAAACCGCGATCGACGAGCTGGTCAAGCCGTTGAAAGAGTCGCTCGAAAAGGTCGACGTCAAGATCGTCGAGCTCGAAAAGACGCGCGAGGGTGCGTACGCGGAGTTGCGCGAACAGGTGAAGTCGCTCGTGACTTCGCAGTCGCAGCTTCAGTCCGAAACAGGCAATCTGGTCAAGGCTTTACGGATGCCGCACGTGCGCGGGCGCTGGGGTGAAATTCAGTTGCGGCGCGTGGTGGAAATGGCCGGGATGGTGCGTTATTGCGACTTCGCCGAGCAGACGACGGTCAATGGAGAAGACGGTCGTTTGCGTCCGGACATGGTCGTCCGGCTGCCGGGGAATCGCACGATCGTCGTCGATTCGAAAGTGCCGTTCGACGCGTTTTACGAGTCGATCTCCGCGGTGGACGAAACAGTGCGGGCGAGCAGGTTGAAAGATCACGCGCGGCTGGTAAGGACTCACATCGCGACGCTCAGCAAGAAGCAGTATCAGGAAGCGATACAGCCGACGCCGGAGTTTGTGTTGCTGTTTTTGCCGGGCGAGACCTTTTACAGCGCGGCGCTCGAGAACGATCCGAAGTTGATCGAAGACGGCGTCAATCAGAATGTCATCATCGCTACGCCGACGACGCTTATCGCGTTGCTGAAAGCGATCTCGTATGGCTGGCGGCAGGAGCAGATGGCCGAAAACGCGCACGAGGTCAGCAATCTTGCGCGCAAGCTTTACGATCGGCTACGGACGTTCACGAGGCATTACGACACGATCGGCCGCAATCTCGACCGCGCGCTCGATGCGTACAATCAGGGCGTGCGCTCGCTCGAGTCGCGCGTGCTGGTGACGGCGAGGCGGTTCAAAGAGCGTGGCGCGCTGGCCGGCGAAGACATCAAACCGATCGAGCCTGTCGACAAAACAGCCCGTCCGCTCAGTCTTGACGAAGGCGGTCTCTTCCCCGACATTTAGTAAGCACAAGAGGCACAAGACCCACAAAAAGCACAAAAAGATTTTTTTAAAATGTAGCGTACTCTGGTGCTCAACGTCTGGAACGAAATCTGGCTCAGTCCTCTCCTCGGCAACAATCGAACGCTGCTCATCGAGCGTTGCGCTGATTTTGTCGCCACCGATCAAACCCCGAAGTTCATCTACCTCTGCGCGTCGCACCCACTCCTCGAAGTCGTCACCCAACGCATTCTCGACACCAGCAAACGAAGCGGCGTGTGGGGCGAGTTGCCGGTGTACCTGTTTCGCGGCCTGGCGCAGCGCTTCATCTCGACAGCCGTCGACAACGTCGGCCGCCCTTTACCGCCGCGCATCCCGATCGATCGCGACGAGTTGCCGTTAAAACGAAGTCTCGTCGCGCAGATCCTCGCGCGTCTACTCGCGGACGGCAAACTGCAAGCAATGGCGCCGCTCGCCTTGCGCGAAGGCTGCGTGAACACAGTGACGACGCTCCTCGGGGAGCTCCAACGCGCCGCCAAGTCGCCTGACGAACTGGCGCAGATTCTCTCCGCCCGCACTTTCGACTTTCCAACGCAAGTCGATTTCGACGCGGAAGTCTCGCTCATCTATTCCACATACACGGATTTATTAAACAAGAACCAGCTCACCGAAGAAGACGCCGACCAATTACGCGCGCTATCCGTCCTTCGCGGCGACGTCGACGGGCAGCACGTGCAGATCCCGTGGCTCGACAACGTCCAACTACTCATCATCGATGGCTTCTTCGACTTCACGCCGGTACAAGGCGAGATACTGCGACACTTGATCCCGCGCGTGCCGCAAACGATCGTCAACCTCAATCACGACGAGCGCAACGAAGAGATCTTCCTTCCGTTTCTGGAAACGATCGGCCAGCTTCAAAGCATGGCGAAGTTTGAGATCAAACAGGGGAAGGAGTTTTTGCCGACGAACGGCGTGCTTTCCGGGCTGCGCGAAAACCTGTTCAACTCTTCGATCTCGGGCCCGGCTGTTTCCGACAAACTGCACGAGATTCGCTATCTCGAATGCGGCGACCGCGAAACGGAGATACGCACCGTCGCGCACGAAGTGAAACGCCTCGTGCTGATGGAGAATTACGACCTCGCCGACATCGCGCTCGTCGTCCGGGAGCGCGCGTCTTACGCCAACACGATCGCGCGCGTGCTGCACGAAGAGTCGATCCCGTGCAATCTCGAACTGCGCATCGACGGCGGCGACGTTCCCGCTAGCCGCGCCGCGCTGAAGCTGATCGCGTTGCTCGAAGGAATCGCCACCGACGACGATCGTGCTACGCGGATTGCCGAACTCGCCGATTTGATTAAATCCGAATATTTTCGTCTTCAAGATGCGGAGTTGAAGGTCTTATCGGAGCGTTTCGACGCGGAGTATTCACACCTTCTGCACGACACCAGGCAGCCGCTCGGCATCGGTTTCTGGGACGCGGACGCGCTGGAGAACGCCTTCGCGTACGTCGGCGGCGAGTTGCACGTCAACGCGTGGCTCGAACGTGCGAAGAAGATCTTCACCAACCTGCCGCAAGCCGAAGCGACCAAAGAGTTACTCAACCTCGATTCCGGAGCGCAGGACCGCGATCGCGACATCGCGGACAACGTCGAGAACGCCGAGACCGCGAAACTGGAAGAGAAAGGCGTCGAAAAGAAGCGGCGCCCGTCGCGCGACATTCATCCGGCGGCGCTCGCGTGGACGTCGCTCGTCATTCAACGATTCGCGGAACTGGTCCAGGCCGTGCCGCGCACCGGCCGGCCCTCAGAGCTGCGGGTCGAACTGCTGAAACTGTTGACGCGGTTCGGGTTTCGCGAACAGATTGCCGAGCCGACGCACAAGTCCAACGACGATCGCGAGCTCCCGCAAGTGATGCTCAATTTGAATGCTCTGGAGTCGATCCGTCGCGCCGTTATCTCTGCGATCAAGAGCATCGAGATCACTGCCGGTGGTCCTGTTGAAAATGTGAGGTTGGCGGTCTTTCTTCAGGAAGTCCGCCGCGCGCTCAACTCGCAAACCCAACTGCTCGGCGCAGCGGATCGCTCCGGCTTGCGCATCCTCGAAGCCACCGACGTCCGCGGCCTCCGCTTTCGCGCCGTTTTCATCGCCGGCCTGATCGAGGGCGGCTTTCCGCTGCGCGCGTCGCGCGACTGGATCTACCCGCACGAAGAGCGCGAGCGTTTGAAAGAGTACGGACTGACGCTCGAAGACATCTCGCCCGCGACGTTGCTGAAAGAGGAGCACTATTTTTACCAGTGCGCCTGCCGCGCGACCGAGCGCCTCTATCTCAGCCGCCCGCTGATGCTCGAAGACGACTCCGAAACAGTCGCGTCCTACTACGTCGACGAACTGCGCCGCGCTGTCGCTCCGTTCAAAGTCGAATCCGAGATGGTCCGCCGCGACTACGAAGGCCGCGATCTCGACGACATCTCGAACACGACGACAATGAGCGTCGCGCTCGTTCGTCAGGAGGAACGCCACCGTCACCAGGTCCTGCGACAGAACCTCGTGCCGTTGTCTCGCGTCAGGCGTCTGCTCACGCTCGCTCGCAACGACGGTTACATCAGCGACGCCGCGCTGGCGCGCATCGTCATCGAGCGCGAGCGCAGCGGTCTGAAGTTTGGTCCATACGACGGCCAGATCACCGATCCGCGGCTCCTCGAGTTGCTGAAACAGAAGTTCGGTTCCGACTTCGTCCACAGCGCCAGCGGCCTCAGCGTCTACGGCAACTGTCCTTATCGTTTCTTCGCGCAACGCGTCCTGCGTCTCGAACCGCGCGGTGAAGCCGCTCTCGACCTGCAGGCGATCGACGCCGGCAAACTGTTGCACGACGTGCTACGCCGCTTCTTCGAGAAACATCGCCGCGAGCCGCTCTACAAACTCGATCGCAAAGCGCTGCGGACCGAGCTCGCCGCCATCGCCGACGCTGTCTTCGACGAACACGAACGCGTCGTCCCGCCCCTCAACAAACAGATCTGGAAGATCGATCGCGAGATTAGAAAGATCCTGCTCGACCAGGTGCTCTTGTACGAACTCGATCTGCAGGAGCAGTCGGCAAACCGGCAAATGCTGCCGGCGTATTTCGAAGTCGCATTTGGTGGCGCGCGTTCGTCGGCGAAGGATCCCGATTCGACAGACGCGCCGCTCGAGTTGAGTCGCGAGACGTTGATTGGCGAAGAGACGATCAAGATCAGCGGGCAGATCGATCGCGTGGACGTCGCACGCGACAACACGATCGTCGCTTACGACTACAAGCTGTCCACCGGCGCGAGCAAGTGGGACATTACTTCCGGCCGCAGTCTCCAGCTTCCGATCTATCTCGAAGCGCTTGAAAAGCTGATCCTGCCCGAGCATCCGATCGCCGGCGGCGGCTACTACATCATTCGCGGCGCCAACGACCGCCGGAACAAAGGCCTGTATCGCGCGACGCAGTTGGACTACCTCAACCTCCGCGCGAAGAACTCGATTTTTACCGACGAAGACTGGCAACAGGTGCGCGAGGAAGTGATCGCGAAGGTCTGGATGTTTCTGGACGGCATGCGTTCGGGCCGCTTCATCGTCAACCCGTCCGAGCGCCAGAAGACGTGCCGCTTCTGCGATTACGGCGCGGTGTGCCGCTACGATCGCGATCGCATCGAGAACAAGAAGAGGTGATGATTGTGGGTCAGATGTTCTCCCGCAAAGGCGCAAAGACGCAAAGGAAGACACGAATGACAAATGAACTGACTTTCTCTTTGCGCCTTTGCGCCTTTGCGGGAGACTCTCGATAACTAATGGAAAGACGCGAACTACTTCCGGAACAAGCCGCCGCCGCGTACGAGATCAGGAAACACATCTCGGTGACGGCTGGTCCGGGATCCGGGAAAACTACCGTTCTCGTCGAGCGCTACCTCCACATCCTGCGCGAACAGAGTCTCTCGATCGATCAGATCGTGGCGATCACGTTCACCAATCGCGCCGCCAACGAGATGCGCGAACGTCTGCGCAAAGAGCTCAACGCAATCCTCGACACCGCGGCGGGCGAGGAACGCCGTCGCTGGCTCAACTACAAACGCACGCTCGACGGCGCGGTGATCACGACGATTCACGGCTTTTGCGCGCGGCTGTTGCGCGAGTTTCCGCTCGAAGCGCGCGTCGATCCGCAGTTCCTGCTGCTGGACGAACATCAGGCGGCGTTGATGCTCGAATGGGTCGTGGAGGAAGTGTTGTCGGAGTTCATTAGCGCCGGTCACGTCGAGATTTCGCGGCTCACGTTGGGTGTCGGGCGCAGCCGTTTGGCGGCGGCGTTGGCCCAGGTCTATCGCGACGCGCGCGGGCAAGGACTGGCCCTGGAAGAGCTCGCGCTCGCGACCGCGCGCGTTCACGCGAGTGCGGAGGATCATGCGCGAGCGGTCGAAGAGTTGGACCAGACGATGGCCGAGTTGCTGGGCGTACGGCGCACGACGCCGGCAGCGCGCGCGAACCAGCGGGAACTGATGGACGCATGGCCCGACATTCGGAAGTTATTGCAGACGGTGCCATCGCACGAGACGCTGGCGGACTATTGCCGCCGCGTCGGCGATTTTCGCGATCTGCGCCCGCAGGCGCGCTCGCCGATCGCGGATCATGTCAAAGCGATCGACACGCTCGTTTGGGAGAAGGACCTTCAGGGCCGCATCCCGCAGGTTTGTCTCGATCTGTTTGCGCAGCAGTACGCGCTCGAAATGGTCAACCTGCTGACCAGCATCGATCGCCGGCTGAACGAAGAGAAACACAAACTCTCCGCGCTCGATTTCGACGATCTCGAATCGCGCACGATGTTGCTGTTGCAGCGTCCGGAAGTCATCGCGCGCACTGAAGATCGCTACCGCTTCTTTCTCGTCGACGAGTTTCAGGACACGAACGGCGTGCAACAGGCGCTGCTGGAACGTCTCGCACTGCCGGTCGGGCGCAGGCCGGCGAATCTCTTCATCGTGGGCGACCGCAAGCAGTCGATCTACAGCTTTCGCGGCGCGGACGTCGACGTGTTTCGTTCGATGACGTCGACGCTGGTTGCCGCAGGCGGTGAAACGAAGCCGTTGCAGTTGAACTTCCGCAGCCAGCCGCCGCTGATCGCGTTCTTTAATCACCTCTTCGCGCGCCTGTTTCAGGTGCCTGAGGACATGCCGCCCGAACAGCGCAGAGCTCTCGACGAGCTCGGCTACGTCAAGCACGAGAACAGCGAACCGAAACGCGATCTGCGCGATGAGGAGCCGCTCGTCGAGCTGATGATTACGACGAAAGCGCCGCTCGAAGAGGATCCAAAGGCCGAACAGGACTCGCGCGTGCTCGACGCGAAACAGATCGCGCGCCGCATCAACACGCTGATCAAGTCCGAATCGCCGCAGATCAAATACAGCGACATCGCGTTGCTGTTTCGCGCCATGACGCACGTGCAGATTTACGAGTCGGCGTTTCGCCACGCGAACATTCCTTATCAAACCGTGCTCGGCCGCGGGTTCTACGAACGTGAAGAGATCACGGACCTGATTCAACTGCTGCGGTTCCTCGACAACAAGACTGACGAGCTCGCGCTGGCCGCCGTGTTGCGCTCGCCTTTGTGCGGGATCTCGGACAATTCATTGCTCGCCCTGCGCGGCTTCTCCGCGCCGCGCAGGCTCTACGCGGCGTTGCAAAACCATCGCGACGTCGAGTTCATCAACGACGAAGAGCACGAGCTGCTGGATCGCGCGTCCACGCTGATCGGCCGTCTCGTGGCGCGGCGTCATCATTACTCGATTCACGATCTGCTTCGTTTCGCCGTCGACGAATCCGAGTACATGACCGTCGTCGCCGCAAACTTCGACGGCGCGCAACGACTGGCGAACATCGAGCGCCTGTTCACGCTCGCCGCGCGTTTCGAAAGCTCCGGCACGCACCTGATTCGCGACTTCGTGCGCTACGTCGAGGAGTTTGAAGCGATTGGCAGTCGCGAGAGTGAAGGCCAGATCGATCAGGCGTCCGATGCGGTGCGGTTGATGACGATTCACCAGGCGAAAGGACTCGAGTTTCCCATCGTCATCATTCCCGACTTGCAGCGTCTGTCGCGCGTCGCGACCGACACGTGGGTGCTGCTCGATCGACACGCGGGACTGACGATGAAAGTTCCTGACGGGCGCGGCAATCTCGTCGCCGGGTGCACGTTCAGTAACTTCGAAAGACGGCATGCGTATCGCGAACTGTTCGAGAGCATGCGCCTGCTGTACGTCGCCGCGACGCGCGCCGAAGATCGTTTGATACTTTCCGGCGCGACTGACGAGCTCGCCGCGTTGAACCGCAGCAACGATTCGTGGCTGAAGTGGATCTGGCAGGCGCTCCAGCTCGAAGGCAAAACGGAAACAGGCGTTGTCGATCTTGCGGACGGCGTGCAGCTTCAACTCACGCTCAATCTCATCGACGAGCCGTTGCCGTTCGTCGAGCCTGAACCTGAAGACGCGTTGGAACCTGGACCACCCGGCGAGTCGTTGCGCGAAGTTTTTCCGCTGTTGCGGGCGGTGAAGGCGACTGTCGGCAGTGCGATTCATCGCTTCAGCGTCACGCAGATGATCAACTACCAGCGTTGCCCGCGGCAGTACTTTTTCGAGCGCGTCTTGCGTTTGCCGTCGAGCGATGAGCTGGCAGTTTGGAACAATGCCGAAGCACCCGAGCCGCCGTCTAACCTGAACGCCACGTTGAAAGGCTCGGTCATCCATCGTTTCTGCGAACGCTACACTCCGGATCAGGACAGCGAGCAACTGTTGCGCGAGAGCTTCGCGGAAGTGCTGCGTCTGCGGCAGGCGCAACTCGCGGATCGTTTGATCGAGATCAACCCCGAAGCGGCAATCAAAGACCTGCTGCCGCTGGCGAAGAACTATTTGTCGAGCGACGTGTTCAGGCGCGTCGAAACCGCGCGCAAGGTGTCGCATCTACAACCCGCGGCGGAAGCTGGGCTGTGGAGCGAGTTGAGTTTTCGTTTGCGGCGGCCGCTGGGAATTCTCGCGGGCATCATTGACAAGCTTTTGATCACGCAAACGCCTGAAGGCTGGTTGGAAGTCGAGATCATCGACTTCAAAACGAATCGGATCCGCGTTGACGTGCCGCCGATCATTTTCGAAGCCCCGGTCAAGAGACCGTCGCGGACGGGCCAGTTCGCTTTCGATTTCGAACCAGAGCCGGAACCGGAGATCGACGTCGCGACCAACGTCATCGAGATCACGGCCCACGACTACGAACTGCAAATGCAGGCGTACGCGCTCGCCGTTCGCGAACTGCTTCCGTCGCTCGCGAACGCGCCGATTCGCGTCACGCTTCACTTCCTCGATCCGAACGTCGAAACGCATCTGTCGAAAGAGCTGCTCGAACCGTCGCGCTGCGAGCAAGCGGTGGATGAAGCGATGTTGCGCATCGTCACCTCAGCCGAGCCGGAACAGTTTCCAGTCAAGCCCGCGCCGCACTGTCGCATGTGCAACTTCCTGCGCGTCTGCAATCCCGGAAAAGAATATTTGCGCTAACGTCACTCCGCGGATAACATCCCCGGCCTATGGTCACAATCAAATCCTTCGACGGCGGCGAGTTCGACGCTTACCTCGCGCTGCCTGCGGGCGGTTATGGCCCAGGCATCGTCGTGCTCCAGGAGATTTTCGGCGTAAACAAGGTCGTTCGCGACGTGGCTGACTGGTACGCGGCGCACGGTTTCGTCGCGCTCTGTCCGGATCTCTTCTGGCGGCAGCAACCGGGCGTCGAGCTGACGGACAAAGACTGGGACCAGGCGATCGCTTTTTATCAGGGACTCGACGAAGCGAAAGCTGTCGACGACTCGGCGGCGGCACTCGAGTTTCTGCGTCGTCACAACGCGTGCAGTGGACGCGTTGGCGCGGTCGGTTATTGTCTCGGTGGAAACCTCGCGTACCTGTTGTCGGTGCGTTACAAACCTGACTGCGCGGTCGGATACTACGGCGTCAGCATCGAGAAGTCGTTGGGTGAAGCGGACAAACTCGCCAGTCCGCTGCTGTTGCACATCGCCGGCGACGACAAGTTTTGTCCGCCTGAAGCGCAGCGCCAGATTCACAGCACGCTCGGCTCGAATCCGCTTGTCACGCTCCACGAATACCCCGGACTCGGACATGCTTTCGGACGCGTTGGCGGCGAACACTACGACGCGGCCGCCGCGGAGGTCGCGAACCTCAGAAGTCTTGAATTCTTCGTCAGGCATCTTGCCGGCGACGGTCTCGCCGGCGCGCAGCAGGTCCTGTCAACGAAGTGGGACGATCACGTCAAATACGAATTCGCGACGCGCAACACGGACCACACGCTCGACACGATGGTAGCGGACGCTTATGTCAATCACGTTCCCGTAATGACGGGCGGCGTCGGTCACGACGAGCTGCGCGAGTTCTATTCGAAGCGTTTCATTCCGCAGATGCCGCCTGACACGGCGATGACGCCCGTGTCGCGGACGATCGGCGTCGATCGTATCGTCGACGAGATGGTTTTCGAGTTCACGCACACGATCGAAATGGACTGGATGCTGCCGGGCGTTGCGCCGACGGGCAAACACGTGCGCGTCGCGCTGGTCGTCATCGTTCACTTCCGTGACGGCAAGCTCGCTCACGAACACATCTACTGGGACCAGGCCTCCGTGCTCGCGCAACTCGGCTTGATCGACGCCGCCAAACTACCCGTCGCCGGCGTCGAGAGCGCTGAAAAAGTCTTGAACCCGAAACTGCCGTCGAACGAATTGATGAAACGGTAGTCATTTTCCATTTGTCGTTTTTCATTTGTCATTTGCCGAGTCGTTTCGAGGCGCGACTGGTCTTTAGTGAAGCGGTGAAGATCTTGCAGAGGCTGTGGTTTTCTTCGATGAGCTGGCTGAGCGATTCTGCTCTCAAGAGTTCGCTTCGTTTGATAATGCGTAACCAAATTGAAGTCTCATTGAGTTCCTTCAGCACAATGCGTAACTTGTGGACGAAGTCTGCGTGACTTTCCGCCCCTCTTGCTTCCCCGTAATTCGGAGCCGGCGAAGTGCCCGCGCGCAAAATCTGGCCGCGATGTGATTACCTGAGGGCGTTTTGGGCAAGTTAGCTGAAAGCTTGATGATGCGAACGGCAAAATCGATGAGTCGTTGCTCGAGTTCATCAGCGCGAGCCTGTGAGGTGTCTTTCGGCATGGTCATGAGGTCCGTGTTTTCTGAAATGGTAAATGAAAAACGACAAATGGAAAACGGAAAATAACCCCGTTTCGCGTCTGCGGCGGGATCTCGGCACGCTCGAGTCGTACGCAGCGCTAATCGGAATACTGATCGGCGCGGGGATCTTTCAGGTGACGAGCCGCGCGTGGGCCATGACCGGGCCGAGCGTGATTCTCGGGTATGCAGTTCTGACGCCCGCGATTCTCGCGACCTCGATTCCCTACGCGGCATATTTATCTACACACCTGGGCCGCGAGCCCGGCGGCGAGTACTTGCACATCTCGCGAACGGTGAACGGCTGCCGGCTCGCTTACGTCGGCTCCTGGCTCAAGATCATTTCGTACATCGGCGCCGGCGCGTATCTGGCCGACGCGATGGCCGGCTACCTGATCGCGCTGAGCGGCGGACGCATCGACGCGCGCTTTCGACTCCCGATCGCGCTCGCTGCGCTCGTCGTCTTCTTCCTGATTCACGTCATCGGAATTCGCTGGTTCGGACGGATGCAGGTCGTGATGTCGGCGTTGAAGTGTTTGGCGTTGCTGGTGCTGATCGTTCCCGGTCTGTTCGTGCTCGACACGTCGAATTACACACCGTTCTTCACGCACGGCTGGAACGGCTTCGGCGCGAGTCTGTTGCCGTTGTTCTTCGCCTACGCCGGTTTCGAGTCGCTGGCGCAGACGGCGGGCGAAGTGAAAGACAGCACGCATCGGCTGCCGAAAATATTGCTGAACGGAATCTTGATCACGGCTGTCATTTACGTTTTCACGGCCGTCGTTTCGTTCGGCGTGTTGCCGGGCGGGCGGCTACAAGCGAGCAGTGCGCCGATGGCGGAGGTCGCGTCGATCTATCTCTCGAAGAGCGCGGCGGCATTCGTCACGATCGGCGCGATCGCGGCGATCATGACGGCATTGAACGGCACGATGCTCGTTCCGTCGCGTTTGGCGATCATGATCGTCGAAGATCGACTCGCGCCGCGCTGGCTCGGTTTAGTCAATCCGGCAACCGCAACGCCGATTCGCGGACTGACGCTGACACTCCTGTGCTGCGCGCTGTTACTGATCAGCGGACAACTATCTCTCGCGCTGAATGTTGCAGTTTTTGCGCTCGTCGTGCTTTATTTCATCCATAGCCTGGTATTTTTGTTGCTCCCCCGTCTGAACCCGACGCTTGCGAGTGAGATTCAGATCAATCTGCCGCACCGCATGCAGCAGGTGGCCGCCGTCGTCTCCGTGCTCGCGATGGGGTTGATGATCGTCATCCAGTTGGGCCAGGACGCGGAGGTCCTCAGAACGCAAACTCTCGCTCAACGAATCAGCGGGCAGTCGTTGACGA
Source organism: Pyrinomonadaceae bacterium (assembly GCA_036279935.1). Lineage (GTDB taxonomy): Bacteria > Acidobacteriota > Blastocatellia > Pyrinomonadales > Pyrinomonadaceae > PSRF01. The sequence continues at coordinate 26,065 of DASURS010000246.1, forward strand.
GCATTGAGCTGATTTTCGTTTGGGGGCTCGTCGGCATCGGGCTTTACCAGCTCGCGCGTTCGCAACGACAGAATCGATCGGTAGCGGAAGTGGACGCACATGGAGATTGAGGGCAAACGGGTGTTGGTGAGCGGCGCGGGCCGCGGATTGGGACGCGCGCTCGTGTCAGTGCTGGCTGAAGCCGGCACGGGCGAAGTCATCGCGGGAACGCGCAAGCCGGAAGCGCGCGAGGAATTGAAAGCGCTGTCGCCTCGCATTACGCCGGTGCAGTTGGACGTGACGAACGATGCGGACGTCGGCGCGGTCGCGCTGATGGGCGCCGTCGACATTCTCATCAACAACGCGGGGTTTGCAGGTTTTGGCAATCCGTTAACGATGAATTTCGACGACATCGAGCAGGAAGTGGCCGTCAACTATCTCGGCGTGTTGCGTCTGACGAGGGCGATTGCGCCGGCGATGATCGCGCAGGGCGACGGGATGATCGTTAACGTCGCAACCGCGTTTTCGAAAGTAAACCTGCCGCTGGTCGGAACGTATTGCGCAACGAAAGCGGCGCTCTTGTCATTGGGCCAGGCGATGCGCGCTTATCTCGCTGACGACGGCGTCCGCGTGATCACGGTGATGCCGACGACGATCGATACTGACATGAGCAGCGGCGCCGACGTTCCCAAGATGACGAAAGAGTTTGCCGCTGCGGAAATACTCAACGCGATTCGCGAAGAGGCTCACGATCCGCCGATCGGCGACGAAGCGAAGCGCATTCTCAGTGAGTTCTCGAAGGATCCGGTCGGTTTGGAAAAGATATTGATGAAATACAAATGACGACGTTCGACCGCAAACGTGAAGAGTTTCCAACGCTGGCTTCGGGCATTCATCTGCTCAGTCACAGCCTCGGGCCGGTGCCGCGTGCTGTGCGCGAGTCGATGAACGCTTACTGCGACGCGTGGGAGCATCACACGAGCGAGGACGCCTGGGCCACGACGTGGTGGCAACTATCGCGTCATGTCGGCGATCGCATCGCGCTCATCCTTGGCGGCGAGCCCGGTTCCGTGCAGATTCAGCCAAACGCGTCGATCGGCCTCGCCACCGTCGCGTCGTGTTTCGATTTCCAGGCCGGAAAACGAAACAAAGTCGTTACGACAGCGCTCGACTTCCCGTCGATGGAATACATCTGGAACGGACAGCGACAGGTCGGCGCCAACGTCGAGATCGTTCCGTCTCTGGACGGCGTCTCGGTTCCACTGGAACGGATCCTCGACGCCATCGACGACAAGACATGTCTGGTCGCGTTGGCCCACACGTCGTATCGCAGCTCGTACCGCGTAGACGCCCGCGCCATAGTCGAACGGGCGCATGCGAAAGGCGCGCTGGTGCTGTTGGACGTTTACCAGTCGGCGGGCGTGCTGCCGCTCCACGCCGCGGAATGGAAAGTCGATTTTCTGATCGGCGGGACGATCAAGTGGCTGTGCGGTGGTCCATCCTGCGGCTATCTGTACGTTCGGCCCGACTTGCAGCACGATCTGACGCCGCGACTGACCGGTTGGGTCGCGCACGATTCTCCGTTCGACTTCGCACCGGCGCCGATGCGTTACGCGCGTTCCGTGCGGCGGTTCGCGCAGGGAACGCCAAGCATTCCGGCGCTCTACTCCGCGATTCCGGGTCTCGATATTCTCGAGTCTGTCGGGATGTCGGAGATCGCGGGCGAGTCACAACGCCGAACGCAATGGATGATCGAGTTTGCGTTGAGCCGAGGTTGGACCGTGAACACGCCGTTGGAGTTGAACAACCGCGGCGGCTCGGTGATGATTGCCGTCGACGATGGCCCTACGATGGTTGAGCGCCTGGCGGAAAGACGCGTGTTTGTCGACAGCCGGCCCGGAGCGGGATTGCGCGTGTCGCCGCATTTCTTCAACACTGATGAAGAGATTGACGAGGCCATGAACGTCCTCGCGTCTTTGATCGATAATGAAAACTAACGAACCCGCGCCTGACTTCACGTTGCCTGACGGCGACGGCAAACAGTGGCGCTTGTCGGACCATCGCGGACAGGTGGTCGTGCTGCTTTTCTATCCCGGCGACGAGACGCCGATCTGCACGCGGCAGATGTGTTCGGTGCGCGATCGTTGGGACGACTACGTGGCGACGGGCGCGGAAGTCGTCGGCATCTCGACTGACTCCGTCGAGTCGCACCGGAAGTTTGCGGATCATCACGAACTGCCGTTGCGCTTGTTGTCGGACGCGGACGGTGCGGTATCGAAACTTTATGGCGCGCGGTCGTTGATTCCCGGCAAGGTGGCGCGCTCAGTCTTCGTAATCGACGCGAACGGAATCGTGCGTCACAGCGACATTCGCCCGCTGGGTTTATTCAAACCCAGGGATGATGAGACAATTGCAGCCATCAAAGCAGCAGAACGATAAGACCATTTTCCATTTATCATTTTCCATTTGTCGTTTCTCATTGCCATCTTGTTGAAAAATGACAAATGAGAAATGCAAAATGGAAAATGACAAATAAGGAGGGCTGACATGATCAAATGCACACACTGTGGCGAGAAGCGCCCCGCGCTCGGATTCGCCCCGTTTCCCAACGCGCTCGGACAGCGAATCGCCGCGGAGATATGTCAGCCGTGTTGGAGCGGCTGGTTGCAAAAGCAAACACAGATCATCAATCACTACGGCCTGGACCTGACCGACCCTGACGCCCAGAATTTCCTTTTCGACAACATCAAGGGATTCCTCTTTGGCGAAGTCCCTCAAACTGCCGAGATCGACACCTCAAAAGAAGGCAGCGTGAAGTGGTGACACGGACCTGGTCTGTGGCCCAATCCTTGCAATCCTGAACGGAGACCCCCGCAAGCTGTATGTTTTCCGAACTTGGTCTTCGTCTGTCTTTTTGTAAGGAGGTTTCGAGGGAATGAGCACGAGAATCACCGGACTAATCGCTACCGCAGTCATTTCGATATCGCTTTCGGCATGCGACGGGTCGGCTAATCGCAACGCCAACACTAACAATATCAACACGAACGCCAACATGGTGGCATCGCCGTCGCCGACAGCCGTGTCGAATACCAATACCAACACCGGCCGGGCGCCGACGCGCGAAGAATACGAACGCGACAAAGATCGATACCAGCGCGAGGCGCGGGAGTCGGGTCGCACGGTCGGCAGTGGCTTGAATGACGGCTGGCTCTGGGTGAAAACGCGCTTCGATCTGGCCGCCGCGGACGATCTGCGCGATTCGACCATCAATGTCGACGTCGACAACGGCGTGGTCACGCTAACCGGTACGGTCGCTTCGGCCGCTCAGAAAACAAAGGCCGAACAGGTCGCGAAAGCCGTCGAGGACGTCAAATCTGTCAGGAACCAGTTGAAAGTTGGCACCGAAAACGCGAACACAAACGCGAATGCGAACAGGAACGGCAACGCAAACCGCCGCAACGCCAATTAGTAACGCCTGATCGAGTTTCTATCTAATCCACAGGTTAAACGCGCATGTTTAATCTGTGGATTATTTTCCTTTCTCGCCGTTTTGAGCTAATCTTTCCACTCTTTCCTAAAACGAGTTGCTGGTTGCTTCTTAACCAGCGTTCGCAAATTCAAACTGATGGGGATTTGGTCGCTATGCCAAAAGTCCACCCGCGTCTTATTGTCGCCGTTTGTACGGTCGCGTTCGTTGCTCTGTGCGCGTTTCATCAGACACGCGCGCAACGCAGTGCCGCGATCGACACGTACGCTATTACCAACGCACGCATCGTCACAGTCTCGGGTCCGATCATCGACCGCGGCACCGTCGTAATTCGCAACGGACTGATCGCCGCTGCCGGACCGAACGTAAGTGCCCCGCCTGACGCCCGCGTCATCGACGGCTCCGGACTAACGGTTTATCCGGGACTGATCGATTCGTACACGAACCTGGCGCTGCCCGAACCGGCAGCCGCGCCATCGCCTGGCGGCGGCGGTGGTGGTGGCGCGTTTCTATTGCTTCAACAGCAGCAACGTCCGGCGCCGGGCGGTCCGAATTCGACGCAGCCGGCCGGTTTGCAACCGGAAGTGATGGTCGAAGACGCGATCCGTCCGAGCGGAACGGAGATCGAGTCGTCGCGAAACATCGGCATCACGACCGCGCTGACTGCGCCGCGCAGCGGGATCTGGATGGGACAGTCGGCGCTGATCAATCTTTCCGGCGAGACGCCGCAACAGATGATTGTTCGCTCGCCGGTGGCGATGCACGTCAGTTTCACTCCATTGCGCGGCAGCGGCTATCCGGGATCGTTGCTGGGCGTGTTCTCGACGCTGCGGCAGATGATGCTCGACGCGCAGCGTTATCGCGACTCGATGCAGATTTACGAGCGCAACCCGCGCGGCATTCGCCGTCCGGACGTGGATCGATCGCTGGCGGCGCTCGTGCCGGTGATCGAAGGCCGCATGCCGGTCGTGATGATCGCCAACACCGAACGCGAAATCAGTCGCGCGCTGGATCTCGCTGAAGAGTTCAAACTCAAACTCATCATCGCCGGCGGGCGCGAGGCTGATCGAGTGGCCGGCGATTTGAAGAAACAGAACGTTCCGGTGCTGTTGTCGCTCAACTTGCCGCGCCGTACGACCGCAGCGATGCCGGAAGCAGATCCTGAACCGATGCGGGTTTTACGCGAGCGCGTCGAAGCGCAGCAGACCGCGGGCAAACTCGCGAAGGCAGGCGTTCGGTTTGCGTTTCAGTCAGGTTCGCTGGCGAACGTCTCCGATCTGATGCTCAACGCGAGCCGCGTGATCGAGAACGGCCTATCGTCTGCCGACGCGGTGCGCGCCTTCACGATCTGGCCCGCTGAGATTCTCGGCGTCGCAAACCAGCTCGGCTCGATCGAGCCCGGCAAGATCGCGAACCTGACGATCACGCGTGGCGACCTGTTCGATCGAAACAGCCGCGTCGCGCACGTGTTCATAGACGGCCGTCCGATCGATCTTCGTCCTCCAACCGACCGACCCGCTGGTGGCCGCAACGTAACTGGCGCATGGGCGCTCAACGTCAAACTGGGTCCGGACGAGAAGACCGGCAGCTTGACGCTGCAACAGGAAGGCGAACGTGTAACTGGGTCGATAGCGGGATCGCTTGGTGCGGGCGAGATCTCGAACGCGTCCATGACCGGTGACGAAGTTCGCTTCACGATTCCGCTTCAGCTCGAAGGACAAACTAAAGAAGCTACGTTTACCGGGACGCTTTCCGGGAACGAGATTCGTGGCAATGTGACCGTTGTCGGCGCGGCGCCGGGAACCTTCACGGCAACTCGTTCACGTCCAAACTAAGGAACACAGATTATGAAAAAACTTCTTCTTCTATTCGTGATTGCACTCGCCGGTTCTGTGGTCCAGGCGCAACCCGCATCGCCGGTAGAAACACTGATCCGGAATGCGACTGTTTTGACCGTCACGCGCGGCACGCTTCCCAACACCGACGTGCTGATTCGCAACGGCAAGATCGCCGCGATTGGCAAAAACCTGAACGCTTCCGCGAACGCACGCGTCATCGACGCCACGGGCAAGTTCGTGATGCCGGGCATCATCGACTGTCACTCCCACTCGATGCTCGACACCATCAACGAAGGCACGCTCGCCGTCACCTCGATGGTGCGAACTCAGGACGTGATCAACCCAACTGATGTGGATCTGTATCGCGAGCTGGCCGGCGGAGTGACGACGCTGAACCTGTTGCACGGCTCGGCGAATCCGATCGGCGGTCTGAATACGGTCGTGAAGATCAAATATGGACGGCCGGCGAGCGAGTTTCTGTTTCCGGGCGCCATGCCGGGAATCAAGTTCGCGCTCGGCGAAAACGTGAAGCGCAGCAGCACGCCGAACCTGCCCGGCGTCCAGCGCCGTTATCCGAACACGCGCATGGGCGTCGAGGAAACGATTCGCGACGCGTTCACGCGGGCGCGCGACTACAAACGGACGTGGGACGAATATCGCGCCGCGTCCGCGAAGGACAAGAACCTGATCCCGCCGCGACGTGATCTTCAGCTCGAGCCGCTCGTCGAGATTCTCGAAGGCCGCCGTTACGTTCACGCTCACTGCTACATCGCGAGCGAGATCCTGATGCTGATCAACCTCGCGGACGAGTTTGGTTTCAAGGTCAAAACGTTCCAACACGTGCTCGAAGGTTACAAAGTCGCGAAGGAGATCGCCGCGCACGGCGCGGGCGCTTCAATCTTCGCCGACTCGTGGGGCTACAAGATCGAAGCCTATGACGCGATTCCCTACAACGCCGCGATCATGACGCGTGCCGGAGTGGTCGTCTCGATGAACTCCGACTCCGACGAACGCGCCCGCCGCTTGAATATAGAAGCGGCGAAAGCGATGCACTGGGGCGACCTGACGGAAGAACAGGCGCTCAAGCTCATCACGCTCAATCCGGCGATTCAACTCGGCATTCAGGAGCGCGTCGGCTCGATCGAAGTCGGCAAAGACGCCGACCTCGCGATCTGGAACGGGCACCCGTTCAGCGTCTATTCACGCGTCGACACGACCTTCATCGACGGCACAGTCTTTTTCGATCGCCAACAGGATCTCGCGCACCGCGCCGCGCTCGCGAAAGAGCGCGCGACGTTGGAACAGGCGGATCCGAACAAACCGCCCGCACAGGGTCAGTCTCCGCGCACGCCGCGGCAACGGCCGCGAACTCACGAAGACGACGTCATCGACGAGGAGGAGATGCCATGAAGATCCTGCTTACGATTTGTTTGCTCTGTGTTCCTGTTTTCGCTCAGCAGATCGGAAACCCAACCACGCAGCAAGGCGTAATTCCTCCGCGCGGCGTGTTCGCGATTCGTAACGCTCGCATCGTCACCGTCAGCGGCGCGGACATCGAGAACGGCACCGTCGTGATTCGCGACGGCAAGATCGAATCGGTCGGCACGAACGTCAACGTTCCGGCCGGCGCGCAGACGATCGACGGGCGCGGGCTGTCGGTTTATCCGGGAATGATCGACGCGGGCACGAACATGGGCCTCGTCGAAGTTCCGCAGGGCGCGAACGGCACGGTCGACACGTCTGAGGTCGGCGAGTTTAATCCGAACGCGAAAGCGATCACGGCCGTCAATCCGCACAGCGCGCACATCGGCGTGACGCGAGTTGAAGGCATCACGAACACGTTGACCGCGCCGACCGGCGGACTGATCTCGGGCCAGGCGGCGCTCATCAACCTGCTCGGCACCGCGCCGAAGGAGATGGCCGTCGTTCCGCAGTTCGCGCTGGTGATCAACTACCCGCGCATCGGTGGCGGCGGCGGTGGGTTCGGCGGTTTCCAGCAGCCGATCAATCTGACGGAGACGCTTGCGAACAACGAACGCCAGGTCGAACAGATCCGCAAGATGCTGCGCGACGCCGAAGCTTACGGTCGCGCGCAGGACGCTTACGCGAAAGACAAGACCTTGCCGCGTCCGGATCACAATGTCGTACTCGAACCGCTCGTTCCGTACGTTCGCGGCGAACAGCCGGTGATCTTCCGTGCGGATCGCGAAGCGGAGATTCGCGGCGCGCTCAAGTTCGCGGAGGAGATGAAACTCAAGCCCATCATCCTCGGCGGGAATGATGCGTGGAAGGTCGCGAGTCTATTGAAGGAGAAGAACGTGCCCGTGATTCTGACGGGCGTGTTCTCGCTGCCGAGTCGTGAAGACGACTATTACGACGCGCTTTACGAGAACCCGGCGAAGTTGCAGCAGGCGGGCGTCCGTTTCTGCATCTCGACCGGCGACGCCGGCGCCGAGGTTCGCAATCTCGCGCAATATGCGGGAATGGCGGCGGCGTTTGGGTTGTCGAAGGCGGACGCGTTGAAGGCCGTGACGCTTTATCCGGCGCAGATACTGAACGTCGGCGACCGTTTGGGCTCGATCGAGCCGGGAAAAATGGCGAATCTCGTCGTGACGGACGGCGATCTGTTAGAAATTCGTACTCGCATACGATATTTGTTAATAGATGGGCGTTTGGTGGTGTTATCCAGTAGACACACTGAATTGAACGACGCGTTCAAGAATAGAAAGTAGGGGTTGGGTCTTGGGTCTTGGGTCTTTGAACCGATGGTCAAGGCCAAAGACCTAAGCCCAAAGACCAAAGACCCAGCCACATAGGAGGTACCCCTTGTTCCCCTTGTTCAGAACTGTCCGCCTGATTTTTCTCGTCACTTTGGCGCTGGTCGCTTCGTCCACAGCCTACTCGCAGACGAAGCTACTGCGATTCCCCGACATCCGCGGCGACCGCGTTGTCTTCACCTACGGCGGGGACCTCTGGACCGCGCCGTCGTCCGGCGGCATGGCCACGCGAGTGACGTCTCATCCGGGCGTCGAGCTGTTCGGCAAATTCTCACCGGACGGGAAGTGGATCGCTTTCACCGGCCAGTACGATGGCGACGAACAGGTCTACATCGTGCCAACCACGGGCGGCGAACCTAAGCAGCTTACCTTCTATCCGGCGCGCGGGCCGCTGCCGCCGCGCTGGGGCTGGGAAAACCAGGTGTACGGATGGAGCAAAGACGGCAAGAGCGTCTACTTCCGCTCGACGCGTGATTCATGGTCGGTCGGCATCTCGCGTCTTTACTCAGTTTCGATCGACGGCGGTCCGGCTGAGCCGCTGCCGATGCCGACAGCCGGTTCCGGCGATTACTCGCCAAACGGCGCCGAGATGGTCTACTCGCCACAAGCCCGTGACTTCCGCTCTGAAAAGCGATACGCCGGTGGACAGGCGAACCATCTCTACATCTTCGACCTGAAGAACCGCACCGCGAAGCAGATCACCGACGGCCCGCGTCCGACGCGCGATCCGATGTGGGTGGGTGACACGATCTTCTACAACTCCGATCGGGACGGTCATTTCAATATCTACGCTTACAACGTCGGTTCCGGCAGGTCCACGCAGATCACGACGAATCGACAGTACGACGTGCGTTGGCCGAGTTCCGACAACGACGGCCAGATCGTTTACGAGTTGAACGGCGAGCTCCAGGTGCTGGACGCGAAGTCGAAAAAGGCGACGCCGATCTCGATCAACGTTCCCGACGAAGGCATCGCGCGGCGGCCGAGCCGTGTTCAGGTTGCGAACCTGATTCAGAGCGTCGGATTGAGTCCGAAGGCCGAGCGCGTGCTGTTTGCGGCGCGCGGCGACATTTTCACCGCGCCGATCGAGAAAGGCCCGACGCGAAACCTGACCGATTCTTCCGGCTCGTTCGACAAATGGCCGGCCTGGTCGCCCGATGGATCGCAGATCGCGTTTATTTCCGACAAGAGCGGCGAAGAAGAGTTGTACCTGATTCCGCAGGACGGTTCGAAACCCGCCGAACAGATCACGCGCGGCGGCAGCGCCATGCGTTACGGTCCGGAGTGGGCGCCTGACGGCAAGCGCATCGCCTTCAGCGACAAAGACGGCAAGGTCTACGTGCTTACGCTTGCGGATCGGAAAGTGACGGAGATCGCAGACTCACGTCGCGGCCAGGTGCGCGACTACAGTTGGTCGCCGCGCGGAAACTTCCTCGTTTTCACGATGGCGAACGATAACCAGTTTTCGTCTATTTATATTTGGAGCGCCGCCGATAACCAGTTGCGGCGCGTCACGGACGTGAATTTCAACGCTACGAGTCCGACCTGGGACCCGCAGGGCAACTATCTCTACTTCCTCAGCGACCGCGAGTTTCTGCCGCAGCTTTCGCAGATCGAATTCAACTTCGCCACCAACCGCACGAGCTACATCTACGCGATGACGTTGCGAAAGGACGTGAAGCATCCGTTCCCGCCCGAGAGTGATGAAGTGACGGTGGCGAAGAGTGCCGACGAAGGTCCGAAGCCTGCGCCGGCCACTTCGCCTGAGAAACCTGCTGAAACTCCGAGTCCCGCTGCCGCGCCTGCCGCGGAAGCGAAGCCCGAAGCCGCGCCGAAACCGCCTCCGACGATGACGATCGACTTCGACGGCATTTCGAATCGCGTCGCGCGAGCGCCTATCGGAGCAGACAACTATTTCGGTCTCTCGGCCAAGGCTGGTCACTTGCTCTACGTCGTTGGCGGCGCAGGTTACTACGGCAGGCAGGGCGATCGGAACGCCACCTTGAAGATCTATGCGTTCAAGGATCGCAAGGAGACGACGCTTGCGGAAGACATTCGTGGCTACACGCTTTCCGAGGACGGCTCGAAAGTCCTGGTCGCGCAGGGTCCGGCTTACAACCTTTACGATGCCACGCCGACCGGCGATCGCACGCGCAAAGCAGTTTCGACTGCGGGACTGTACGTCGATCGTATTCCGGCGGAGGAGTGGGAGCAGATCTTCAACGAAGTGTGGCGCCGTTATCGCGACTGGTTCTACGTGTCGAACATGCACGGTTTCGACTGGGTTGCGCTGCGCGAGCAGTACAAGCCTTTGTTGAAGTATGTGGCGCATCGTTCGGACCTCAACTACGTGATCCACGAGATGATCTCCGAGTTGACGGTCCAGCACGCGTACATCGACGGCGGCGATTTCCAGATTCCGCCGCGGCCGCGCTACGGACTTCCGGGCGCACGGTTTGAGCTCGATCGGCAGGCCGGACGCTATCGCATCGCCAAGATCTTCACCGGCGAGAACGAGGAAGACATTTATCGTTCGCCGTTGACGGAGGTGGGCGTGAACGCGAGCGTCGGCGATTACGTGCTGGCGATCGATGGAGAAGAGTTGAAGGCGACGGACGATCCGTATCGGCTGTTGAAGAACAAGGCGGACAATCCGGTGCAGCTAACGCTCAACAAGACGCCTACGATGCAGGGCGCGCGGACCGTCACGTATCGGCCGATCACGGACGAGTCAAACCTGATCTATCTCGATTGGGCCAACGGCAATCGCGAGAAGGTTTCGAAAGCGACCAACGGCCGCGTTGGATACTTGCACCTGCCGGATATGGGCGCGAACGGGATTCGTGAGTTCATCAAGTGGTACTACCCGCAGTTGAACAAGGAAGGCTTGATTGTCGACGTGCGCGCGAATGGCGGCGGCAACGTATCGCGGATGATCATCGAGCGACTGCGGCGCAAGGTGCTGGCGCTGGGCTACTCGCGTACGAATGACGATGCGACGACGTATCCTGACGCTGTGTTCATTGGACCGATGGTCTCGATTCTCGACGAGAATTCCGGATCCGACGGCGACATCTTCCCGGCGATGTTCCGTGAAGCTGGGCTTGGTCCGTTGATTGGCAAGCGTTCGTGGGGCGGCGTTGTCGGCATCACGAATCGCGGTGGATTGATCGACGGCGGCACCGTGAACGTGCCGGAGTTTGGTTTTGCGAACAAGAACGGCGAGTGGATTATCGAGGGTTATGGTGTCGATCCGGATATTGAAGTCGATAACGATCCGGGGTCGGTGCTCGCTGGAAAAGATCCGCAGCTCGAACGGGCGATCGCGGAGATCATGACGAAACTGAAGTCGCCGGTGAAACTCCCCGGCAAACCCGCACCGCCGGTCAAGACCATCAAAGACGCCTCAACTTCGCGGGCGCGTCAGTAAACAGCTTGGGCCACAGGCGATCGTTGATCGTCTGTGGCCTAAACTAATCCATCAAACAATTCGGCAACCGAGACTTCCCAGCCCTTGAGGACGCGCGATTTTGCGTGCTCTTCGTGGGAGTAAACGAAAGTTTCCCACGTCGCTATATCAGCGTCCTGGTAGGCATGTCTGACTTCGATGGTAACTTTGACAGGATCGATCAGCCACAGTTCTCGCACGCCGAGCAACAGATATGTGTCGGCCTTCGTCGTGCGGTCGTCAATGTTGGAACTTTCGGAGAGGTGCTCGAAGACGATATCAGCAGAGGGGCGGTCATCGCCCATCTCGGTTTGCAAAGCTCTCGAAACGTACATCATGTCGGGCTCAAGGTAGGTCGAGCCTATGGCGTGTTTCCAGATTGCCGAATGTGGATGGTGAACGTCACCTTTGACGTCGTTTTCAATAACAAACTTCATCAGCGCCCTGGTCATTCGCGCTGCCACATCCCCGTGAGGCGGGTCAGGTGGTGGAACCATGAATAAGCATCCCGCAATAAGTTCATATCGCACGCGATCCTCGCGTTCTGGAAGCGACCAGAACTCTTCAAGCGTGTAGCGACGCAACAATGGTGAGAAATTGAGTTCCGCAGGCACTTCGATAACAGGCATGATCCCGTACTCCCTGTTGGGTCTATCCTAACACGACTCATTCTTTAATAACTAACTTCTCCGCCGGCAACATCGCCGGCATTCCTTTATGCTGCCAGCAGCGCACCGGACCGTGAACGCGTCGCGAACAGGGTTTGCCTTTCTTCGTGCGGGCGCCGCAGATGTAGACCTGTTCCGGCGTTAATGGCGCTTGAGTTTGCGCGGCCGGCGTTCCGGTTTGCGACGAAGACTGTTGCGCCGCTCGCTCGATCACCAGCGGCGGCGGCTCGCGTCGAACGCCTCTCCCGATCAGGACGCCGGCCAGCAAAAGAACGATCGTCGCGACTGTGTTTCGCAGCCAGTAAGCCTTCGCTGTTTCACGGAAACAGCTGTCGCAAAACCGCCGGCTGGTCCATGGACGCCAGCGTAGTCGCACTATCTTCTCGCCGCATTCGCAACAAAAATTCGGACGGTATGTTGTGAGGAATGACAATGACGTGAGGCCCTTTCCTATCTGCAAAGAGCGGCATTATATCCGGGTTCGGTCAAGCAACCGATCCCATTTCGCGGGCGTCCGAAAAGGGCGCGTTTGAAAAATTGACCCCGGATGGGCATACTTTCGGCCTGATTTTCGCATGAACTACCGGACTTATCTTTCCACCATCCCCAGCCGATTCCTGTTTTTAACGCTTTTTGTTCTTGTCGCCGCGACGGCGGCAACGGCGCAGGAAGTGGAAGATATCGTGCGTACTGAAACGACGCTGGTGCAGTTGCACATCGGCGTGGTCGATAAACAAGGACGCCCGATTACGTCGCTGACGCGAAACGATTTTGCTGTTTACGAAGACGGCGTCAAACAGTCGATCCAACTTTTCGAACCGGTTGACGCGCCGTTCAGCCTGGTGTTGATGCTCGACATGTCCGGGTCGACCATCAACTTCCGCCAGCAGTTGAAGCTCGCGAGCCAGCGTTTTCTCGACGCTCTTGCGCCGGAAGATCGCGTGGCCGTGGTTCAGTTCAACGCGAAAGTGAAGTCGTTGAGTGGTTTTACGACCGACCGCATGAAGACTGCGTACGCGATCGAGATCGCTGAGGGCGCGGGCGAGACCCAGTTTTATGATGCATTGAAATACGCGTTGAAGGAGTTGGAGAAAGAAGGACAGCGGCGAAAGGCGATTGTTGTGCTCACTGACGGGCTCGACACGTCGCTTCGCAACTCCGATCGGTCGACGCTGTCGAAAGCGCAGACCAATGAAGAAGCGCTGGCGACGATCGATCCGCACTCGAGCCCGGACCTGAAGAGCGTGCTTGCGTCGGCGGATCGACAAGGCGTGACGATCTTTCCGCTCGCGTTGCCGTCAGGTGACCCGAAGCGATTGCCGTTACAGACGCCGAATATCGTCGGAATCTACGCTGCTGCGCGGGCGCGAATGCAGTCGCTGGCGGATCGTACGGGTGGCCGTTTGAACGAGATAGACAAGCTGCAATACATGGCGCAGCTTTATCGCGAGGTCGCGGCGAACCTGCGCACGCTTTACACGGTTGCGTATCAGCCGCAGGGCGAGCGGGTGCGGGGCAAGTGGCATGAGGTGAAAGTGGAAGTTGTCAGGCCGGAACTGACCGCGCGCACCAAACCCGGTTACTTCGCGCGCTAACGGCGGCATTTCACTGCCGGAGAGGTCGCATTTCACTACGAGAGAGGCCGCATTTTACATATGCGCCCGTTTTCTTTAGTATTACGGGCTTCGCACCCGTAGCTCAGCTGGATAGAGTACCTGACTACGAATCAGGGGGTCGCACGTTCGAGTCGTGCCGGGTGCACCAATGGAATTAATAAGTTAGGGCGTCCGCTTTGGACGCCCTTTCTTTGTGAGTGTGCCTATGGTGTGCCAAAACTTTTTTGGGCCGCACTTTCTCAGCCGTAGAGCGCCTTTTCGATGCAGGCTGTCGCTTCGGCTTGCATCCCTGGTGCGACGTGAGAGTAAACGTCCAAGGTGAGCATAGTAGAAGTGTGGCCGAGTCGTTCGGCGACGACTTTCGGATGAACGCCAGCTTGGAGCAATAGACTGGCGCAGGTGTGCCGCAAACAGTAGAGCGTCAGGTCAGTGGGTAGAATTGCCGCCTTAAGTGCAGGTTTGAAATGCCGCCTCACGAGGTTCTTGCGCATTATCGGCATTCCTTCGCTGTTAGCAAACACAAGGTCAGTCTTCAGACCGAGTTTTAGAAACGCCTGAGCCTGATTAGAGCGGTGCTGCTTCAAATGGACAACAAGCGTTGCCGGAAGCGGTACAGTGCGCCGCGATCCCTTCGTTTTTGTTTCAGCGAAGTAAAAACCTCCCGTCGCGTGCCATTGCAGGGTTCTCTGAATCGTTGTCGTAGCTCTTTCAAAGTCTAAATCTGACCATTTCAGGCCGAGCGCTTCCGATGGCCGAGCGCCGGTAGTTAATAAGAATGCAAAAAGGCAGGAATGCTTGCTTTCAACTTTGAGAAAGCGAACGGCCTCTTCGGCGATTAGTGCTTGCATTTCGCGCGCACGGGGAGTAGGTAATTCAACCGCATCACACGGATTTGAGAATATGAGGTTCCACTTAACTGCTTGTGACAACGCGCTACGGAATGGTGCGTGAATATGTCGTGCGGTTGAAGGCGTCACGGAACCGTAGAATTTCTGAATATCCTCACCGCGAAGCAGTGATAGGGGCATCTTGCCGAGGTTTGCGATCGCTTGATTCAGTAATGACGTGTAACTATCAAACGTGCGCTCGCTGACCCGAGGCTTAGCAACGGTTTCGAGCCAGGTATTCAGGTATTCACCGACAAACAGCTTTGTTTTGAATGTCGGAATCCCAAGATCCTTCTTGGTTAGAGCGTCGTTCAGCCACTTCTGCGCATCCTTTTTCTTTCCGTGAACCATGTGATTCTGATAAAGGCGCTTGCCGTCCGCATTTCGGCCTAAGAAGATTCGGACCATCCACTTGTCCGGCCCACGCGAAATGATCTGTCCCGCCATTGCTACTTGCCTCGCTTTCTTCGCTTAGTCTCAACTCTCACGAGAAGATCTCCCGGCTGGCATTCCAGCGCTTCACAGACGCGATCCAACACGTCCAAATTCAGACGCGCTACGTCGCCCCTTGCCCATTTGCCAGATCGTCGCGTAGCGGATGCCGGTTTGCTTCCAGAGCCAGTAGAGGGTTTTGCCGCGCTGCTCCAGTTATTAGAAAAGGCTCAATTAGTTCTCAGTTTTACCGTAAACCGTTGATTCGCTCTCGGCAACGAGTGTATAGTGCAGGGACTCCCAAGGGCCGTCTACCAAGAGCAACAGCATTAGTGACGGCCCAGCATTCAATTACCTCACGCGAGTTACGATTGCCCAGGTAGGTTTTCCCAACACCCGCTGACCACTGGAGGCTATCTCGTGGATACCTCACGCAGTAGAGTTTCCGAACCGACATCTACATGAAGAAAAAACAATCGAATAAACGTGTCCTTGCGCTAGCTATTTCGCTTTCCATGGCCTCAGTCGTTGGTGGGGTAGTCTATAGCCGTAATTTTCAACAGCAGACTAGCGTGAGCCGGCCCGCTAATAGCGTGAGCCGGCCCGCTCAGGTAAAAGAAGCTCCACACGTGGTGTCGAGCATTCCAGGGTTGCAAATAACCGAAGTCAGATTGGTAAATCAAGGAACTCCGCAAGCCGCGATCGAGATTGATGTAACTAATAACCGTGATTCAGCCGTAATGGGTTTGGATTTTATTTGGCGGCACAATCAAGACAGCGGGGGAATTGCAATCGACGGCTTATTAGAAGAGGGTAATCCCCGAATCGTCATACCGCCTCACACCCTGAAAACGTTTGTTTTATCACTCGGTGAGATTCCGCAAGATCAAACAGTTTTCCTCGGGTCGGCAATTTTTGCAGACGGAAAGGAGGAGGGAGACAAGCGGTCCTTAGACGGCATCCGGAAGGATCGCATTCAGTACCAGCTCAAGAAGAAGGCTCAACAAAAGAACGGAGGTCATCAATGAAGCTATTAATTATTTCTTTGTTGACGGTGTCGTTCTCATTCTTTTTGACAACTTTCGTTTTAGCGCATTGCGGTAGCACTTGGGTGGCTCAACCACCTACGTTTGGGCCGGAGATCGCCTCGAACGGTTGCGTACTAAACCATAATCCCGAGGTGACCTCAAAATCCGTCGACACGACGATATATTGGACGGTGGGACTCCCCCTGAGGCAAGTAATCACCGATTCGGGTGAGAATAAATTGTTCAGCAGCGGCTTTATGACGAGCACGTGCGTAAGGTGCTTTCCCGAATTTGACGAACCCGAATGGTCCGAACCGTCCACAGATGTGACGCGATGGAGCCAATTGACTTGGCAGGCGTTCGTTACGTCACAGAATACATGTGGGATCGACGGAGCAAGGGGGGCGATCAATCACCATTGGGAGCGAAATTGTTCTCAACAACCCGCCGACGACGGTGACGGAGGAGGAGGTGGTGGCATTTGCTGTGTGGCCACGGCTGACGGTATTGAGTGCTGCGGAACTCCCATTCTCATTGACGTGACGGGGGATGGATTTAAACTGACCAATGCGACGGCTGGTGTAAACTTCGACCTCGACAGTAACGGCACGCACGAGGGTCGGGCTTGGACGGAAGTGGGGACAGATGACGCTTGGCTGGCGTTGGATCGCAACGGAAATGGCACGATAGACGACGGCTCGGAATTGTTTGGCAATTTCACACCTCAACCTGATCCTCCTCTCGGGCAAGAACGAAACGGATTTTTAGCTTTGGCTGAGTACGATAGGCCAACGAACGGAGGCAACGGAGACGGGCTAATAACACCCAGCGATAGCATTTTCGTATCGTTGCGTTTGTGGCAAGACCGTAATCACAACGGCGTCTCGGAAGCAGCAGAGTTATCGCCCTTGCAGACCCTCGGCCTAAACTCGATTGAACTTGATTACAAAGAGTCCAAGAAGCAGGATGAGTACGGGAACTCCTTCCGTTATCGAGCAAAGGTGCGGGACGGAAACGGTGTACAAATTAATCGATGGGCGTGGGATGTCTTTTTGGTTGGCAACTCGAACTAACTGTCTTCGGATACTGCGCTGATCGGAATTGGCGCACACTCATCCAAAAAGGCTTTTTAAGGCTACGAATCAGGGGGTCGCACGTTCGAGTCGTGCCGGGTGCACCACCTATTCTTAATCCTCTCCAGTTCCCCATAACGCATTCACTGGCAAAAAAACTTGTCTGGTTCGTGATATCTGTGTCCCGGGCTCGTGGCATATCAGACAGCTATGCAAGCGACAAGAATTACAGTTGATGAGATCCAGGAGCGGCTGAACCGTGGCGAAACGTTCGCATTTGTAGATTCGCGAAATCCGCAGGCGTGGGGAGAGTCTGACCGGAAACTGCCGGACGCACTTCGAGTGCCGGCTGACGAGATAGAAAAACATCTCGCGGAGATCCCCCACGATCGTGTCGTCATAACGTATTGTACCTGACTGAATGAGGCCTCGAGTGCCCGTGTGGCACAAGAACTAATCGATCGTGGTTGGAAGAACGTACATCCACTCTACGGCGGATTTGACGCCTGGGTCGACGCCGGTCTGCCACTCGATTCGAAATAGCTTTACTCTGCGACCCGATAACGTCTCGCGCAAGTTCCGGACTGGGCGGCGTTCTTTCAGTGATAGCATTCCAATCAAGAAAGGACGTAGCCTGCCGTGAAGCCGTTTATCGCGTTAGCCATCATCGTTTTACTCGCCTGTTCGCATATCGCCGGAACGAGCGTTCACGTTGCGCAGCCTGCGCCGGCGGCCTCGAAGTTTGCCTTCAGGCTCTACGATAAGCTCCTCAAACAGGACCCGAACACGAATGTATTCGTCTCGCCCACGAGCATCAGTTTCGCGCTGGCGATGACTTACAACGGCGCCGGCGGCAAGACGCGCGAGGCGATGGCGCGCGTGTTGGACATCGAAGGTCTCACCCTCGACGAAGTGAACAATGCGTTCGCCAATCTGCAACGCGGACCTGCACCGGCCGACCCAAAAGTGCAGCTCAACATCGCCAACTCCCTCTGGACAAGAAAAGGCATCACGTTCAAACCCGATTTCCTCCAACGCGCCAGGCAACACTACGACGCAACCGTAACGACGCTCAACTTCGACGATCCCCGCGCGCCAGACGCAATCAACGACTGGGTAAAACAGAAAACCAACAACCTGATCGATTCGATCGTCGATCGCATCAGCTCGGACAAGATCCTGTTTCTCATAAACGCAATCTATTTCAAGGGCCAGTGGAAGGAAGAGTTCGAGAAGGCGAAAACGAAACAAGCTCCTTTTCACCTGCTCAACGGGCAGCAAAAGGAAGTCCCGTTGATGACCCAAACGGGAAAATACGTTTATTTCGAGGACAAGGATTTCCAGGCCGTGAGTCTGCCCTACGGCACGGGAAGAGTAAGCATGTACGTCTTCCTGCCTGCCTCGAATACGACGCTCGCCGATTTCCAGAAAACCATCACTTCCGAAAACTGGGAAAACTGGATGAGCCGATTCCGAATCACACCCGGCACGATCATGCTGCCTCGTTTCGAGGTAACGTACGAGGCGAACCTTAACGAAGCGTTGAAAGCTATCGGAATGGCAGAGGCGTTCGATCCGATGGGCGCGGACTTTTCCGGCATGATGAATACGGGCGAGCGAGTTTACATCTCAGAGGTGAAACACAAAGCCTTCGCTCAAATCAATGAAGAGGGAACAAAGGCAGCGGCGGTCACGAGCGTAGGAGTGTCAACGACTTCGGTGACCATAGAGCCGAAGCCCTTCGTAATGCGAGTCGATCGTCCGTTCTTCTTCGCGATTCGCGACAACGCGAATGGCGCGCTGCTGTTTATGGGATCCGTCGTAGATCCGCAGTAAAATACGACGCGGTATGGAAGTGATTTTTCAGAGGACAGGCCGGCGACGGTATCGCGTCGAGGTTCGACGTCCGGAGCTCCCTGCCGTTGAGATGAACCCGGCGCCGGGCTACGACGATCTGGTTCCTCACGACATGATGCATCTTGTCGTGGAGTCGCAACTCGGTCTCGAGCGCGGCATCTTCGGTCAACTCGCGGCCGGCGGCGGAACGTTCAGCGTGATCCCGCAGCCGTCAAAGACTGTTCGTGAAGCTGCTCGCCAGCGCCGTCGCTTGAACCACCGCGGCGAAAAGATGATGCGCGACGGCAGGGCCGACTGCCAACGATCCGAAGCGGCGGTTTATTTTTGCTGGCAGGAATGGATCGCGCGTTCGAACTCGAACGACACGCGGAAAGAAACACCGTCCTTACCCAACCTCTCCGAAGATAAACTCAAACAAATCTTCCACCATCTCGACGAATTGAGTTTATACTGGTCCCGCTTGAACATCGGCGATTCGATGACGGTCCACTGGCCGGATTTGTCAGTGTCACCCGTCGACTCGACGATGTAACTCACGCACGGCGCCCGACCTCAGACCTTGTTAGCGCCTGTGTAATTCTCTTTGAAACGAAACATACGGCTTTACGCATTACTGGTGGAGCACAGATCGATTTAATTTCCACTCCAAGGAGATCGACATGCCTAAAGCACCTCAGGGCGATCAACCGATTGTCTGCTTGCCAAAACCCCTGCCTCGCAAAAAATGGATCGAGGCGGCACGGACGGCGGCAACAATCAACCCACTAAACCATCCTCCCGTTAACCGTCTGATGCTGGTTAACAAGAGCTTCAAACCGACGCCGCAAAGTATCGCCGTGCTCACGACGAAGTTCTGGGGCAGCAAGGGCGTGAAGCTGACGGTCGGGTTTCTCGACAACCCGTCGAGCGCCATACGCTCCCGCATCATTGAACACATGAACGCCTGGGATAAGACGGCGAACGTCACGTTTGTCGCGTCGTCCACTGATCCGCAGGTCCGCATCGCCAGAACGCCGGGCGACGGCCACTGGTCCTATCTCGGCACCGACATACTGACGATCGAGAAGGACGAACCGACGATGAATCTGGATTCGTTCACGATGACTACTCCGGAATCGGAATACATCCGCGTCGTCAGACACGAAACGGGACACACGCTCGGCTGCCCGCACGAACACATGCGCCGCGCGCTCGTCAAACTCATCGATCCGAACCTCGCGATCCAATTCTTCGGCGAGACGCAGGGCTGGAGCCCGCAGATGGTGCGACGCCAGGTCCTGACCCCTATCGAAGAGTCATCATTACTCGGCACCGTCGACAGCGATCCCAAGTCGATCATGTGCTACCAGATTCCCGGCGACATAACCAGGAGCGGAAAACCGATCCTCGGCGGCACCGACATCGACGAATGGGATTACTCGTTTATGGCTACGATCTATCCCAAGCCGTCCGGCGGAGGGTCGAAGAAGGGCTCCAAGAAATCCTCGAAGAAATCCTCGTCGGCGAAGAAAAGCGGGACGAAGAAAAAAGCCAAAAAACGCTGAGACGCGACTCAGTCGTTTGAAACACTCACTCTTTCGATTGGGACACCTATGACAGCAACTACAAGTCCGCGAACACGCACGCTTACGATCATCGCCCAGGATCCGAGCGTGCGTGTCGATGGAAAGATACTTCGCGCGCAAGTCGAAGTGCCGGCGGAAGAGCTGGCGCCGGGTCCATGGGGCTATCGCGTTCACGTTGTCGATTACGACTCGTCGACGGGTAGCCTGTACCGTCCGATCAAGTACCCGCCAGTCGGGACCAACAGGAACGGCGACGGCGATCCGTTCTACAAGACGTCTGACGCGAAGCTTCTGTCTGATCCGAATTTTCACGCGCAGAACGCGTACGCGATCGTGATGAGAATCCTCGCGCGGTTCGAGTTCGCGCTTGGCCGGCGCGTGAGCTGGGGATTTTACGGGCACCAGATCAAGGTTGCGCCGCACGCCTTCGCAGACGCGAATGCCTTTTACTCGGAAGACGATCAGGCGCTGATGTTTGGGTATTTCCCGGGAATGACGCGCATGGTCTTCTGTTGTCTTTCGCACGACATCGTCGCGCACGAGACCGCGCACGCGTTACTCGACGGCTTGCGCCAGCGTTACACCGATCCGTCGTCGCCGGAACAAGCTGCTTTTCACGAAGGCTTCGCCGACGTCGTCGCGCTGCTGTCAGTGTTTGCGTTGCCGGGAATCGTCGAGACGATCATCGACCTCAACGCTCGAGACAAGAAAAACAACCAGATTGCGCGGAAGTACACGACCGCGGAAGCGTTGCGCAAATCGATGCTGCTCGGGCTGGCGAAGGAGATGGGCCAGGAGTTGCCGGCGATCAGGGGCGACGTGCTGCGTCGATCGGTTGAGCTGGTCCCTTCGAAGTCGTACATCAAGGATCCGGAGTTTATCGAGCCGCACCGCCGTGGCGAGATTTTCGTCGCGGCTGTGATGAATTCTTTCGTGGAAGTTTGGTCCAAGCGCCTTGACGCGCTGCGGAAAACGGAGTACCTGGACCGCGACCGCGTCGTCGAGGAAGGCGCGATGATTGCCGACTACCTTCTCACGATGGTGATCCGCGCTCTCGATTATGCGCCTCCGGTTAACCTGGAGTTCTGCGATTTTCTGAGCGCGATTCTCACTTCGGATCGCGAGATCAATCCCAACGATTCGCGCTACCACTTCCGCGATATCCTTCGCAAGACGTTCATCAGCTATGGAATCGAGCCGGCGTCGGAGGGGACTAAGGAAGATCCCGGAATCTGGGCGCCGCCCGAACAGGACTTGAGCTACGAACTGGTCCATTTCGAGTCGATGCAGCGCGATCCCGACGAGGTGTTCCGGTTCATCTGGCAAAACCGCAAGGCGCTCGATCTTTACGAGGATTCTTACACGCGCGTGCTTTCGTTGCGCCCGTGTTTGCGAATTGGTCCGGATGGCTTTGCGCTGAGGGAGACGGTCGTTGAGTACATGCAGATCGTTACTGTGCTGGCGCGAGAGTTGGGCCGGCTCAAGATTACGGCTCCCGAAGACATGCCCGCCGATCAGGAACTCAAGCTCTACGGCGGCGGCACTCTGATTTTCGACGAGTACGGCCGGGTGAAGTACCACGTCACCAACAGGGTCAATCATCCCCAGCGCCAGACGCAACGACTCAAGTACCTCTGGGAGTACGGCTATTATCGCGATCCTTCCAGCTTCAGAAACTTCGCCAACCTGCATCGCAAGAAGCGCGCGGCGCCGTTCGCCAACTCAATTCGACAGGAGTGGTAAGCAGATCATGGCATCGATGAAACCCAAGAAGTTGACGTTACGGTCTTACCAGGTCGGATTTGGCGACTGTTTCCTGCTGACGTTCCACTACAACGGCAAGACACACGATCGCCACGTGCTGGTCGACTTCGGCAGCACCGGTCAGAAAAAGTCGC
Organism: Pyrinomonadaceae bacterium; assembly: GCA_036279935.1. GTDB lineage: Bacteria > Acidobacteriota > Blastocatellia > Pyrinomonadales > Pyrinomonadaceae > PSRF01. The sequence continues at coordinate 48,618 of DASURS010000246.1, forward strand.
ACGGCGAGAACCTGATGCTGCGTGTGGCGCAGGACATCAAGAAAGAGACTGGCGGGAAGCTGCACGCGATCGTCGCCACGCACCGGCATAAGGATCACATCAGTGGTTTCGCGACCAACGCGAAGGGCACCGCGTCGGGCGACATCATTGCGTCGTGCAGTCCGGACGTCGTTATTCAACCGTGGACGGAGCATCCGAAGGCGCGCGTGAACGCGAAGCAGGCGCCGGGCACGATGACGAAGACGCAATCGTTTGTCTCGTCGCTGAGGAGCATGCACGAGATTGCCGGGTCGGTGCTGATCGAAGCTGAACGCAGAAAGTCGGTGTTGGGGAAGACGCTGCATCGCGAGTTGACGTTTCTCGGCGAGGACAATCTGTCGAACATGTCCGCGGTCGAGAACCTCATGAGCATGGGGAAACGGCATTACTACCTGAACTACGGATCGCGTTCGGGTCTGGAGAGTGTGTTGCCGGGTGTGAAGATTCGCGTGCTGGGACCGCCGAATCTCAAGCAGTCCGAGGAGATTACGTCGCAGCGCAGCAAAGACGAGGATGAGTTCTGGCAGTTGCAGGCGATGTCGAACAAGTTCGTCATCCAGAAAAATCCGCATCTGTTTAATGGCGCGCGGACTTACACGATGACGAATGCGCCGGGCGCGACGCGTTGGTTCGTTCAGCGTGTGCGTGCGCTTCGCGGGGAGCAGTTGCTGAGTATCGTGCGCGCGCTCGACAAAGTGATGAACAATACGAGCATCATTTTGTTGTTTGAAGTCGGTGGGAAGAAGTTGCTATTTCCGGGTGACGCGCAGATCGAGAACTGGTCGTATGCGCTCAGTAAACCGGCGGTGATGAGGATGCTTGCGGGAGTCGATTTGTACAAGGTGGGCCATCATGGCAGCCGCAACGCGACGCCGCGAACGTTGTGGAACGGTTTTAAGAAGCGATCCGAGAAGCAGACGAAGAATCGGTTGGAGACGTTTTGTTCGACGATGCCGGGGAAGCATGGGAAGTCGGTGAGCAAGACGGAGGTGCCGCGAAAGACGCTCGTCGAAGCGCTGAAGACGTACAGCAACTATCACACTACCGAGGTGCTGAAAGGCAAAACCATCCGCCTGGACCATGTGATCAATTTTCGTTAGTGGGAATTCCAAACCCGCATTCAATCAGAATCTAACCGCAATTGACATCACCAATAATTGCGATTAAGGTATCGCCTACTCCTGCCCAGTTAATTCGTTAATCCCGACAAGATCGCGCTTGGGTCGCAAGCTATTCCCCCGCTGTTCCTCTCGCGCAGAGGTTTTGTCTTATCAGTCACTTTAAAATCCTTACCATCGTCCTGATGGTCCATAAAGGAGAGCTCAGAATGAAACAGAATCCCGTAAATCGCTTTTTAGCGATGGCAATTGTCGTCTTCCCCCTGCTACTCGCAGGCGCTACCGCCGCGTTTGCGCAGCGGAATACTCCTCCCTCGAATAAGGAAGTACCCGTGAGAGAGCTACTTAAACTACAAGGCAAGGTCATTAGCGAAGCGAAGTCGACTCGCCCCACCGGCGATTTGAAACTGACCGGTTACCGCGTTGAAGAGTTGACTCTGCCGCGCAGTCTGACGGTCCAGGTCCAGGGCCGCGAGCAAGTGGTCGACAAAGCGTGGCGCGTGACCGTGCAAGGTGGTCCATTCCCCGTTCGCGCTATGCCGGCAGTTATCTGGATCGACGATGAGATCGTCGGCAACGGCATCGAAAACGAAACCCTTTCGCAAATCACCGCCATCACCTTCGACAGTTCCCTCATACGCGAAGGCGGCGTGGTCTCAATTTCTTACGGCGACGACAAAAGCAACCGCGTCAGGCTCTCGCAGCAGCTCCAAATAAAGCGTGAAGGAGAAAACCAATGACAGCCAGCACTCAAAACTACATCCGCGCTTTTTGTTTGACGCTTTTGCTGCTCGTTAGCGCCGGCGCCGCCTTTGCGCAAGTGCCTGACCCCGGAACCCCCGGACCACTCACTGTCTCCCGTGAAGAGTATGACTTCGGAGACACGGCGTTTCAGCCGTCCGACTTTCCCGGACCCGTGGAACTGCGCGCCTCCATTCATTATCCAAGCAACCTGCCGGGTGGCCCATATCCCGTGATCGTCTTCCTGCACGGCCGCCACGCGACCTGTTTCAAGGGCGCGAGCCAGTTGTTGCAGTGGCCGTGCACTTTCAACGGAAGCCAGCCGATACCGAGTTACAAAGGTTACGACTACGTCGCAGAAGTGCTCGCGAGTCACGGTTACGTCGTGGTCTCGGTCAGCGCAAACGGAGTTAACGCCGTAGACAACAGCGTGTTCGATCTCGGCGCGCTTGCTCGCGCCGAGCTGATGCAAAAACATCTCGACATCCTGAACGGCTTCAACACGACGGGCGGTGCGCCGTTCGGCGCCAAGTTCGTCGGCAAGTTCGACATGACTCGGATCGGCACGATGGGCCATTCGCGCGGCGGCGAAGGCGTCGTGCGTCATTACGTGCTGAACAATGAATTGGGCGCGCCTTACGGAATCAAGGCTGTGTTCCCGCTCGCGCCTGTCGACTTCAACCGCTTCGTCGTGAACAATGCCGCGCTCGACGTGTTGCTGCCGTACTGCGACGGCGACGTTTCCGATCTGCAAGGCGTTCACTTCTACGACGACGCTCGCTACAACGTCCCCGGCGATAACGCGCCGAAACATTACCTGCTCGTCATGGGCGCCAATCACAATTTCTACAACACGATCTGGTCGCCTTCGAGTCCGTTCCCCGGCGCCACAAACGACTGGCTGACGTTCGTTGTGGGCGGTCATTCAGATTCACAGTGCGGATCTGGTCCCACTAACAAGCGGCTGACCGAGGCTCAGCAGCGCGGCACCGGTCTCGCATACATGAGCGCGTTCTTCCGCGCGTATGTCGGCGGCGAGACCCAGTTCCTGCCGATACTGACAGGCGATGCTCCGCCGCCGGCCTCGGCTGCGACAAACGACTTGTTCGTCTCGTATCACGCTCCGGCGAACGCGCGCCTCGACGTCAACCGGTTGCTGGACAACACCAACCTGACGCTGAACACCCTCGGCGGCGCAGTTACGCAGCTCGGTCTGACGCCGTATGACTTGTGCGGCGGCGAAGCTCCGCAACCGGCGGTCTGCTTGCCGGGCCAGCCAAACGCGCGACAGCCGCATACGACTCCGAGTGCGCGGTCGGCGCGGCGCGGTTTGAGTCAACTCCGGACAGGCTGGAACAACTTCACCGGCAATTACAAAAATGACCTGCCACCATCATTCGGCAACGTTTCGAATTATCAGGCGGTGCAGTTCCGCGTCAGCGTGAACTTCGCCGATGCGCGGAACCTCGCGGACCTCGCGCAGGACTTCCGCGTCAAGCTGACAGACGCATCAGGCAGCACTGCGTCAGTGCGCGTGAGCGACGTTTCCGGCGCGCTGTACTTCCCGCCGGGTGAAGTTGGTCCAGTTCCGAAAGTCGTCCTGAATACCGTGCGCATTCCGTTGAGCGCGTTTGGAGGCGTCAACCTCAACAACGTCCGCTCAGTCGAATTCACGTTCAACGAGAGACTGCAAGGCGCGGTGCTCGTCACCGACCTTGCTTTCGCATCGTCTCCGCAGTAAGCCGAGCCTTCACCCTGGCAACAAAGCGCCGCGCTTTCCGAAAACACTCGGAACGCGCGGCGCGATTGTTTTTGTTTCCGTTCTGATATTCTTGGCGGACCAAACATGCGCTACCGCGAGATTTCCCCACGACCTCCACTCGATAACTTCGTCGAGTGTTTCTGGACGCTCGAAGGTGATGGGCCGGCGCCGGACGGAGTTCCGGAGCGGATCCTGCCGGACGGTTGCGTCGAGTTGATCCTCAACTTCGGCGAGCGCTTCCTGCAACACACGAATGGCGGACGCACGCTTCAGCCGCGGCATTTTCTCGTTGGACAGATGACCGGACCAATCCTGATTTCACCGACAGGACGCGTCGAGTTGTTGGGCATTCGTTTTCATCCCGGCGGGACTTCGTCGTTGCTGCGAATCGCGATCAGTGAAGTGACGGATCAGGTCGTGGAGCTTGGTGGTGTTGCGAGCGAGCTCGAGCGGGAGTTGTTGAGTGTCAGTGAGGAACTGCCGTCGCTGGCGGAGAAAACGGCCGCGGTCGGGGCGGCGTTGACTCGGCGTCTCCTTCGTGACGCGCACGATCGATCGGTGATGCGACTCGCGTCGTTGATCGTCAATTCCGCCGGTTTGATCTCGGTGGACCAACTCGCGACGGACGCGGGAATCAGCAGCCGCCAGTTGGAACGGCGCTTTCTTCGCGACGTCGGCGTCGGGCCGAAACTTCTGAGCCGCATACTTCGATTTCAACAAGTCTTTCGCGCGGTCGAGCGGTCGGATGCCGCGTGGGCGTCGATCGCGGTCGAGTGTGGTTACTACGATCAGGCACACCTGATTCGCGACTTCAACCAGTTTGCCCAGCAAACGCCGTCAGTGCTTTTCGCGGAACAGAGCGCGCTCACCGAGTCGTTCACGCGCAAAACCAGAACGTCGCATTTTTCCAATACCGCCCGCGCGATCTCACGGTAAAGTCGCGTCCTGAGGAGATAATCAATGCTGAAACTAATCGTTGCTGCGCTGGTTTTGTGGTCCAACTTCGCGACGCAGACGCCGGGAATCGCTGACGTCTCGTGGATCGCCGGCGACTGGCAAACGCCTTCAGGCGGACGCAGTCAGATGGAAGAACATTGGACGAAGCCGGCGGGCGGTTCGATGATGGGCATGAGCCGGACGGTTGCGGGTGACAAGACGGTCGAGTTTGAGTATCTGCGGATCGAACAGCGCGCGGACGGTGTTTATTACGTCGCGCATCCGAAAGCTCGGTGTCCGAGCACCGATTTCAAACTGACTCGCGCGTCCGCAACCGAAGCCGTCTTCGAAAACCCGCAGCACGATTTTCCGAAGCGCATCATCTATCGCAAGACCGCCGGCGATTCACTGACAGCGAGCATTGACGCCGGGGAAGGCACTAAATCGATGTCATTCGCGTTCAAGAAAATGAGTCAGGAGTGAGAGCAGATCGTCAAAATTTTCGTCGCGAACCGTGAAGTGAACATCAGCCAATTGATAGATCGGACGCCGCTGTTCATAGAGTGCCAACGCCTGGTCCCGCGTTTTTCCAAGCGGGCGAATTTCGTCAGACGCTTCAATCCTGGCCCAGCAGACTTCAAACGGCGTATCCAGCCATAAACTCAAACAACCGTACTGCTCGATCAGCGCGCGATTTGCTTCCTGAATCCATGCGCCGCCGCCGAGTGAGATCACGTTCGCTTCGCCGCTTTGCAGCACGTCGTGCAAGGTGCTGGTCTCGATTTTGCGAAACGCAGTCTCGCCGTCTTCGACGATCAGTTCCGCCGGCGATCGTCCTTCGCGCGCGGTGATCCGTTCGTCGAGATCGATCATCGCCACCTTCAAACGCCGCGCGACCTCGCGCGCGACTTTCGACTTGCCGCAACCCATGAAGCCGGTGATGACGATCGGTTTCATCCTGATGTTTCCGCTAACGAATGGAGCAGCTCGTAGAACTCGGGGAACGAAATACCGACGCACTCAGCGCCGTCGATCTCCGTCTCACCTTCGGCAATCAACGCGGCAACCGAAAAAGCCATGGCGATGCGATGGTCGCCAAACGAATTGAGAGCCGCGCCGCGCAGTTGTGTTGGCCCGGAAACCGCCATGCCGTCGTCAAACTCCTCGACCTCCGCGCCCATCGCGCGCAGGTTTTGAGCAGTCGCTTGCAACCGGTCGCTTTCTTTCAGTCGCAACTCCTCGGCGTCGCGGATCTGAATCCCGCCTGAAATCTGTGTCCCGACTACGGCCATCAACGGCAGTTCGTCGATCAACGATGGAATCATCGATCCCGACAATGTGCGGTCTTCATCGCGCACAGCCGCCCGACGCTCGCCGGTGATAGTGATCGTTCCGACGGGTTCGTTGCGCTCGTCGCGCAAATCGCTCGTCGAGATCTGCGCGCCCCACGAACGCAACACGGACAGGAACGCCGCGCGCGTCGGATTTAAACCGACGGATTCGATCGTCAGTTCGGAACGCGGCAGCAGCATCGCGGCGGCGACGAAGTACGCGGCGGACGAGACGTCGCCCGGGATCGTGATCGCGCCGCCTGTGAATCGCGCCGGGCCGTCAATCGTGATCGATAGATCGTCGTGTGTCGTCACGGGCACGCCGAAGCCGCTGAACAGACGCTCCGTGTGATCCCGTGACGCTGACTTTTCGATCACCGTCGTGCGGCCTTCGGCGGAGAGCGCGGCGAAAAGAATTGCCGACTTCACTTGCGCGCTCGCGACCGGCAGTTGGTAAGTAATCGGTGAGAGTTTATTTGACCCGCGGACTGTCAGCGGCGGTTTTCCGCCCGTTGCTTGAATACTCGCACCCATCAATTCGAGCGGCTCGATAATGCGCCGCATCGGCCGCGAACTGAGTGACTCGTCGCCGACGAGCTCGGCAGTGAGGTCGTGTCCCGCGAGTACGCCCGCCAGGATTCGCATGGTCGATCCGCTGTTGCCGCAGTCTAAACGCTCGGTAGGCGCGATCAATGTTTGCCCGCCAGCGAACGTGATTTTTCCGTCGCGAGTGTCGATCGAGATGCCGAGTTTGCGCAGGCAGTCGAGGGTTGACGCGCAGTCCTGGGCAGTTGAAAAGTTGGATATTTCCGAGACGCCGGTGGACAAGGCGGCGATAAGGGCGGCTCGATGCGAGATCGATTTGTCGCCCGGCAGTTTTATTCGACCCCTAATTTTCAGTTCGCTAGAGGACATAAACAAAATTGGAACAGAACTGCAACCACCATGCAACCTTCATGTAAACCTTGTGGGGCGCAATGTGGATAGTTAGTGTGATATAAGTTACGCATCCCCTATTAGAGAGTCTCTCCGGAGAGACAAACCCCTTATTTACCCCCGCAGGTTGTCCAAGGCTGTTAGCCCCGTGTGGAATTCTGTGTCTTCAGCGCTTTACCCGACCGTCCTTATTGCCGAGGATTCGCGTGACACTCGCATTATGCTCAAGCGAGCGTTTGAGCTAAAAGGCTATAACGTGATCGAAGCCGAAGACGGTGGTGAAGCGCTCGAGCTCACGCGCAAACATCGTCCCAGCCTGCTTGTAATCGATCTCAACATGCCCGTCATCGATGGCCTCGAAACCATAAAAAAGGTGCGCAACCAGGAGGCGCCCGGCGAACATGTTCCGATCATGGCGATCACGGCGTTCGACGTTTATGGCATGAAAGAAGCCGCGCTCGAACTCGGATGCAACACCTACCTCAGCAAACCTCTCGACATGGACGAACTCGATCGCGAGCTGAAAGGCCTGGGTTTCATCGTCTGAGTCCGTAGGTCGGTAGTGTTCTAATCTCAGCTCTCTGCGTTTCTTGGCGTCCTCCGCGCCTCGGCGGTTAGCTGCTTTACGCATGGGTTCACCGGGGTTCCTCTTTCTTGACAGCCACATACCCCGCATGTTACACCGTCAAACTTCTAATCAGTGACAGTAGATACGACCGAGCTAAGTTTACCCAGCCGCATCGACACGGTTGCCACGGCGGCTGCCGCGGTAGCTAAGTTCTTAAGCCGTTTCGGCATTTCTGACGACGCCGCGTTCGGAATTGATATGGCCGTGCGCGAAGCCGTGACCAATGCCGTGATTCATGGCAATCGGCAGGATGAGAACAAAACCGTCGATGTTACTTTGAAAAGCACGGCCGAAACTGTCGAGATCAGCGTGCATGACCAGGGCCCAGGATTCAACCCAAACGAAGTCCCAGATCCAACCGCAGCGGAGAACATCCTAAAAGCTTCGGGGCGTGGCATCTTTTTCATGCGGACTTTCATGGACGAAGTCGACTGGGTGATCCGACCCGGAGGTGGTACAACGGTGCGCATGGTCAAGCGACGTTAATACGCAATTGCATAAAGGAGATTCCCGAAATGGCTGAGTTGAATATCAACGAGCGTCAAGCCGGCGACGTTACCGTCCTTGACATGAGTGGAAAAATCACAATCGGCGAAGGAAGCGTGGCGCTGCGCACCGCCGTCCGCAGACTGCTTGAAGAAGGCAAGAAAAGAATCCTTTTGAACCTGGCGGGCGTCAGTTATATCGATTCGAGCGGCATCGGCGAGCTCGTTTCCAGCTACACCACGATCGGCAAAGACGGCGGACAACTGAAGCTGCTCAACCTCACGCAAAAACTACAGGACCTGCTGACGATCACGAAACTCCTGACCGTTTTCGACGTTTACGATAACGAAGCAGACGCACTCAACAGCTTCAAGTAAGTCCGCGCGCGAACGCGGAAGTGAATTCCCCGACGGAGAACAACAATGGCTGAGCTTGATGTAAAAGAACGACAGGCCGGGGATGTCACCATTCTCGACATGAACGGCGAAGTGCGCATCGGCGCAGGCGCGATCGCGCTGCGCGACGCGGTCAATAATCTGGCCGCCGCAGGCAAGAAGAAGATTCTTCTGAATCTCGCCGGCGTCAGTTATATGGATTCGAGCGGCATCGGCGAGTTAATTGCCAAGTACACGACTGTCAGCCGTGACGGTGGCCAGCTCAAGTTGTTGAACCTCACCGACCGAATTCAAAACCTCCTGGTCATTACAAAGTTGCTTACTGTTTTTGATTCTTACGAGGACGAAGGGGAGGCGTTGAAGAGTTTTCAGTAGACTTGCGTTTTTGGCCTTTGGTCTTAGGTCTTTGTACTGATTACCAGGCACTAAGCACAAAGTACAAAGCACAAAAACCCAAGACCAAAGACCTGAAACCCAGTCTTCGCGCAAATGTTCCGCTCCGCTTTCCGCCGTCTGCTTGCGATCGACGATCCACCCGAGCGGACGGCGCTTGCTTTTTCAATAGGAATTTTCATCGCGTTCTCCCCGTTTCTCGGCCTGCACACGATCCTCGCGACCGTGCTCGCGTTCGCCTTCCGCTTCAATAAAGTCGCAATCTACACGGGGACTTTCGTCAACAACCCGTTTTTGACGCTGGTCCCGATCATTGTCGGCTCGTATGCCGTGGGCGCATTCATTCTCGGCCGCCCACTCCACATTCCGGATGAAGGCATCGAACTGCTCCAGAACCCGCATCTGTTCTCCCGCGATTACTATCGCCGCCTGTTCGTTCAGAGCTGGAACAATATCGTATGGCCCTTCTCGGTCGGCGGCCTGATCCTGTCGGTTGTTTGTTCGCTAGTTGCTTATCCGATAACATTGTGGCTCTTGAGAAAACATAGATTGAGACGCGATAGATCAGTGTTATGAAGCAATATTTACTTGTGATTCTGGCGATACTATTGCTAGTGGTTGGTGTTTCCGCCCAGACGGCGCCGCAACGGCAGGGCGCCGCGTTTGAAGTTTCCGAATACGGCGTCGACTTTCAGGCCGACCAGCGTCTGATCGTCGTGATGGCGGCGCTCGACGCTGCCGGGTTCGATCCCACGCCTGGACGCGAACCGTCTGGCTTTCGCGCCAAGCTGCGCAAAGACCTCGCTGCACTCGATCCGGATCTGCGCACACGTTTACGAGCTTTTTACGAGCGCAACCGTTTGGCCGGCGCCACTACGCCGGCTGAACAGTCGGCTCGCTATGTTTCACTGGCGCTCGCGTTAGGATCGGCGCCGTCGTTCGAGGCCCCGCCGCGTTCTGAAGACCTGCCGCTCGGGCTTTTGGAAGTGCTCGATTTTGCGCCGCTCGTGCAGGAGTTTTACCGCCGCTCCGGAATCGAGGAGCAGATGGTCACTTATGTTCGCGCTTACCAGGCGGAAGGCGACCGGCTTCGTGCGCCCGCGACGGAGATGGTCCGCGGACTACTGACGTATCTCCACACGCGCCCGATCACGACGTCGTCCGAGCGAGTCGAGGTCAAGGCTCCCTCGAGCTCGAAGAAGAATACCACCGAGAAGAGGTACAGCTTCCGCGAGAAGGAACGTCGTTTCCTGATCCTGCCGGACTTGCTGGCGCCGCGCGGCGCGATCAACTTCCGCGTCATCGGCGACGATTACTACGCGATCGTTCCCGAAGGCACAGACCCGGCGTCGTCCGAGTTGCGTCGCGCGTATCTCCAGTACGTGATCGACGGTCTCGTGCTGCGCTTCAACAAAGACGTTGCGCAGCGTCGCGAGCAGATCAAGCAGATTCTGAACGAGCGGCAAAAGGCGGGGGCGCAGGTCAGTCCTGACGTGTTTCTGAGCGTGACCCGTTCGCTGGTCACCGCAGCCGACGCGCGTTACGACGAGATGCGCAGGCTCGACGTGCTCGCGCGCTCGAGTCGAGCTGATTTGGCGGCAGCGAAGACTGACGCTGATCGCGCGACGATCGGGAAAGCCGCGCAGGCGGAAGTGAAAGTCATTCAGGACGAGACGGTGGCTCGTTTGGCCGAAGAGTATGAAAAAGGCGCGGTGCTCTCGTTCTATTTCGCGGATCAACTGAAAGGCATCGAGAGCGCGGGTTTCGATCTCGCGAACTTCTTTCCGGACATGATCGCTTCGTTCGATCCGGTGCGCGAGACGCGACGGCCGGCGGAGTACGCGGAGACGGTCCAACGCGCGAAAGCCACGCGCGAGGCGCGACTTGCGGCGCGGAAAGCGCAAGCGGAAGCCGCTTCTGCGTCCGAAGCAAACAGCGGTCGAGAGTCGGCTTTGGTGCGCGACCTTGCGGCCGTCGAAGATACGTTGCGCCGGAAGGATTACAACGACGCGGAAGTGCGGTTGAAGGAGTTGCTCGCGGATTATCCGGGTGAGCCGCGGATCTTTTTTGCGTTGGGACGGACGGCGAGTCTGGCTGCGATGGACGCGACTGACGAGCAAGTGCAAGCGCAACGCTTGAATCGCGCGTTGGGCCAATACCGGCTCGCGATCGCGGCCGCTTCACCCGAGACTGACAAAGCCATCCTCTCGCGAGCTCACGAGTCGATGGGACGCATTAACGCGTTTCTCGACAACCCCGCTGAGGCGGCCAAATCGTTTGACGAGGCGATTAAGTTGGGTGAAGTGCGCGGCGGCGCCTATCGCGAGGCGCTCGAGGGCAAGAAGAAACTCACGCAGCCTTAGCCACAAAAAAGGTTAGCCACAAAAAGGCACAAAAGACACAAATACTTACTCCAGCGCTTTCGCTGCGTTGATGCGTCCGCCCGTTGTGACTTTGCCTTTCAACGCGACGATCGGGTCGGTCGAAGCGAGAAGCTTCTTTCGCAAGTCATCGACTGACATGCGCGGATGCTCCGACAGGATCAGCGCCGCGACTCCCGAAACAACCGGCGTCGCCATCGACGTTCCCGACTTCTCTTCGTAAGCGTTCCCCAACCACGTGCTCAGTATGTCAACGCCCGGCGCGGCAACCGCGACGCTCTTGAAGCCGTAGTTCGAAAACCCGGCGAGCTGATCGTTTCGGTCCAGCGCGGCGACGCTAACGACGTTCGGCACGTTGTAGCTCGACGGGAAGTGTGGATTGCGATCGTTGTTCACGCTCGAATTGCCCGCCGCGGCGACGAACAGGATGTCGTTCTCGTAAGCTTTGCGAATCACTGCCTCGAGCGCGCGTGAACGCTGAGTTCCACCCCAGCTCGCGCTGATGATCCGTACGTTCACGCCGGCTTTCTTGCGATCGATCACGTAGTTGATGGCTTCGATCGCGTCTTTCGTCGTGCCGAAGCCGCCTGCGTTCATAAACTTGAGCGGCATGATGCGGACTTTCCAGTTCACGCCGGCGATGCCGATGTCGTTCTCGCCCTCGGCGCCGATGATGCCGGCGCAGTGCGTGCCGTGGCCGTTCTCGTCCATCGGATCGGAAGCGTTATCGATCGCGTTGAATCCTGCAACGTCGTCGATGGTTCCGAGCTCGTTGTCCTGGTAAGGAGCCATGCTGTCAGGCCGCGTCCACATGTTCGGTGCGAGATCTTCGTGCGTGTAATCAACGCCGCTGTCGAGCACCGCGACTACGACTTCCTCGCTGCCGGTCGTCGTGGCCCAGGCAAGCGGCGCGCTGATGTCCGCGCCTTTCTTTCCGCCTCGCTGTCCGGAATTAGAGAGCGCCCACTGTTCGCCAAACTGCGGATCGTGCGGCAGGACCGGCAGCAGCGACGACGTCTCATCGATGGAGATCTCATAGTTCTCTTCGGCGTCTTCGACCTCGGGAATCGCTTTGTACTTCGCGATAAGCGCATCGACGTTATCGTTGTCGAGGTCATCAATCGCTTCCCAGCCCGGCGCGTTCTCGATGCGATCTTCGACGCGGTCGTTCATACGCTCGGTCAAATCGTCGATCGTCGCCTGGCTCACGCCGCTCTTGAATTTGACGAGTATCTCCGGACGGCCGAAGCCGCGAGTTTCGGACAGTGCAATCTCGTCAGTTGAAGTCGCGGCGCGTTTCTTCTCTTCGGCGGGAACGATGCGCACGTCCTTCCAGTGCTTGCGCCATCGAGTGAGCTGGCCGGCGAAGGCGGCGACGAGAATGAGGACGATTGCGAGCGCGAGATGGATGACGAAGTTGTTGCGGTTCATGGTGGTACCTCTGGAACTGCGGTTTTGGTCTTTGGTCTTGGGTTTTTGGTCTTAAGTTTACTGCGCATCGGAAGGTTCACTGTTCGACTCAAGGCCAAAGACCCAAGACCTAAATTCTATAGTTCTTCCCCTTGTACTTATAAAGGCGAACCTGATTCTTGTCGGCGCGATATTCGTAGGACTTGCCGCCCGCGGAGAGTTGGATACGCCAGCCGCGCGTGATCATCTGTCCGCTCATCTCGCCGCTCTCGGGCGCGCCGAGCGCCATATCCGGGAAATCCGCGTCTTCTACCGAGTCTTTGATGCCGGCGGCATCGACTTTGAGCCGCTGCGCCAGGTCCGTGCGAGCTTTCTCGACTGCCTCTTCTTTTGTCATAAGCTTTGCCGACTCAAACGACCCTTTAGCAAGGTTTGTTCCCGATGGGGTATGACATTTTACTTCAGATCGCCGTACCGATGCTGCAATAACGCTGCAATCGCGATGGCGGCGGTCTCCGCCCGCAGGATCCGGCCGCCGAGCGTCACGATCGGAACGCCGGCTGCGCGCGCCTGATCGAGTTCTTCATCCGACCACCCGCCCTCGGAACCTATGATGGCGGTCATCGATTTTGTCTGAAGATCCGTGTCCAAAGGCTGCCCTTCACGTTCCGAAAACAGAAAACACGAATTTTCAAGAATTATCGAGGCAAATGAAAGCGGTAGCATGACCTCCGGGACAACTGCGCGGCCCGACTGTTTCGCCGCTTCGAGCGCGATCCGTTGCCAGCGTGTGACACGTTTCGCTGCATCCCCTTCGTCGCGCAGGCGTATGTCGGCGTGGCGCGTGATCATCGGGATGAACCTGTTGACGCCCAGTTCGGTTCCCTTCTGCACGACGAGATCGAACTTCTCGCCCTTCAACAGCGCGACCGCCATCGTCAGTTCCAGCGGCGACTCCAGCCGCATCGGCGCGATCTCGTCGCGAAGCTCGAGCTCGGCAAACTCACGTCGCGCCTGGGCCACTGCCGCACGAAATTCCTTTCCAGCGCCGTCAAAAACCTGCACCTCATCGCCGGGTTTCAATCGCAACACTTCGCGCAGATGGCGCGCTTCGTCTGACGCCAGCGTCACCGTTTGCTTGCCAAAGTTGAACGCGCTCGGCGGCGCGAAGAACCTGCGACGCGTCATACGACAATCGCCACCCACTCGCCGTCCTGCGTGACTTCACCTTCCGCTGCAATCAGTTCAAGCTGTGTTTCCAGGATTCCTGACAGTATTAACTTCCCACAGCTAACACTGATTAAATCAGGAAGGATTTTGACTATCACATCAGCGGTGAGATTTGCACAGACCAGATCCGCGGACGGCGTTGTCGCTTCAATTGAACCGACTCGAAACTCGATACTGACGTCATTCGCGACCGCATTCTCGCGAGCGATCTCGATCGCATCGGCATCCGTGTCGCACGCTTCGACGCGCGCATCGGGAAACATCTTTGCCGCTGCGATCGCCAGTATTCCGGTTCCTGTTCCGACGTCGAGAAAGCTGCCGCCTTCGAAATATTTCTCGATCGCCGCGAGACACAAACGCGTCGTCTCGTGCGTGCCCGTGCCGAAAGCCATTCCCGGCTCGATGCGAATGACGATGCGATCGTGCGTGTCGCCGAGGTCGGTCCATGGCGGCGCGATTATGAATCGCCCGACCTCAACAGGCTTCCAGCTCTTCTTCCACTCCTCAAGCCAGTCGCGGTCTTCTACCTCGCGCAGACTCATGTCGAGTACGGATGATGAAGGAAGGTTGTAGATCCGGAGTGCTTCGAACAACTCGGATCGAACGGATTCACGGTTCGGTATGTCGGAAAAATAGGCGGTGACTGTGGTGTCGGTCGCTTCAGTGCCGAGGGCGCCTGCTTCCATCAACGCGTACTCGACGGCCTCGCGCGCAGCGGGTTCGATCTCGATGTCCAATGCCTGCCAATTCATGAAAGACCGTACTCATTCAGCAACCGCGCGTCGTTGCGCCAGTCTTCTTCAACCTTCACGAACAGTTCGAGGTGAACGCGATGGCCCAAAAGCTGCTCGATCTCTTTTCGGGCGGCGATGCCGATCTGTTTCAAACGGCTCGCGCCTTTGCCGATCACGATCTTCTTTTGCGATGTCCGCTCGACGACGATCACGCAATTGATGCGTGCGAAGTCTTCGCGCACCTCTTCGAAGCGCTCGGTAACGACGGCGGTGACGTACGGGATCTCGTCGCCGGACGTTCGCAGCACTTTCTCACGCACGATCTCCGCGACCAGGACGCGCAACGATTGGTCCGTCAGTTCGTCCTCGGAAAAGATCGGCTCGCCTTCCGGCAGATGGCGCAGAACGCTGTCGAGCAGCACGCCGGTCATTTCGTCTTTCAACGCTGAAATCGGAATGATCTCGCGCCAGTCGTACTGGTTGCGATACCAGTCGATGAGCGGCAGCAGCGCCGTCCTGTCTTCGAGCTTATCGATCTTGTTGAGCAGCAGCAGGGCGGGTTTTTCGGAGCGTTTGACGAGGTCGAGCACGAAGCGATCGCCGTTGCCGGTCGACACTGATGCGTCGCGAATCAAACAGACGAGATCGACGCCGAGCAGCGCTTCCTGGACCGCCGACATCATGCGGCGGTTCAGTTCGTAACCCGGTTGATGCACGCCGGGCGTATCGACAAACACGACCTGCCCTTCAGGCTTCGTGATGATGCCTTGAATACGAAAGCGCGTCGTTTGTGGCTTATCGGAGACAGCGGCGATCTTCTGACCGACGAGACGATTCAGCAGCGTAGACTTACCAGCATTTGGCCGCCCGATAAAAGCGACGTATCCGCTGCGCGTGGAGCTTTGTACTTTGTGCTTTGTGCTTTGTAATTGTTGCTTATCGTCCATGACATTCATCGGCTGGCTGCATTACAAAGTACAAAGCTCCAAGCACAAAGATCTCGGCTCCTAACTCTTCTCCGCAAAGATCTGAACAAGGTGGACCAGCGTGGCGGTCGACTTCTCCAATCCGCCGCGCGAATTGAATTCGAGTTTGCCGTGGAAGTTGCTGCCGCCGGTGAACAGGTTTGGTGTCGGCAGTCCGCGGAACGTCAAATTCGAACCGTCAGTGCCGCCGCGAATCGGTTTCATGAACGCCTTCACTCCGGCTCGCTTCGCTGCTTCCATCGCATTGCTCACGAGCTCAGGATAGTTCTTCAGCACTACCTTCATGTTCTTGTAATTTTCTTTGACGTCGATCGTGATCTTCACGTCGGGAAACTTCGCCGCGGTTTGCGCAACCATGTCGCGCAGCATTTTCTCTTTCGCATCGAGCCCGCTCACGTCGAAATCGCGCAACAGGATCTTCACGTTCGAGCTTTCAACGTCGGCGACGCCAGTGTAGGGATGAACAAACCCGACGCGGCCTTCAGTCGTCTCCGGCAGCATGTCTTTCGGAAAGCGGCCGAGGTAATCGCCGAGCGCGTACATCGCGTTAACCATGATTCCCTTCGCCGAACCCGGATGCGTGCTCTTGCCCTGGAACGTCACGGTCGCCGTACGCGCGCTCCACGTTTCATCGCTGATCTCTCCCAACTCGCCGCCGTCGACGGTGTAGGCCACTTTCGCACCGAAACCCTGCACGTCAAACTTCTCGATGCCCCCGCCGACCTCTTCATCCGGCGTGAAAGCGATCGCGATGCCGCCGTGTTTGAGCTGCGGGTTCTGACGCAGCGTGTCGATCATCGTCATGATCTCCGCGATGCCGGCTTTGTCGTCGGAGCCGAGCAGCGTCGTGCCGTCAGCGGTGATGATGTCGTCGCCGATCAGCGACTTAAGTTCAGGGTTCTTCGCGACGGTGATGACTTGCGCCGGGTCTTTGGGCAGGACGATGTCGCCGCCCTGGTAGTTCTTGTGAATGACGGCGTTGACGTTCTCGCCTGACACGGCCGGCGACGTGTCCATGTGCGCGATGAAGCCGACGACGGGCACTTTCGAGTTGTCAGCAAGATTGCCCGGCACCATCGCGTAGACGATGCCAAACTCGCTGACGCGGACGTTCTGCGCGCCGAGCGCCGTCAACTCTTTCGCGAGCAGATTCGCGAGATTGAGTTGCTTGCGCGTGCTCGGCGTCGTCGTTTGATCTTCCTGCGATTGCGTATCGATCTTTACGTAGCGAAGAAAACGGTCCATCGCCTGCTCGGTTGGCGGCTTGAGTTGGGCTTGCGCCTGGGCGACGGTCAGAACGAGCAGACACAGAACAGAAACGGCAGATGATCTCATTCAAAACCTCTTAAATCGCGGATTTTACACGGGGAGCCGGTTCAACTCGTCGAGAGCTTGCTGTAATTCGTTGCGTTTAGCTTCGAGGAGGTTGTCATCGGCGTCGGCCGGGACGTAGATCGGCGGCGCCACGTAAACTCGCGCGCGCGTGAACGGTTTGGGAATCTGAAACTTGTCCCAGCTCGACATCGTCCAGTAACGATCCAGCGCCATAGTCACCGGCACTATCGGATGACCTGACTTTTTCGCCAGCAATACGGCGCCCATCTTCGCGACGTAGCGCGGCCCTTTTGGACCGTCGATCGTGAACGCCGTCGTGCAGCCCGCGCGCATCAAGCGCACCATTTCAACGATCGCCCCAACACCGCCCCGCGTGCTCGAACCACGCACCGCGCCGTAACCGAAACGTTGAATGAACCGCGCGATATACTCGCCGTCGAAGCTGCGCGACGTCATCACGACGATCCGCCGATTGCGCCACCCGTACGTCGTCAGAAATATCCGGTCGTGCCAGAAGACGTAGATCGGAAGCCCGCCGTTCGACTCCGCTTTCTCGTGGTTCTCCCAGCCCGTAACCTCGAACCGCACGGTCATTCCGATCAGCTTGATTAAGAGGTAGAAGACGATGTCGGCGGCGCGAATCAGGAGACGATCTTTGAACGAGTAGCCTGAAAGATCGGCAAATTCGTAGGCGCGGTTGTATTTAAGCACAGATGACACGGATATCAATAAATCGGCGGCTGACCGGGAGGCCGTGTTTTCCAGCGTTTGTGAATCCAGAGCCATTGGCCGGGGTACTTGCGAATCTCGTTCTCGATCAGCAGCGTCAGTTTCGTCGTCAGGAGACGAACGTCGGCTTCTTCGTCGCCGGAAGGTTCGATCGAAATCGGCGGTAAAACGATCAGGAGAAACTTTTTCTTCTCCTCGCTCCACGGCGCCATGACCGGGACCAGCGGCGCGCCCGTCCGGACGGATAGTTTGGCGACGATAAACGTCGTTGCTGCCGGGACGCCGAAGAAGTCGACGAAGATGGCTTCGTCGTCGAGAGTGTTCAGGTCGGTTAGCAGCCCCAGCGGCGTTTCACCGTTGCGCAGGATCTTGAGCATTGACCGCGCCGCGGACTGCTTGTCGATCGTTTGATTGCCAAACCTGCTGCGGACGCCATCCACCAGTTGCTCGAGCTGCGGATTATCGAGTCGTCTGACTAAAAACGTGAACGGGTGACCGACAAGCGCGAGTCCGAAGCTCGTCAACTCCCACGCGCCGAGATGGCCGGTAAAGAGAAGCAGACGATTGCCGTGGACGCTTTTTGCGGCTTCGAGGTTTTCCAAGCCCTGGACCTCGATCAGTCCGCGCAACTCTTCGAGCGAACGCGACGAAAACTGACTAAACAGCCCGAGCACTCGTCCGAGGTTGTCGAAGCACTGGCGCAACAACTCCGCTCTTTCGCTGTCGCTTTTGTCCGGAAAGGCGAGACGTAGATTGATTTCGCCGGTGCGCCGGAGCTCGCCGGCGACGCGATACGCGAGCTTTCCAAACGCGCGTCCAAACGCGTAAGCCGCCGGCGCAGGCATCAAGCCCAGACTCGTGAGGACGGACTTCGCCGCCGCGTATTCCAGTAGAGTTTGCAGCTTTCCGGGCTTAGCCATGCGGACAAACGGAGGCGTAGTGTAACAGGATCTGATATATTTCGAACGCGCGGCGATAGGTTTTCGTACAGCCAATCGCTGGTTAGGTTTCACGCGGTAAAGACTCTCTCCTCGCACAATTCGGTTCGGATAGGAGCTTGATGGAAAAACGCCGAATTCTCATCGTCGACAATAACGATGAGTTGCGTGTTCTGCTCGAACAGGCTCTCGGAAAACTCGGCCATGTGGTAGTTGCGGCGCCTGAGCGCGACAAAGCGCTGTGCCGCAGCGACCTCGAAAGTTTCGATCTCATCATCAGCGACCTTTCGGACACCGAAACCAACGGAGACAACGGATCGATAAAAGCCTTCAAGATGGGCGCGGCAAACTATCTCCGCCTGCCCTACAACCGCGACGAATTGCGCGAAATCGTCGAAAAGACGCTCTCGTACAAGCTACGCTACAACGACAATCCGCAGCTCCTGCCTCACGTTCACGAAAAGATCGAGTTTGAGCTGCCGAGCGACCTGGCGCTCATGAACGGCGTGCTCGAGTACTTGCAGGAGCGCGTTTCGAAGCTCGGCTTGATCAAACCGGATCGCTCGAACCTGTTCGTGGCGCTGGACGAAGCGTTTGTAAATGCCGTCAAGCACGGGAACAAGAACGATCCCAGCAAACTGCTGAGAATCACGGCTGAGCTGTCGCCGAACGAAGCCAGTTTCACCGTTGAAGACGAAGGCGAAGGCTTCAACGTTCGCGAGATCCCCGACCCTTGCGACCCGGCGAATTTGTTCCGCACTTCCGGGCGCGGCGTCCTCCTCATCTACAACATCATGGACGAAGTTGAGTACAATGCGCAGGGTAATCGCGTAAAAATGGTGAAGCGGCCGGAAGCCCCGATCGAAACTCAACTCGTTGAGCCAGCCCCTGACGACAAACACGCCTGACGTTTCTCGCCCTGCATCCTTTTGGAGCAATTGGCGGTGGTGGTTGCTACCGGCGGTCATCGCGCTCGTGCTCGTGCTGTGTTTCGTCGATCCCTTCATCGGCGACTGGGACGGGCTCGATTACACGATGCTGTCGCTGACGGGTTATCCGTCGTCGATGGCGCTGGGCCGCAATCTTTTCATCTTCAGCAATCACGCGCTGTTCGTCGCTGCGCACAGTCTTTTCCATTTACAGCCTGAGAATGCTTACCTGCTATTCAAGTACGCTGTAGTTGCGCAGGCGCCGCTCGCGGTTGTCGCTGTTTGGGTGCTCGCACGCGACGTCAGCGGTTCGCTTTACACGGCGACGACAGCGGCGCTGCTGATCGTCTTCTCGCCAGTGTTCGTCGTATACGGCGGACAAGTGATGACTGACGTTCCGTCCGTTCTGGTGCTGGCGCTTGCCCTGATCGTTCATCTTCGCGGACTGCGGCAAGGGAAACTGTCGTTGATCCTGACAGGCGCGGCGTTGATGGGACTCGGCGTGAATCTGCGAGAGACGATCGGGTTTTACGTGCCGTGGCTGGTGCTGGCGCCGTTCGTTCTCGGATGGAAGCTCGAGAGACGGACAGTTGTTTACATCGTGCTGTCGTGCGCCGTGTTTGCGTTGCTCGCGTTCGGCTGGTTTGGGTATTGGTTTGTTACCGATCCGCAGTATCGACTGATGTGGGATGGGTGGCGCGAGTCGATGCGGGAAGAGTCAGCGCGACATCCGGTCGCGATCGGCAACCTTCGCCCGTACGTGTTGTACTTCTTCATCAGCGCGCCGCT
The DNA here is from genome assembly GCA_036279935.1 of Pyrinomonadaceae bacterium. Classification (GTDB taxonomy): domain Bacteria; phylum Acidobacteriota; class Blastocatellia; order Pyrinomonadales; family Pyrinomonadaceae; genus PSRF01. The sequence goes on from DASURS010000246.1 coordinate 68,844, forward strand.
GGTGTTTTTGACCATTCCGTTCGCGCCGATCCGCGAGTGGCGGCGACATCGATTGTCGCCGATGCTCATGCTCTGGCTGGTGGCGTTCTTTGCAAACCTGCTGCTGTTCTTCAACTACAGCACGACTATTAACTGGCGTTACTTTCTGACCGGTTTGCCGGGGATCGTTCCGCTGAGTGCGTCGTGGCTGTTACGGCTGGGCGAGCGGAAGTTTGGAAGTATGGAACGGGCGTTTGCGGCGTGCGCGATTGTGGTTGTGGCGTTAGCGGTTGTCTTTTTTATTTTCGTGCGGCCGATCAGTTTTGAGTTTGTACAGCGACGCGCGATGAGCAGGGATTACAAGCACCGGCTAGAGCTCGTGCCGCCGGATGCCGTTATGATTTCGGGCGCGCAGACCGTCGCCGTACACTACTGGGCCGCGATTGGCAATGGTAATTGGAAGACAATTGGCACGGGCGGCGGATGGCCCGGCGACCGGCTGTTTTCTACTATCGACAATCATCTCGAGCAGGGGCAGCGCGTGTTTATCGACGCCGATCCGCGTTGGTGGATTCCGTGCAGTTGGCAAAGCGATGAGATTCCGTTGATAGTCGAGCTTGGCGATCGTTTCAGTTTTCGTCACGTCCAGGACACGATTTACGAGATTCGTCCCGCGGATGATCCGCAGGCGCGCGACAACCCGAACCTGAAACGACTGCTGCCGGAGAACCGTCCGGAAGACACCAAGAAGTGTCCACCTGGCCGCGCATAAACAAAAATGCCGTACGAGATTTTTTTAGCGTTTCGATATCTTCGCTCGCGTCACAAGCGGCGGCTCGCTCGGGTCACGGCGCTCGCGGCGATGATCGGCATCACGATGGGAGTCGCGGCGTTGATCGTGACGTTCGCGTTGTCGAACGGCTTTCGCGATGAGATGCGCGAGAAGATCCTGCAAGGCACCGCACACTTGAGCGTGTTGCGCGCTGATGGTCTGCCGATAACTGAGTACGCGAACCTGGCCCAGCGCCTGCAACAGATCGACGGCGTCGCCAGCGCTTCGGCGACGACGTACGACGGCGGCCTCGCGCGCGGATCAAAAGGCTCGGCGTACGCCGTGTTACGTGGAATCGAAAGCGAGGCAGGTCAAACGTCGCAGGCGAAACAGTGGCTGACTGAAGGAAGCTTTGATGCGGTGTTCGATCAATCGCAGTCCAGCGAAGGACGCACGCCGTCAGCAGTCGTCGGCGCGGAGCTTGCGAGCAGAATCGGCATCTCCGTCGGCGACGTCTTCCAGATCATCCCTGCGAACGAAGCCGGCGCCGAGACGATGCGACGGTTGCGCGTCGCCGGCATTTTCCAGTCAGGACTGTTCGAATACGACTCGACATGGATCTACGTCGATTTCGATCTCGCGTCGACGTTCGCCGGCGGCGATCACTCAGCGTCAGTGATGAGTGTTCAAGTTAAAGACGTCGATGGCGTGAAGGCCGTCGCGGAGCGCGTGCGCGCGACGCTGGGCCAGGAATACTCGACGATCGATTGGCAACAAGCGAATCAACCACTCTTCTCCGCGCTCGCGCTCGAGCGCCGCATGGGCCTGTTCATCATTGGTCTGATCATCGCGGTCGCCGTGCTCAACATCACGACGATGTTGATTCTCGTCGTAGTCGAACGGCGTCGCGACATCGCAGTGCTCGGCACGTTGGGCGCGACGCGCACGGGAGTGATGTTGCTGTTCATTATCGAAGGCGCTGTCGTCGGCGCTGTCGGAGCGGCGGCAGGGATGCTGTTGGGCCTGGTTGCATGTTTCGTCGGAAACTATTTCCACATCGTGAGTTTGCCGGCCGACGTTTATTCGATCAGCAACGTGCCGCTGAACGTGAAGCTGAGCGAAACGTTGCTGGCGGCGTTCGTGGCTTTCGTGTTGAGTGTATTGGCGACGATCTATCCAGCTCGCGCAGCCGCACGGTTGCGTCCGGTCGAGGCGCTGCGTGATGGATGATTTCGGTCTGCGTGTTGTCGATCTGCGAAAAAGTTTTACGGCGCCGAACGGAGATCGGATCGAAGTTCTGAACGGCGCCGATTTCACGGTGAAGCACGGCGAAGCAGTCGCGATCACAGGCGCGTCGGGTTCCGGCAAGTCGACCCTGCTTCACTTGATCGGCGGCCTGGACGCGGCGGACCACGGCACGATCACGTTCGACGGCATCGATTTCGGTAATCTGGATCCGCGTAAATTGGCATCGCTCAGGCGCCAACAGATCGGATTTGTATTCCAGTTTCACTATCTCCTGCCGGACCTTTCCGCACTCGAAAACGTCGCGCTGCCGCTGCTCATCGCCCGCGAAAAGCGCGCCTACGCTTACGACCGCGCGGCAAGTCTGTTGCAGGACGCGCACCTCACCGGCCGCGAAAACCACCCGATCTCGCATCTTTCCGGGGGCGAACAGCAGCGCGTAGCCCTCGCGAGAGCGCTTGTCACGCATCCAAAACTGTTGCTGGCAGACGAACCGACGGGAAATGTGGACGTGGAAATCGGCGAAGAACTCGGAAAAGCGCTCGTTTCTTACGTCCGCAACAACGGCGCGGTCGCGGTTATGGCGACGCACAGTCCAAATCTGGCGCGACTGTGCGATCGAACGCTAGTTTTGCAAAATGGGCGACTGAAACCGTCTACTGATACAGAGAACTGATCGCCGGCGGTGTCGAATCGGGCGGGTACGTGCTGAAAAAGCAAAGTTGTTACGCGTTTTATCTTAAAGAACAAGACAAAGCTTCGTGACCTCTCATTCATGGGTTATAATGCGGGCCTAGTTGCCGGGCAGCAGTTTTGGCCCGGCATGGTAATAATAACGACTTAATTACGTAACAAGATGTTCGAACGCTACACAGAAAAGGCGCGCCGCGTAATTTTCTTTGCACGTTACGAGGCTTCGCAATTTGGTGCTCCGGCGATTGAGCCCGAACACCTTCTGCTGGGCCTGATGCGCGAAGACAAAACGCTCACGGGACGATTCTTCCCACGCGCCCAGGTTTCAATCGAGTCGATTCGCAAGGAGATCGAAGGGCGAACGCTCCTCCGGGAGAAGATTTCGACCTCGGTTGAACTGCCGCTCGCGCCGGAAACGAAGCACGTTCTCGCGTACGCGCACGAGGAAAGCGACCGGCTCCAGCACCGCCACATCGGCACCGAACATCTCCTGCTCGGCCTGCTCCGTGAAGAGCGTTCGATGGCCGCCGAGATTCTTTATGAACGCGGACTGCGTCTGAACGCGGTGCGGGATGAGATCGCGCGACAGTCGGGCGCCGACGCGCGTACGTCTCAAAAGAAAGACACGCCGCACCTCGTCGAGTTTTCACGCGATCTGACCGACGACGCGAGTAACGACAAACTCGATCCGCTGATCGGCCGCGAAGCCGAGATCGAACGTGTCGTTCAGATCCTTTGCCGGCGCACGAAGAACAATCCGGTCCTGATCGGCGAACCGGGCGTCGGAAAAACCGCCATCGTCGAAGGTCTCGCTCAGCGAATCGTTCGCGGCGACGTTCCTTCGTTCCTCGAAAACAAGCGCATTCTTTCGTTGGACCTCTCGCTGATCGTCGCCGGCACGAAGTATCGCGGCCAGTTTGAAGAGCGTCTGAAACAGATCATGCGCGAGCTGGTCGAGAACCCGCAGTACATCGTTTTCATCGATGAGCTGCACACGCTTGTCGGCGCCGGCTCCGCGGAAGGCTCGCTCGACGCCGCAAACATTTTGAAACCAGCCTTATCGCGCGGCGAGATCCAGTGCATCGGCGCGACGACGCCGGCGGAGTTTCGCAAGTCGATCGAGAAGGACCGCTCGCTGGAACGCCGTTTCCAGGCTGTGAAAGTGCCACCGCCGTCCGAAGCTGAAGCGGTGAGCATTCTCGACGGCGTGCGCGAGCGTTACGAGAGTTTTCATCAGGTCCGCTACACCGATGACGCGTTGGAAGCCGCGGTTTATCAATCGCACCGCTACATTCCCGATCGCTTTCTGCCCGACAAGGCCATCGACGTGATCGACGAAGCCGGCGCGCGCGTGAAGCTGCGCGTCAGACGCGAACAGGGTAATCTCGCGGACTGGAACGATTTGAACGACTGGTCGCGGTCCTACGACAGCGCGAGCCTCCGCGCGACTCAGGAAGACGCGCTCGTCTCCGCCGAAGTGACTCGCGACGACGTCGAGGACGTTATCGCACGCTGGACCGGCATTCCCGTCAATTCATTAAAAGAAGAAGAGACGAAGAAGCTGCTTCGCATTGAAATCGAGCTTCACAAGCGCGTCATTTCGCAGCGGCCCGCGATTTCAGCGTTGGCCCGTGCGATTCGTCGCTCGCGCGCCGGTCTGAAGAATCCGCTCCGGCCCGTCGGCTCGTTCCTGTTCCTTGGCCCAACCGGCGTCGGCAAGACTGAGGTTGCTCGTTCACTGGCGCAGTTCCTGTTCAGCAGCGAGCGCGCATTGATTCGCTTCGACATGTCGGAGTTCATGGAGAAGCATTCAGTCTCGAAGTTGATCGGTTCGCCTCCAGGTTACGTCGGCCACGAAGAAGGCGGCCAACTGACCGAGCGCATCAAGCGTTCACCCTACTCGGTGCTCCTGTTTGACGAGATCGAGAAAGCGCATCCGGACATCTTCAATATCCTGCTCCAGGTGTTTGAAGACGGAATTCTGACGGACGCGCTCGGCAACACCGTCGATTTCAAGAACGCCATCATCATCATGACGTCCAACATCGGCGCCCGCTTCATTCAGAAGAAGGGAACGCTCGGGTTCCAGGCGAACACCGACGCCAGCCGCGAAAAGATGGAAGAGATGGTGATGTCGTCCGTTCGCCAGACTTTCAATCCGGAGTTCATCAACCGTCTCGACGAGATCATCATCTTCGACCAGCTTTCGGACCCCGAACTGCTCGAGGTCGTCCAGTTGCAGGTGGATCAGATCAACCGGACCATGAGCCGGCACGGGTTTGAAGTTCGCCTGACCGACGAAGCGAAGCGCTGGATCGTCGAAAAGACCTGCGCCGATCGGTTGTACGGCGCCCGCCCAATCCGGCGCGCGCTTCAGAAATACGTAGAGGATCCCCTTTCAGAGGCGTTGATCCAGGGTCAGCTCGAGGGCGCAACGACCATCGAAGTGTTCCTCAGCGGTCAGGAAATCGATTTCCGGCCGGTCGAGGTCGAAACCCCGGACGACGCTCTGCTGATTCACTGACCGCCAACGCTTTCATCACTTTTAGGGTCTATAAAGTCTTGCACCGCCGATCTGTGTTCTACGCATCAGGTGACACGGATTCTGCGGATTGCACGCCTTTGGACTTTCCCCTTTTTTGACTTATAATGCGCCACTTTGCTACGTAAAAGCTGGCAACTGGCATTTTGGAGGCGGAATCAAAGCTGCTGTCTTCGACCCAGTTGAACAAGAGAAAATTTACCTTTATTGTTCAGAATCTGAACTAGTATTCACTCAAAGCTCCCCGAAGTTTCTGAGGCCCGGCAAGAACTACTGAGGGAATTTGGTGCCTATGCACTTATATCGCGCGCTTTCGCTCTTCTTTTTGGGCGTTCTAGCTGGAATTACAACGATCTTTGCCGCCGCCGGACCAGTTACAGCCCAGCAAACCCAACCGCAACGTCTCGTAGAAAACGTAGAAGTAATCGGTAATCGTCGTCTGAGAAAGGACGACATCCTTTACTACATCCAAACGAGGCCGGGCGATCCGTACAACGAAGCACAGATCCAGCGTGATTACCAGACGCTGCTGAGCTTGACCTTCTTCGACAAGACAGCGACTCGCGTCTTTACCGAGAACGCCCCGCGCGGCGGCGTGAACGTCATTTTCGAGGTTAAGGAACTCCCGATCATCCGCGACATGACGTTTGAAGGTCTGAAGAGCGTTCAGGAATCAGACGTACTCAAGGCGTTTCGCGAGCGGCGCGTCGGTGTCTCCAAAGAAAACGTTTACGACCCGGTGAAGGTCCGCGGCGCGGTGCGAGTGATCAAGGAACTGCTTGCCGCCAGCGGTCACCCGAACGCCGTCGTGACCGAAGAGACCGAAGAAGTTTCCGCAACGTCGCTGGCCATCACCTTCAAGGTTGACGAAGGCGATCGCGTCCGCGTCGTCGACATCCAGTTCGAGGGCAACACGGTTTTCAGCGATGGTCAGCTTCGCGGCGCGATGAAGTACGTTAAGGAAGCCGGACTGATCACGCGGTTCAAGGGCAGCGACATCCTGGATCGCGAGAAGCTCGAATACGACCTCCGTCAGGTAGATAACTACATGCGCTCGAAGGGGTATCTTCAGGCGCGTCACGGCGAGCCGCGCGTCGAGAGCGTCGGGCGGCGTCGCACCGGTTTTCCGATTCTGCCGTTGCCGTTGATTTCGTCAGTCGACGAAGGCTTGCGCGTCACGGTGCCGATCGTCGAAGGCAAGGTTTATCGACTCGGCGAGTTCAAGGTTGAAGGTAACTCGATCTTCTCGGAAGCGCAGATTCGCGCGGTCATCGGTTTGAACAAAGGCGACATCGCGGATGGCGAAAAGGTCACCAAGGGACTGTTCGAGAACCTGAAGAAGTTTTACGGACAACAGGGCTTCATCGAGTACACCGCTGAGCCGGTCCCGACCTTCCAGGACAATCCGCAAAATCCGAACGAAGGCATCGTCGATTTCACCGTCACGATTGAGGAAGGCAAACAGTTCACGCTGCGGCGGCTCGAGTTTGTCGGCAACACATTCACGCGCGACAACGTGCTGCGCCGCGAAGTGCTCATCAACGAAGGCGACATCTACAACGACGCGTACTGGGAATACTCGGTCGTCAAACTCAATCAGCTCGGTTACTTCAATCCGATCGACAAAGACAAGGACGTAGACCGCCGCACGAACGACGAAGAAGCGACCGTTGACCTCTCGTTGAAAGTAAGCGAACGCGGGCGCCAGCAGATCTCGTTCAACGGCGGCATCTCCGGTATCGGCGGTTCGTTCTTCGGTCTGGAATACTCGACGAACAACCTGCTCGGCCGCGGTGAAGTGCTTTCGTTCAACATCGCAGCGGGCAACCGCCAGCGCTCATTCCAGTTTTCATTCACCGAGCCGTACATCAAAGACCGGCCGATCAGCGCGGGCTTCTCGCTCTTTGCGTTTTCGCAGAAGTTCTTCGGCGAGGGCACGTTCCTCTCGCAGAACCTTCAGGCCCAGCAGGACATTTTCAACCAGCAGTTTAATTTCAACGACGTGAACGAACAGAACCTGTTCACGCGCGATTCGTACGGCGGATCGATCTTTGTGAGCGCGCCGCTTTCGGAGTTCTATCGCAAGCGCCGCTTCACCCAGTTTTCACGCGTGGGTGCTTCGTATCAGTTGTCGCTGTCAACGGTGAAGGATCCCGAGGCCAACTCCGATCCGAATAACCAGTCGTCGTTTATTCCCATCATCTACAAGCAGCCGAACATTCTGACGAGCCGCGTCACGACGACGTTCTCATACGACACACGCAACGCCAGCATCGACCCGACGAGCGGGCGCGAGTTGTCGGTGGCGATTGCGGTCGCCGGACTTCTCGGCGACGTTCGTACGTACCAGCCGACGCTCTCGTATACACAGTTCTTCCCGATGCGTCGCAAGAAGTCGGCGCATCCCGAGGTCTTCGGTTTCCGCATCATTGCCGGTACGGTGGGAAGTTTTGCTATCACCGACAAGGTGAGAAACGCGAACTCGCTCGCGTTCGTCGACGGTATCCCGATCTTCGAGCGGTTCTTCCTCGGCGACGAGTTTACGATTCGCGGCTACAACGTGCGGTCCATCAGTCCGATTGCGCCGGTTGATTCGTTCATCACTTCGCGCAATGTCGTGTTCGCGTCGAACGCTTCCGGCAATCCGGAAGTGGTCCCGCAACTGCCGCCGTCCGCGGCGATCGCGTTGGGCACGTTCACTGGTGCGACGGGCTCCAACGTGGCTGCGCTGCCGCGCTCGTTTACGTCAGTCGGCGGTGATACGCAGTTGCTCGGAAACTTCGAGTATCGGATACCCATCTTCAGCGACGCGGTGAGTCTCGCGGCGTTTGCGGACATCGGCACGGCGTTCAATCTCAGGAGCAAGGGCGACCAGGCGTTCTCGAGTGAATTTCTGACGGACCAGCCGTTCCTGTCGACCGTCGGCGTGCTTCCGTGTGCGCGCTTTGGTACGAACGTGCCGATCAGCTTGAGTTCGCTCGCGCTGTGTAACAATTCGAACCTGGCGGCGTCTGCGTTCCTGAGTCTCGTAGCGCGCGACAATCGCATCGTCACCCAGGCGGAGCTCGAAGCGGCCCAGACGGGAGACATCAACCCAATCACGTTGCTGCCTCGTGGCTTCCAACCGGTCTTCCTGCGCGGCGAAGCGCAGACCAACAGCGTAGTGAGATTGTCGCAAAGCTTGTTCGACAGTATTGGTGACTACAGGTCGAGTCTCGGCATGGAAGTCCGCGTGCAGGTACCCGTCATCAATGTACCGTTTCGTTTGATCTTTGCGTATAATCCCAATGCCCGTCCAAACCAATTCATTGACGGGTTTCCGTTCTTCTTTAACGAGAAAAAGAAGGTCATCCGCTTTAGTGTCGGGCGCACCTTTTAAACCACTTGAGCCAACCCTCGGCGACTGAATCGACAACTAAAGGGTTTGTCCAAGTCACCCTCAACGTAAGGAGTAGTATTAGAAAGTCATGAAGATAGTTCGCTTTTTTGCTGCGGTCGGCCTGCTGACGACTGTTGCAGTTTTTGCGTCAGCACAACAGAAACCAGCGGCGCCAGGTGGGGCACCAGCAGCCCAGCCTCAAGCCGCCAACGTGGCCGTACCCGACAGCAAAATGGCTCTCATCTATTCGGACATGTTCCTGGATCCGAAGACTGGGATCGCCCGATTCAACAGTTTGCTCAACACGCTTAACCGCGAATTCCAGCCGCGTCAGACCGAGTTGACCGGCCTGCAAACCAGGATCAATACGCTCACGAAAGAGATTAACGACACTCAAAACGTGGCCGACCCGAACGCGATTCGCCAGAAGAAAGAGCAGCTCGATCAGGCGCAGCTCGATCTGAAACGTAAGGGTGAGGACGCCGAGGCCGCCTACAACAAGCGCCGGCAGGAGATCTTCCTTCCGTTGCAGAAAGACATCGGTACGGCGCTCGAAGCTTTCGCGAAAGCGCGTGGCATCACTGTGATCGTCGACGGCAGTCAGGTTCCGGTCGTTTATGCCTCTGACAGCATCGACATCACTCGCGCGTTCATCAACGAGTTCAACGCAAAGAATCCGGCAACGGCTTCGGTGACTCCGCCGGCAACGCCGGGACGGCCGTAGTTTCAACTAACTTCATTCGCCAGGGGCCTCATCGCGAGGCCCTTGCCGTAACTACCATGATTAGAAAACCCCTCTTCCCAATCTGTTTTTCGATCGCCGTGGTCCTGGCCGCTTTGGCTACTTCCGCGGTCGCACAGCAACCCCGACCTACGCCCAATCGCGCAGCCGGTCCGCCGGCAACCACGCCGGCGCCAACTACGCCCGCGCAAGCGACGGTGGCCCTGCCCGTCAGCAAGATGGCCATTATCTATACGGACATGTTTCTGGATCCGAAGACGGGCATCGCGAAGTTCAATAACCTGCTTACCAAACTGAACGGCGAGTTCCAGAAGACCAAAGACGACATCACCGCGATGCAGACGCGCGGTCAGACGCTTGAGACCGAGGTCAACAAACTGCGCGACGCGCCGGCGGGAACGCCAATCGACAACACCGCGTTGCAGACCAAGATCGACCAGCTCGAGCAGCTCAAAAAAGACATCCAGCGCAAAGCTGAAGACGCGCAGGCTGCATACAACAAACGCCGGCAGGAACTTTTTCAACCGTTGCAGATCGAAGTCGGCAAGGCGTTGGAGGAGTTTGCCAAGGCACGCGGCATCAACGTGATTCTCGACGGCGCTCAGGTGCCGCTGCTCTACGCCGCTGAAAGCACCGACATCACGCGCGCGTTCATTACCGAGTTCAACAGCAAGAACCCCGTGACCGCAGCCACCACGCCGCCCCAGTGATCCGGATTGCCGATTGCCAATTGCCGATTGCCAATTGTGGCGCCAGACGCAGGGCTTGTTTTTAATCGGAAATCGACAATTGTGTCCGAAACAGGGCTAAGTTTTTAAATCGGCAATCGGCAATCGGAAATCGACAATGTTATGGAAGCCGTCCTCGATTCTCTGGGAATTCAAAAACTCCTGCCGCATCGCTATCCGTTCCTACTCGTGGATCGCATCGTCGAGCTAGTTCCGAGGGAACGCATAGTCGGCATCAAGCAAGTCACCATCAACGAACCGTTTTTTCAGGGTCACTTTCCGGGCGCGCCGGTGATGCCGGGCGTGTTGGTTGTTGAAGCGTTGGCCCAGGTCGGCGCAGTGCTCGCGTTGCGCGAGATTGAAGATCGCGATCAGAAACTGGTTTTCTTCACCGGCATCAAGGAAGCGCGATTTCGGCGTCCGGTTGTTCCCGGCGATACGCTGGTGTTGGAAGTAACGGCACTGCGCATCGGCTCGCGCGTGCAACGAATGCGCGGCGAAGCGAAAGTTGATGGGCAGTTAGCCGCTGACGCCGACATCATGAGCATCGTCGCGCCGCGAGAAGCCGCCGAACAGGCAAATGGCGCGTCCGCGCGCCGGGACTAGATCTATCGATGTCTGCCGCCACGCACCCAACTACGATCCATCCCACAGCCATTGTCAGTCCCAGTGCCCGCATCGGTTACGACTGCTTTATCGGGCCTTACTCCATCGTCGGCGATGAAGTGGAGCTGGGCGATGGCGTGCGGCTCGAATCGCATTGCGTTGTCGATGGGCGCACGTTCATCGGCGCGGAGACGCAGGTTTTTCCGTTTGTTTCGATCGGCCTCGCCTCGCAGGACCTGAAGTACAAAGGCGAACCTTCGGAGACGCGCATCGGACAGCGCAACAAGATTCGTGAGTTTGTCACGATCCATCGTGGCACCGCGGGCGGCGGCATGTTGACGAAGATCGGCGACGACTGTTTGATCATGGCCCAGGCCCACATTGCGCACGATTGTTTGATTGGCGACGGCGTGATCATGGCGAACGCGGCGACACTCGCCGGCCACGTCGTTATCGAAGATCGCGCCAACATCGGAGCGTACTCGGGCGTCCATCAGTTTTGTCGTGTCGGCAAGGAAGCGTACGTTGGCGGCTATTCGGTCGTCGTCAAGGATGCGCTGCCGTTTGCTTTGACGGTCGGCAATCACGCCAAGTGTTACGGTCTCAACATCACCGGTATGAAACGTCGCGGCTATCCTAAGTCTGCGATCGATGCTCTTCACCACGCTTTTCACCTGCTCTTATCTGCAAAGCTCAACACCACTCAGGCCGTCGAACGCATACGCGAAGAGATCAGCGGGTCTCCTGAAGTGACCGACCTGGTCCGCTTCATCGAGGCTTCGGATCGCGGCGTCACCAAATGAAGTTCGGATTGATCGCCGGCAACGGAAGGTTTCCTTTCATGGTCGTGGAAGGGGCTCGGCAGGCGGGTGCGCGCATGGTTGTGGCCGCGATTCGTGAAGAGACTGATCCGGCGATCGAGGAGCTTGCCGATCGCGTTCAGTGGGTTGGTATCGGACAGCTCGGGCGCATGATTCGGTTCTTCAAGAATGAAGGTGTCGAGAAGGCGATCATGGCTGGTCAGGTGAAGCATGTGCAGATCTTCAGTCGTGCAGTGCCTGATGCGCGGATGTTGAAGGTGCTGTTGAAGCTGCAGCGGCGTAATACTGATTCGTTGATTGGCGCGATTGCGTCGGAGTTGCAGAGCGAAGGGATCGAGTTGATCAACTCGACGTACTTTCTACAGCATCATCTGCCGCAGACTGGGACGCTGACGCGACGGCAGCCGGATAAGCACGAGCGTGAAGATATTGAGTATGGGTTGGAGATCGCGCGCGAGATTGCGCGGCTTGATTTGGGGCAAACGATTGTTGTGCGTGGGAAGGCTTGTGTTGCGATCGAGGCGATGGAAGGGACGGATGAGACGATACGGCGAGCGGGAAAGTTGGTGCAGCGGCGGTTGACGGTGGTGAAGGTGGCGAAACCGAATCAGGATATGCGGTTTGATGTGCCGGTGGTTGGTGTGCCGACGCTTGATGCGATGGCTGAAGCTGGTGCGACGTGTCTCTGCCTCACCGCCGGGAAGACGCTCATGTTCGATCGCGAAGAGATGATCCGGGTTGCGAACGAGCGCAAGATCTCAATCGTCGCGGTCTAGTAACCACAAAAGGCACAAAAATCACAGGAGGCACAAATAGGAATTTAAAAAGGGGAGTAACGACTTCTCAAAAAGAGCCTTTACTGTTCTTTTGAAATTTCCTTTGTGCCTTTTGTGTCTCTTGTGCCTTTTTGTGGTTACTGGTCAACCGGAGCGACGGCTTCGGCGGTTTGGGTGGCTTTCGGATCGTACGGCGTAGCGAGGTACTTCTTTGCTACAGCCTGCGCATTGTCGTAGTCGATCCCTGACTGTATCGCCTTGTTGTACTCAGACCTTGCGCGTTCCCGCTCGCCTTTCGCATCGTACGCATTCCCGCGTTTGATGTGCGCCCACGCCTCGATCCACGTCGGCTTCAAATTCCCGATCAGCGAAGCTTCGAAATTGTCGAGCGCCTGCTGCCAGTTGCGCTGCTCCAGAAACAACAATCCGAGATTGTAATAAACCCACGAATTCGATCGATCAAGCTTCAACGCAGCTTCAAACTGCTGCTGCGCCTCCGCATAAATCCCTTCCTTCATCTGCTCGATGCCACGCCGGGCAATGATCGACACCCGCAGCTCATCCGACATCCGCAGTATCTTGTTATTCGGATCGACAACAACCTCCAGCGGCTGTCCATTCGATTCGAAATCGAAATCTTCACTTCGCCCTTCAATGCGAATGATCTTCTGCTGATTGTCGCCTTCCGCCCGCAACAGCAACTCAACCGGCATACGCAACGCTTCGAGGTTCTGCTTCACCGTGCCACGCGCACGAAACTTCCCGGCGCGCGTGCGAATGATCTGATAGTCAACGGTGAACTCCGGAACGCCCGTTCCCTCAACCCACTGCGCGAAAAAGTACCGCAGATTGCCGCCTTCAGACATGCTCGACGCAAGCTTCTCAAAATCATCAATCGACGCATTCTTTCCACGGTATTGCTGAAGGTAAGTCTGCAGCAGCTTATCGAACGCCTCGCGTCCCATCGTCTCGCGCAACATGCGAAACACCATCGACCCCTTATAAAAGACGATCGACTGATACGCCGCGGACTGATCGTCAAGCGCACTCGGCGCGCGCGCAATCGACGCAGTCTGTTCAAACGTCAGCGCGCGTTCCTGTTGCTCGCGTTGCGCGGCATCGAGACCGCCGGCTGTCAAAGTGCTTTCGCGAAACGCAAACGCGCTCCACTCGGCGAGTCCTTGCGAAAGCCACGCATCGTCAAACGATTTCAAACCAACTGTCTGCCCCCACCACTGGTACGCGATCTCGCGTTGCAGCTTCTCTTCCGGCACTGGACGCGACGTGTCGAACATTTTGCTCGACAGGAAGATCATTCCCGGACCGGAATACGTATCCAGGCTCTCGTCGTCGATCTGGACGATCACGAGGCGGTTGCCGAACAGCGGCTGGCCATATTTCTTCGTGTAGAACTCGAGCACGCGACCGGTCAGTTCAGCGAATGTTTCGAGCCGCTTTTCACTGCCCGGCATCGCGTACAGCTGAAGATCATAATTGCTGTAGCGCAGGTTGCGATTGATGTATTGCCCGGCGGCAAAGTTTCCGATCAGCACCGGGTTGCGATGCACGAAACGATAACGAACAGCGCCCTCTTTCGGCGACGTTTGCGCCACGACAGGATCGTCGCTCGTTCCGGCGACTTGCAGTCCTGACGGCACGATGAACGTGATATCCGAAGTCGCGCGGTCGGCTGCGTAGTCATGAAACGGAAACCAGCGCGACGCATACATCAGGTACGAACCCTCGGTGCCGACGTAAGCCAAACGACGCGTCGCAAGCGGCCCACCTTCCGGAGAAACAAGCGCGCCGCTCCAGCGGATTCGCAATGTTATTGGCTGATTTGCGGGCATCACCTGGCCCAAATCCACCCTCACGCTGGGTCCGAGCGAGCCGACGCCGACGGCGTCCTGCACGAAGCCTGTCAGCGGCTTTCCCGCCATCTCGATACTCTCAACCTTGAGCGAACCGTTGAGCTCAAAGACCACCGAGCGCGTCGCATCCAGTGGGACGAACGTAACGTCCGCGCCGGCGCGCAGCAGGTGCTGATCGGGGATGATTTGGGCCTCGATCCTGTAGTTGGTAACGTCAAAACGGCTGGCGGCTTGCTGCGGCGCGGGCTGTTGCGACTGGGCTGAGAGGGCGAGCATTAGAACGGCAAAGGCCGCGCCAACGCGAGGAAAGATGAGCTTAGTTCGTATCATGACATTCGTGGCGATTGATTATACTGCTGTTTGCGACTGTTTTGGATGGCGGGAACGCCACTGCGGTTGGCTGCGGCTGCTCTAATCCGGCCCGACCATCGCCGCTTGACACTGCTATAACCAGCGCATACATTCCACGCACAACTGCGTCGGGCGCCATGCGGCAATCCCGGATCCTGCTCGCAAGAGACATTCATCCACACCTTAAAAGGAGTTTTTGACTTTATGAGACGTGTCTCCAAGTTTCTGTTACCTCTATTAATCTGCGCGCTCGCCGTGATCCCCGGCCAAGCCCAGACCGGCCGCAATGTGCGCGTCGATTTCAAGGAAACCACGCTGAAAAACGGCCTCCGCGTGATCACTGTTGAAGATCACTCCGCGCCCGTTGTCGCGATTTCCATAACCTATAACGTCGGCTCGCGCGACGAGCGCAAGGGCCGCACGGGCTTTGCTCACCTGTTTGAACACATGATGTTCAAGGGATCCGAGAACGTTGGTTCTGGTGAACACTTCCTGCTCGTCTTCAACAACGGCGGCAACATGAACGGCACCACCAACGAAGATCGGACCAACTACTTCGAGGCGCTCCCCGCGAACCAACTCGATCTCGCGATCTTCCTCGAAGCGGATCGCATGAAAAGTCTGGCCATCACTAAAGACAACCTCGACAACCAGCGCAACGCTGTCCAGGAAGAGCGCCGTCTCGGCGTCGACAATCAGCCGTACGGCAAGACCGGCGAAGTGCAGCAGGAGTTGATCTACGACAACTTCGCGTACAAGCACACGACGATCGGCTCGATGGAAGATCTCAACGCCGCGACTGTTGAAGACGTTGCTGCGTTCTTCAAGATGTACTACGCGCCAAACAACGCCGTGCTCACGCTCGTCGGCGACTTCAACACGAACGAAGCCCTCGCGAAGATCAAAGCGAACTTCGAGGGCATTCCGCGCCAGCCAAATCCGCCGGCAGTCGACATGACCGAGCCGCAGCAAACGGCCGAACGACGTGCTGATCTCGAGGACCAGTTGGCCCGCGCGGCGCGCATCGATATCGCGTACAAAGCCGTGCCCGGCAACACCGCGGACTTTTACGCGTTGCAGGTTTTGGCCACCGCGTTGCAGAGCGGCCAGAGTTCGCGTCTGTACCAAAAACTTCTGAAGGAAAAAGAGATGGTGACGAACGTCGGCGGCGCCATGGATGAGAAACGCGGCGTCGGCGCTTTCTACACGATCGCCACGCTTCGTCCGAGCGTCAACACGAAGGACGTCGAAGCCGCCATCTACGCCGAGATCGATCGCCTGAAGAAAGAGCCGATCGCGGATTGGGAGTTGCAGAAAGCCAAGAACACCACGCGCCGCAACTTCGTCAACAGTCTGCAAAGCTCGCTCTCGCGCGCCATCTCGATTGGCCAGTACACGGTCTACTACAACGATCCTAACCTCATCAATACGCGTCTCGACAAAGTCGCTGCCGTCACTAAAGAAGACGTGCAACGCGTTGCGAACAAGTACCTCGTCGACAACAATCGAACGGTTGTCGTCACCATGCCCAAGGCGAAAGCCAAGAGCGCAACCGGCGCGTCGGGACAGTAAGAAGGAGCCAAAGAAGCAATGAGAATCACAAAGAAGATAAGCAATGTAGTCGCCGCGCTGGTGCTGGTCGCGCTTGTTTCGTCGCTGGCCCTGGGCCAGGGCGGCGCGCCGCAGAGCGGCCCGGCCGGACAAACAACGAAAGGCGCCGTCGTCAAAGGCAAAGCGCCGGTTAACAAGAACGTTCTGAAAGTAAAACTTCCGCGCGCCGAAGAGGCTTCGCTGCCGAACGGCCTGCGAGTGGTCCTGCTCAGAAGCACCAAAGTGCCGACCTTCAACATGCAGATGGTGGTGTTGAGCGGCGGTCTTTCTGACAAGTCTGACTTTCGCGGCCTCGCGAGTTTCACCGCGACGTTGTTGCGTGAAGGCACCGCGAAACGATCCAGCAAAGACATCGCCGAACAGGTCGACGCGCTGGGCGCCACACTCTTTGCAAACTCCGGCTTCTCGTCGACGACCAGCACGGTCAGCACCGCCGGCCTCGTCGAGAATTTCGATCAAACACTCGATCTCTTCGCGGACGTGATTCGCAATCCGACTTTCCCGGAAGCGGAAGTCACGAAGTACAAATCACGCACGCTGCCGCAGCTTCAGTTTCAGCGATCGAGCGCGCAGTTTTTGGCGTTGGAATCGTTCAATCGTGCGATCTACGGCGCGGGACATCCCGCTTCGCTGGTCTCTCCGCCGCGCGAATCGATTGAGAAACTCACGAGCAAAGACCTGGCGTGGTTTCATTCGACCTACTACCGTCCGAACAACGCGATCCTCGCGATCGTCGGCGACGTGACGATGAAAGAGATCATGCCGAAGCTCGAAAAAGCGTTTGGCGATTGGCAGAAGGCTGACGTTCCGGCGGTGACGATACCGGCGGTGCCCGAGCAATCGGCGGCGAAGATCGCGCTGATCGATCGTCCCGGCTCAGTGCAGACGGTGTTGCGGCTCGGCACGCTCGGCATCGAGCGGACCAGTCCTGACTACTTCGCTGTGCTGCTGGCCGACGGAGTTCTCGGCGCTGGACCACAGGGACGCCTGTTTTTGAACCTGCGCGAGGACAAGGGCTACACCTACGGCGCGTACAGTAGTTTTGGCGCGACTCGCTTCCGCGGAACGTGGGTTTCGAGTGCGGAAGTCCGCACGGACGTCACCGAGGGCGCGATGAAGGAGTTCATGTTCGAGCTCAATCGTCTGCGCGACACGGCGGTGCCGGCGGAAGAGCTCGAGAACGCGAAGCGCGCGATCATCGGCGGGTTTGCGTTGTCACTCGAACAGCCGCAGTCGCTGTTGCAGAACATCATCACGCAAAAGCTCTACAACCTTCCGGCTGATTACTGGGACACGTATCCGCAGAAGGTTGCGGCAGTGACCGCCGAGGATGTGCAGCGCGTCGCGAAGAAGTACATCGATTTGGGCCACCTGCAAGTGGTCGCGGTCGGCGATGCGTCGAAGGCGCGTGACGTGCTATCGAAGTACGGCAAGGTTGAAGTGTACGACGCTGACGGCAAGCCTGTTGGCGGCGGGACTGATCCGAGCAACAAGTAGTTCGCTCAACATTGAGACACGGATGACACTGAACCTGGTGTCATCCGTGTTTTATTGTTTGTTGCCTACGAAATCTATGTCGCGTCGATCGTCGAACAATCCGGCGAATGTTTTATCGATCGGCGTAAACGCGTAGCCGTCTTTTGAGGGAATGATGCGGTAGGTTCTCTGAGACGGCGCAGCGACAGTGAACGAGTACTTGCCGTCGTTGTCGGTTGTGGAGGTGATGACGTTGCCCGTCGGCGTAACGAGCATCAACAGCGCGCTGGGCAGTCCGACTCCGCTTGCATCGAGTACGCGACCGGTGATCTTTATGGTCGAGCGCCGGCGCGTCGTCGCTAGCCTCATGGCTTCTTCTTCGGACAGCTCCGCAGCGGGCGTGGGCGCGTCCGGTTTTGGTGACTCAGTTTTTGGAATTTCTGGTGGGACCGGCGCAGGGGTTGAAGACGAAGTTTCGGTTGGAGAAGTCGGGACGGGTGCGGCCGCAGTCGTGTCCGGCACGGGCGCCGGAGCCGGCGCGGCTGTTGTCTCAGTCGCGGCCGAACCCGTGCTGAACCCCCCCGCAGTTATTCGCTGATCGAGGCCGTCAAGCGAGCCGTTGATCTTTTTATAGAGCTGTTCGATCACGGAGCGACGGATCGTGTCGGGCTCGCCGGCGGTGTAGCTCTTGATGTAGTAGTCGAGGGCTTGTTGTTTCTGGTCCGTCTGTTCGAGCGCGGCGCCGAGGTGCCAGAGCGCGGTGCGCCACGCGGGCGTTCCTGCGGGCAGCGTTTCCGCTGCGAGTTTCAAATGCGTGACGGCCTCGGTATGGTTCTGCTGCGCAAACAGCGCCCATCCTTCTATATCTTCAATACGACCTTTCAGAATGTTTTTGAGCACGCTCTGCGGCGCGTCGGCGACGTCGGGAACGTTACCCGCCGCGATTGCGCGAGAGCGCAACTCGCGAAACTCGTCCGCCTGCACGGCCATGGTCAGGCTCGGCGCGGTCAGCGCGTCGTCCGCGGCCTTGCGCGCCTGGTCCGCGAGGTCGATGACGGTCGACAGTGCGACGCCGTTTCGCAGCAAACGGCTGGCGGCGTAAAGCTGGCGAAACGCGCGCATGTTGTCAGTGCCTGACGCAAACTCGCGAGCCGCCGCCGCGGCTGCGGTTTCGTCGATCTTCCCGCCTTCAGGTGGAGTTATCGCGGTGTTGAGGGCGAGCAACGCTTTCAACGATTTCGCGTTTGTTGCACTGTCTGCCGCGTTCTTCTGATAGATGCTGGCGCGGCGTTCGGGCGCGAGCAGGTCCATGAAGTTTGCGTCGCTCGCGGGTATCTGGCCGGCGAGATAAGCGTGAACCTGATCGTCTTTGATCGAGAACGACTCGCGCAGCACTTCAACCGCTTCTTCGTACAATCCCATCGACGCCAACACGGTCGCGAGCTCGTACGTCATCGTCGGAAATTTGCCGTACTGCTTTGCGTAACGCATCGAGCGTTCGGCTTCGATGGGGCGATTCGACGCTAACAGCGCACGGACCAGCGCGATCTGCGCCCACGTGTAACGGGGTTCGATGGCGATGGCTTTACGGGCCAGGTCTATCGCTTTGTCCGAGTTGCCGTGGGCCACGAGCCAGTAGGCAGTGCCGGCAAGTAACGGAAGATTGCGTGGCTCTTCGGTGAGTGCGGCTTCGAGCTCACGGTTCGCTTCGTCTTCACGGTTCAACTCGAAAAGCGAGATCACTTTGCCTGCGCGTGCGGCGCGGTCTTTCGAGTCGGCCGTGAGTTGTTCGTTGTAGAGCGCGAGTGCTTCTTCAGTTTTGCCCGACGCGCGATAGAGATCCGCGAGGCTTCCTCGCGAGACTTTGGAATTCGGATCAAGCTCCAGCGTGCGTTTGTATTCGGCGGCTGCTTCGTCGAGCCGGAGCGAGATGTGCAAACCGAGCGCGAGAATGCGATGGGCCTCAGCCATGTCGGGCGCGAGTTTGACGGCGGCCTCACCCACGCGAACGACTTCAGCTCCACGTTCGACGTTGAGATAAAAATTGGCGAGCGCTATCAGTCGTTTCGCATCCGTCCCGAACTTGGCCTCGACGTTCTGCGCCGCTTTGAACGCGGCAGCGTGCTCGCCGCGCATGTAAAGGTTCATCGGAATCTGCGAGATGACACCGGTGAAGAAATCGTCGGTGATGGTGGCGTCGGCTTCGTCGATGGCGTGAAACAGTTGTTCGGTGCCGGCCGCGGTTTCGCCGGCTTTTAACTGCTGATCTCCGAGCGCCGCGTGAGTGCTGATCAGTAACTCGGTAGCGCGGGCTCGCGATTTCGATTCGGGATGCTTGTCGAGAAACTCTTTCAACGCGTCGGCGCGTTTCGCGAGCGGAAGAGTTAGCGTCAGCTCAACTTCTTCTGACTCGTCGGCGTCGAGCTCTGCTTGTTGCGCAGGAGTCAGTTTGCGCGGCGCGGGCGCTGCCTTTGCGGGCGTCTTGCGTGCCGGGTTTTTAGGTTTAGGCGATTCAGACGTTGGGGTTTCAGTTGGCGCTTCGGTTTTTACAACTTCCGTTGTGGTTGGTTGCGGTGTTGGAGCTTCCGTTGCAGTTGGTTGCGGCGTTGGAGCTTCAGTCGCAGTTGGTTGCGGCGCTGGAGCTTCAGTCGTAGTTGGTTGCGGCGTTGGAGTTTCGGTTGACGTCGGTTGTGGTGTTGGAGCTTCAGTCGGCGCCGGTTCCGGTGAAGGTTCATTGGGTGGCGTTGCGACGGGTTTAGGCGTTTCGGCAACGGTCCTGGGCCGCGTGGTCGGTTTTTCGTTGGCGCTGATCAAAACCGCCTGGGTCGTGTCGGCCGGCGGCTGCGATGTAGCTTCCGCTGTGACGACCGGCCGTTCGAGGTCCGCTGCGTTGAAGCCCTTCTTCTCGGCCACTGCATTCACGAAAGCGTAAACGCCGGTTTCCACTGCCTCGGTGAACCGTCCTTCGCCCAATGGCCCACTCATGCGATAACTCAATTCGCCGAGCACGCCGTCCGGCAAGTCAGACTGGACCACGCGCGCAAACTGCGTGAACGAAGTCTTTGACGCCGCTGAGATGACGAGCAGCAGGCTCTTCGTGCGGCCAGTCTTGGTAGCAATATTCCACTCGCGCGCGAGACGCTGTGAATATTCGGCGACGTCAACTCCATCAGTGCTGTCCACGACGGCGACATAAAAATCGATGTCGCTTTTTTCCTTGAGGCGCTCGAGCACGCCTTCGAGCCGGGCTCGTGTTTGGGCGTCGACCACTCCAGCGAGATCCGTCACGTGGCTTTTCGGCGCTTGCGGTTTGTTCGACTGAGCGAGTGGGTTCGCGTGAAGCAGCAGGAACAGACCACCTGCCAGAACGGCCGCCAGCAAGTGTCTCGAGGCTCGCAAAATTCGGGTCATTTTGATCGGTTTCGGCATCAGATGCGTGTCGGATTTGTGGGGGACGATTCGGCGCTCATGATACCATCACACAGTCAAAAACAAACATGAGCGAACTGGACGAAGCCTGGGCAACAGCACTATCTGAGGCCGAGCAGAAGGCGCGACTCGCCGGACGCGGCGACGTTGCCGAATATTTGTCGCTGAAGAATTCGAACGATCTGCTGCGCAACGCGGGCGTGCAGTGGCTGATCGAGAGTTTTACGACGGCGGCGGGCGATGCGAATCGCGCGGGAGCGAGCATTCAGATTGCAAAGAGCGACGGGCATCGTTTCAAGGTTGGGACGTCGACGATGGTTGGGCAGCTTGTGACGCTCACGTTTGGAGTGCGGATGTTGTTTGTAGAAGCCGGCTGGCCGCGAGTGCCGCGCGACGGGATCGTCCGCGGCGGCGGACTGGCGTGCGCCAACATCCACCATCGCGGAATTCGCGCCGCCAGCGAGGAGTTGTTACTGGCGAAAACAATTAGCGGCACGCCCAACTGGAAGTCGTTGACGAAAGAGCGCTCTCACCTCCAGCAGTCTGACATCCACCTCCATATCTCGATCCTCCTCGACCGCCCCGGCTCACCATAAACCCCGCAACACTATCGCGAGCTGACGCCCGACGCCCGTCAATCCCACCCACGGCAGTGGGTGGATACTTCAACCCAACCTACTCACAACACTCACAACCGGCCAAATCCCACCAACGGAAGTTGGTGGATTCATTCACCTCCGGACGACGTTTTGAGTAGGTCACTGCACCTTTTCGCGTTGCCGGGTTCGTGCTGTGCGTCTTTCCTAAAGAAAAACGAGAATCGCGGCAATGGGCACGGCAGTTGCCAAATCCGTCACTGGCCGAAGCGCCACTGAGGGAGAAAGACAGAAATGACGAACCACACACTGAAGTTTTCATTACTTGCTGTAGGCATCCTGGCCTTTTGTTTGCCGTCTACAGCATCAGCCCAATGGGGCTACCCCGACCGCGATCGCGATCGTGACCGCGGCGGCTACAGCCGCTACGACGAACGTGCCCTGCGCGACTCCGTGCACCGTCTGGACCGCCTTTCAAAAGACTTCGAGCGCAACATGGATCGCGCGCTCGATCGCAGCCGCTCCAACGGTTCACGACGTGAAGATCAAATCAACGGTCAAGTCCACCAGTTTCGTGATGCTGTCGGCGATCTGAAGTCTCGCATCGGCAACGGCCGCGATCTCAATCGCAGTGCCGACGAAGCACGCCGCGTGTTGCAGGAAGGCCAGGACCTGGACCGCGTGGCGTCTCGAACACGCTGGTTCGACAACCGTTTGGCGTCAGACTGGTCACAGATCCAACGCGAGTTGCGCTTCATCAGCGACGTCTACGGTTTCAGATACAACGGCGGCGGCTACGGCCGTGACGACGACTGGCGTCGCAACGACCGCAACAACCGCAACAACGACGATTGGTGGCGACGAATCCCCTTCCCGCAGTAATCCGCTAATAACAGCTTCCGAGTATCCGCCCGCTCTACCCTTCCGTAACGAAAAAGGCCTCGGTCCTCCGAGGCCTTTGTCATTTTCCATTTGTCATTTGCCATTTTCCATTTTTCATTTTCAAATTGCGTGACGAACGGAAAACGGAAAGCGAAATGGCAAATGGCAAATGGCAAATGGAAAATGGAAAATGGAAAACGGAAAATGACAAATGACCCGCGCGGCACGCTTTATCTCGTCGCCACGCCGATCGGAAACCTCGCCGACATCACGCACCGCGCACTCGACGTCCTGCGCAACGTCTCGCTGATCGCGTGCGAAGACACACGTCACACACGCAAGCTGCTACAACACTATGGCCTATCCACGAAAACGATCAGCTACCACGAGCACAACGAACAACAGCGCGCGCGCGAGCTCGTCGAGCTCCTTCAAAACGGAAACGACGTCGCCGTAGTTTCAGACGCCGGAACTCCATCGATCAGCGATCCCGGATACAGACTCGTGCGCGCTGCAATCGACAACGACGTTCCCGTTGTTCCCGTGCCTGGCCCAAGCGCATTGATCTCGGCGCTCATCGCCGCCGGCCTGCCAACCGACGAATTCTTCTTCGGCGGTTTCCTGCCGGCGAAAGCAAACGCGCGCCGCGCTCGTCTCGACGAATTGAAATCGGTTCCCGGCACGCTCGTCTTCTACGAAGCGCCGCATCGTCTATCGGAAACACTGAAAGACGCGCTCGAAATACTCGGCGAACGTGAAGCCGTTGTCGCGCGTGAACTGACGAAGCTGCACGAAGAGATAAAACGCGGACGCTTAAGCGAACTGGCGAGTCATTACGCAGCGGAAGAACCGCGCGGCGAGATTGTTTTGCTGATCGATCGCAACGTGCTGGAAAGCGTGACGCGCGACGAAAGCATTTCGCAGCTCGTGGATCAATTCGAACGCGATGGTCTCGATCACCGCGCCGCGTTAAAAAAAGCGGCGCGTGAGTTGAAGCTCTCACGCGCCGAAGCATATCGACGTTTGCAAGCGGAACGCGGCCGCAGTTAATTCGCGCTGATGCTGATCTGTGCCGGAAGCGGCTTGTCGACTTTCAGCCGCGCCGGACGGTTCGCGATCTCCCACGCCGTCATGTAAACGGTGCGCGCGATCTTCTCCATCTTCGCGTAATCGATCTTGTCTGCCGTGTCTCCGACGCCGTGATAGTCCTCGTGCTCGCCATCGAAGAAGAAGATGATGGGAATTCCTTTGCGCGCGTAGTTGTAGTGATCGCTGCGGTAGAAGAAACGGTTCGGGTCTTTCGGATCGTCGTACTTCGTATCGAACGTCAGGTTCAGGTACGACTTGTTGACCGTATTCACCAACTCTCCCAACTCCGTGCTCATCATCGTCGACCCGATCACATAGACCGCGTCCGGGCCGGTCAGCGAGTTATTGCGCGAATTCGTGTCTCCCGGTTTCCTGCTGCGGCCAATCATGTCCATGTTGAGCTGCGCGACGATGGCGTTCAGCGGCACCGTCGGATACTCGGTGAAGTAACGCGATCCCCACAGTCCCTTTTCCTCGCCGCAGTGCCACACGAAGAGGATCGAACGCTTCGGACGCGTTGGCGCTTTCGCCAGTGCTTCGGCCATGGCGAGCATTCCGGTTGTTCCCGATCCGTCGTCATCAGCGCCGTTACAGATCCGATCGTTTGCGACTGGCCGGCAGCCCGTGCCGACGTGATCGTAATGCGCGCCAATCGCTACGTACTCCGATTTCAATACCGGATCGCTTCCCTCCCAAACCGCGACGACGTTCTGCGTCGGAATTGATTCCGTTGTGCTGCCGATGTTCAGCGAGACCGTCTTCTGGTCGTTCATGAGAAACGAGGCGGGCAGCGTGCCATCGTTCATCGCGTTGAAGATCGCGGTGGCCGGCGATTTCTCACCCACGAGCAGCGAATTCGCGATTTCCGGCGAGACGATGATCGACGGAAGCATCGCAGGCGCCTGGCCCTGACGCTGAAACTTCGCGACCACGGTCGCGCCTCGTTCCATAGTCCGCTGCCGGTTGCTCTGCCAGTTCGCGAGAAACTGATAATCCGCGACGAAGATCAGACCAGCAACGCCTTTGCTGCGCGCGTAGTCGAGCGGGTTCATTGCGTCCTGACCAAGCGCGCGAAGGTCGGCGCGCGAGACGCCTCGCGGCAACGCGCCGGGCGTTCCGAAGATCACTGCGATTCGTCCCTTCGGATCGATGTCTTTGTAGGCGTCCATCTCTTTCGACTTGATCAGCCAGCCGTTGCCCGCGTAGACGAGTTTTCCACTCACGTTGCCGGGACCTGCCGGAAGAAAATCCGTTCCCGTCGTCAACGCCCTGCCGTTGTATTCAACTTTTGTCTGGCCGCCGTCCGCGCGTTCGCGTTTCAGCTCGATGCGCTGAAAGAACGTGCCGTCGTCGCCCGCCTGTTTGAAGCCCCAACGCGAGAGGTTCATAGCCAGAAACTTCGCCGTCGTGTCGAGGCCGCGTGAAGGCGTGTCGCGCCCTTCCATTTCGTCTGACGCGATGAACGTCAGGTAGGCTCGCATTTGATCGGCGGAAATCGTGTCGACGCCGCGTTGGGCCGTGACGGATGCGGCTGCTTTTTTCGATTTCTCAGCAGCGCGCTGGGCGAAGGTGGCGGGAATAGTTGAAGGGAAGCCGGTGACGAGCACGCTCGCCAACAGCAGAGCGGTTAAGAATCTTCGCATGCGTTCTCCAGAAGACGATTATTTTGGAGCTTTGTTCTTTGTGCTTTGAACTTTGTTCGCTACACGCAATGGCTTCTCAAGTAGTTCCGTGGCTGTGCGAGCAAAGCACAAAGAGCAAAGCACAAAGAACAAAATATTTGATGCGCCAACGCGTCCGCGGGTTATGCGTGTTGCACGGCTTGAACGAGCCGGGTCAGCGTGTCTTTGGCGTCGCCGTAGAGCATGCCTGTTACGGGTTTAAAAAACAAAGGGTTCTCGAGTCCGGAGAAACCTTTTCCCTGGCCGCGCTTCAACACCACCACCGACTTCGATCGGTCGACTTCGAGAATCGGCATACCGGCGATGGGGCTCGTCGGATTGTCGCGCGCGTCGGGATTGACGACGTCGTTGGCTCCGATGACGACCGACACGTCTGTCGTCGGAAACTCGGGATTGATCTGTTCGAGCTCGTAAAGGGCCGAGTAGGGAACGTTTGCTTCCGCGAGCAGGACGTTCATGTGTCCGGGCATGCGTCCGGCGACGGGATGAATGCCGTACTTCACTGTGACGCCGCGCTTTTCAAGAACGTCGGCCAGCTCGCGCACTGCGTGTTGGGCCTGCGCGGTGGCGAGGCCGTAGCCGGGGACGAAGACGACTTTGTTTGCGTAGGCCAGTTGCGTGGCGATGTCGTCGAGACCGACTTCGCGCATTGAGCCTTGTAGCTGCCGGTCCTCGCCGGCAGTTGCGGCACTGCCGAACGCGCCGAACAGTACGTTCGTCATCGAGCGGTTCATTGCGCGGCACATCAGGATCGACAGGATGAATCCGGAGAAACCGTCGAGCGTACCGGCGATGATCAGGACCTTGTTCGAGAGCACGAAACCCGTCGCGGCGGATGCGAGTCCCGCGTATGAGTTCAACAGCGACATGACGACCGGCATGTCAGCCGAGCCGATCGGCATCACCAGCAACAGGCCGAACACGAACGCGAGCCCCGCCATCGTGAAGAACAACGGCATCGAGCCCGGATTGATCACGAGGTAAATAAATATGCCGATGGTGGCGGTGAGCAGAAGCATGTTGAAGACGTTCTGCCCTTTGTACGTCATCGGCGTGCCGCGCACCATGCCTTGCAGTTTCGCAAACGCGAGCAGGCTGCCCGTCGTAGTGAGCGAACCGAGCATCACTTCGAACCCGAGCGCGCTCATGGTGATCGTGTCGAGATGGCCCGAGCCTTTCAGATACTCCGCGACGCCGACGAGCGCCGCCGCGAGTGCGCCGAACGCGTGCGACAGCGCGGTTCGTTGTGGCATCGCCGTCATCGGGACCCAGAAGCCCATCGCGAGTCCGACGAGCGATCCGATTGCCAGCCCCGCGATGATCCAGACGTAGGTGACGATCTCGTGGTGCAGCAGCGTGCCGATGATGGCCATCAACATGCCGAACTCGGCGAGGTGCATGCCGCGTTTGGCGGTTTCCGGGTGGCTCAATCCTTTCAATCCGAGAATGAACAGGATTGAAGCGAGCAGGTAGCTGAGTTCGATGAAGTAGGTTTGCACGGCTGGAAGCTATTTCTTCAATTCCGCAGTTGGTTTCCGTTTGAACATCCGCAACATGCGATCGGTGATTACGAAGCCGCCGACGACGTTGGTGCTGGCGCAGACGACGGCAACGAAACCGAGGATGGTGCTGACGGTGCCGTGTCCGGAGCCGGCCGTGACGATCGATCCGACGAGCGAGATGCCGGAGATGGCGTTCGTCGCCGACATCAATGGCGTGTGCAGCAGCGGCGGCACTCGCGAGATGACCTGGTATCCGAGAAACGCGGCGAGCGCGAAAACGTAAAGCGCCGAGATTAGTGCCTCGTGTGTCATGCTATTTCACTTTCTCGATCTTTCTTTTTACTTCTTCGAAAAGATACTCGTGTTCAGTTTCGACTCCGATCTTCTCCAGCGGCCGCCAGTACCACGCGGGCGCGAGCCGCGAGACGATCGTCGTTCTTCGAGTTATGACGGTGCGGCCGTTCTCCGTTGTGAGTTCGTAACCCGCGTCCTTGAACGATAACCACGGACGGCCGGGCACATCAAACGTCGTGATCTCAAACTTCATGGAGCCTGGCGGGTTCCACTCCGTCACACGTTCTTCGATGTGGCCCTGTTCGAAGTAACACGTGCGAGTCGCGCCGACGCCGTCGCCGGTCATGCTGCAACTCACCGGCACGGGCAGCCCGATCGTCATCAGGAATCCCTTTGTGCCTTCGATGCGATCGAACGTCTTCAATTGCTCCCACGCCTTCTCGCGCGATGCATCGGTGACGAAGCTGTTCGTGATTGTTTCTACTCGTGGCGAGAACTGCGACTTTTCAACCCAGTCTGCGCCGATGAGAAAGAACGGCAGCACCGCGAGAGTTGCAAATTTCGCGAGGCGTTCCTGTCTCCACTCCCTGATTATGTAGCGCACGAGCAGGCCGAGAAGGGCGCCGACGGTCAGGCCGGCGGAGATGAGCGGCAGTGACATAAGTACACACACCCCACCCTCAAGGCCCAACACGAGGAGTATTCCCGTGCAGAAGAGCACCGCGATTATGAGCGATGCGAAGAGTATCTCCAGCCGGCGCGTGACGAGCGCGGTCGCGAAGCCGGTGACGAACGGCACCAGGATGAACAGCACAACGCCCATCTGATTGAAGACGTTGTTATAGACGAGCGCGAAACCACCAAGTCCAAACACTACCGCGGTCAGCACTCCCACGCAGACGCCGAGAAAGATCCTGAGCGGGTCCGTTTTCTCCGGCTCGCCCGGACTCGGGTCTGGGTTGAGGATGCGGTGGTCCATTCGTTATGTACTGGCAGCGGCCGAAAGGCTTGCCGCCACGCGCTGGTTGACGACTTGTCCGCCGTGCGTCACACACGATGGTCCAACGACGTCGTCGTTCATATCGATCTGCAACTGTCCGTCTTTGATCAGCAGCGACAGAAACGAAGTGATGTTGCGCGAGTAGAGCTGGCTCGCGTGTACCGGCACGGTCGCGGGAAGGTTTGTCGGCGCTACGATCGTGACGCCGTCGCGTTCGACGGTCACGTCTGCCTGGCTCAACGCGCAGTTGCCGCCGGTTGCGCCGGCGAGGTCGATGACGATCGAACCGCGCTTCATGCCGTTGACGGCTTCTTCCGTAATCAGTAGCGGAGCACGGCGGCCGGGAACCTGGGCGGTGGTGATGATCACGTCGGCTGTCTTCGCGTGTTCGGCGATCAGCGCGCGGCCGCGATTCATGGCTTCTTCGGAAAGTTCGACTGCGTAGCCGCCGGCGTCTTCCGTCTTGATTCCGCCGAGATCGACTTCGAGGAACGTTGCGCCCAGCGATTTTACTTGTTCGCCCGCAGCGGCGCGCACGTCGTAACCTTCGACGACCGCGCCTAAACGTCGCGCGGTGGCGATCGCTTGTAGTCCGGCGACACCCGCGCCGAGTACGAGCACGCGCGCCGGTGGGACAGTGCCGGCGGCAGTCATCAACAACGGAAACATTCGCGGGATGTGCGCTGCACCTATCACGACGGCTTTGTAGCCTGCGACCGTCGCCATCGACGAGAGTGCATCCATCGCCTGCGCGCGCGTGATGCGTGGGATCAGTTCGACGGAAAAAGTGGTGACGCCGCGATCGACGGCCGGGACCAGTGCCGCGGGTTCGTCGAGTGGCCGCAGGAAACCGATGACGACAGCGCCGGGTTTAAGACGCGCGAAGTCTTCGGCGCTTGGGCGGTTTACGACCGCGAGGACGTCCGCATTCGCGAGTAGGCTTTCGCGATCGGACGAGATTTCCGCGCCTGCTTCCTGGTAATCGCTGTCGGTGCGCGCGGCGTTGAGGCCGGCGCCGGTTTCGACGATTACGGAGGTTTTGAGCGCGGTTAGTTTTTTGACGGATTCGGGCATGAGCGCCACGCGCGCCTCGCCCGCCTGCGTTTCACGCAATACCGCGACGTTCATGGCACGCTCCGTTTGTTTGAGTTGAAAAAGAAATGCTTCGGGAAATGGTTTGCGCGGTTTGGTTGCCAACAACTCCGAGGTTCGGCATAGGAGGAGTAAACGGTAACGACTTCGTGCGGATTAGCTAGTGCTAAAGCACGTGCAGTATAGCAAATTCCGGGGTTATTTGTGGTGCTGTGGTGTGTTGGTGGCCGTGTTGCGGTTCAGGGGCCTTACGCACAGGATCACGGTCAGCAGCTTGCGAACCCGACGGCGGGGAACCTATAATTCGAGTCCGCTGCGGCGCATTGGTGTAGTCGGTTAACACGCTGCCCTCTCAAGGCAGAGATCACGGGTTCGAGTCCCGTATGCGCTGCCAAGATTTGATGAAGGTCGCTGGAAGAAGTTCCGGCGGCCTTCTTTCTTGCCAAAAACATTCGCATTTCCTTCGCGGCGAGAATCGCGAACCTGCAGAATTTTCCCTAGACCAGAAACGAAAAGTCACTTCGAGACATACTAAGTGAGACGCAAAGGTATACCGGACGCACAGAAGAGGAGATCAACAACTGGGCAATAGTCACTGACGGACTTCCCTTTCAGTGAGGATGTAATCTATGCCACGTCGAAAAGACTTAAACAACGAACTCAGCGGACAGCAACGGGCGACTCTCGTTAACCTCATGCTGCAATACATTAGAGATGAAGTGGTGGACAAGCATAACGCAATCGAAATCTTCACTCCCTACCCAGAGTGGGGCTTTCGCAAGGTTATCGTAAACTACAGGGCCTATATCGGAGAGATGGAGCAGTTTCTCTTTTCCCAGGGGGGCGGTGAATTCGTACCGTTACCGAAATGGAATCCTGCGAATGAGGTGCCGGTTGAGTTCAGGGTCATGAAGCCGACGAGACAGGACGGCACGCCTTGGTATCCGCAAGACCCCAGCATGCCCCCTGTGCAAAATCCCGGCGCGAACCCTGACCGAGCATTTCCCAACCTATTGACCTATCCTAACGTCTGTAGCGTGGTTCGGAGAGACGAATGGTTGGCCGGTTATATCTTTAACTGGTACAGCGATGTTGAGCGTGACGTCGGGGGCATTTTTTATAAGTTCGAGGTTAAGCCGGCGGTGCCTTTATTTTGGTGCTGGCGCGCCGCACTTGATGACGTTTACTATGACTGGGAAGGGTGCCCTGTCGTTCACCCGTCCCTAATTCATCTCCTAATCTCAATGGGGAGTGACATGGCGGCAGACATCAAGGGTGCCTCACTATCCTCCGGCGCCGAGTTAATCCAATGGCACGTGAGTGAAGGTGTTAACCAGCAGTGGCGCTTCGTCCCGTTAACGGGGACGGACGAGGGATACCATCTAATTCAATCGGTCAATAGCGGTTTGGTTTTGGATGTCAGAGGTGGGTCGGCCTCAAATAAGGCGGATGTCGTTCAGCGGGTTGCGAATGACGGAGACACCCAAAAATGGAAACTGATCCGGGCCGATGGAGAGCCAGATGACGATCGCTTTTACATCCAGAACAAGAATAGTGGGATGGTGATGGATGTTGCCGGTGGATCCATCGCCGCAGGCGCCAAGGTGCTTGAATGGCCGTTGAGTGGATTTCCTAATCAGGTGTGGGTCATCAAAGGCATGATCAGTTGACTCTACTTGCAACGGCATTGACGATGAAATTCGGCGTATGCGCTGCCAACACCTCTCAATGATCTCGGTTGAGCCAGCCCAGGCGAGACAAAATGCCCGGAAGGATCGACATTGAGCCGGATACTTAACTTCCTAAAGTCTCTGAATCCGAACAGGAGCGCCGATAGCCTGCCTACCCTTACGATTTCGGAGTATAGGTCGCTCGTCGAGACACTTCCGCCACCCACCGTTCAGCAGAAAAACAACTTCTCCAAATTCGTTTCACAGTCGCATAGCTGGTACAAGCATCTTCCGCTGTGTTTGCCTGGAGTGAAGTTCCACTTCTTTATTGACCCATCCGCAGGCTGTGAGCGAGCCGTAACGTTCACTGGAAAGATTAAGCCCACTCCGAGAGCCAAACAGGGTTTCCATTACTCGTGGATACCGACGAATAAGTACCGGCGGAACTTTGGATACCTTGCGTATTACTGCCGCGCTGGAATTAAATCGTCCGAAGTTAAATGGAACAAGGTCATCGGATCCAGTGACCGTGTAGCGACGATATCTACAAGCGAAGGGCAGCTTTACGCACTGCCGCCGGAAGTTACTCGGGCTGGGTCGGTGAGGCTTACCGCAGTTATTCATAACTGGAGTGCAGCTTGTGAACATTGGGGTTTCTTAGCGGCAGACGCGGACGAACTGACATGGCCGGAGGAGTCGGGTGGGCGAGACGTGCTGCAAAAGATTATTGCGCGCGCGCGCAGGATTACTCAGAATTCGTTGTCGTTCGAGGAGCGGGAAAGAATTAATCGGATGAGAGTTGATGAGGCCCTAATTTTGGAGGAACCGGAATTGTTGCATGTCGATCCCGAATTGTATGAACTGGTGGCCCCAGAGCAGCGCCGTCAACGCTCTGAGATGATCAAGGCCATGCAGTGCGTATGCGACTTGATCTATAACTAATCAAGTGCAGGTCCTTGCTGTGATTCACGGCACGCGCGATTTGAGGCTTCGAGGGGAGTAAAATGGTCGCGCGCAACTCAGTTGAGCTTTCATAGCCATTTTTTGGGACGTGATGTCAATTTCGACTTGCCGGACTAGACTGCTTCTCGCAACTGTTGCAAGAAACTGAGTATTTCTGTCGTTGGCGATAGGAAAAAGTTGCGAAGAGTGTCCCGTATGGGCTACCACGATATGGCGAAGGTCGCTTGGAATTAACTCCAGCGGCCTTTTCTTTTGTCAAGCTGTGTTCTTAAAATGCGAGAATCCCTCATGGTTGGCGATGCGTAGCGGGTAAGAGTTTGGACCTGCCTTTGGTTAGAAAGTAATATGCGTTTCTAGAAAATTAGAGGTATGATTCGTGTTCTTGGCGAACCTAGATGACCTCGCTCATACGAAGGAGAACTCACATTGAAACTCACTTCTCTTTTGCCCATTCTGATTATTGGATTGTTTTCGTTTTCCCCCTTTTCTTCTATCGCTCACAAAAGTGCACAAGAAACTAAAACTGCCGAAGAGTTTTACGAAAAGGCGCGGGCTTTAGAAAAGCAGCAGAAATATCGTGAGGCTATTGAAATCTACACAGTGTCGATAGGTCTTGACCCTGGCAATCCCACCGCCTATGTAGGCAGAGGAGATTCAAATTTTGGGTTAGAGAATTTTAGAGAAGCCATCGAAGATTATGGCAAGGCGATCCGCATATACACTTCATGGGAGCCTGAAAAATGGGAGCCTAAAAAATCTAAAGTGAAAGCTGGAGAAGGTGGTGGTAACGTCACTCTTGAGCAAATTGAGGCTCTACAGGCTCATCCAGAAGCTTATGCTAGGCGTGTGCTAGGCTCCGTCTATTTAAAACGAGGACTTGCCAGGGATTCGCTTGGCGATAGGGTCGGTGCTTGCACTGATTTTCGTGAATCTTGCCAATGGGATGAAATTGATTGTAAGGATATAAATAAGCTTTGTAGTATGAATCAGCGCGATCAAACCCTGAAACCGTTGGAACACAAAGGCAATCTGTTTCGTCGGGATTAGAAGGTACGAAATGGCAAGCAAGTCATGACGGAGAAATTTACTCCACTATGCTTGATAGATCACTCAGTCGGACATTCTTCTGCTCCTTTGAAAAACAACGGAGGGTCATATGTAGCGTTTTTGCTACTGCGTCCTCGAAGATTATCTATGTGCTAAAAAATGACGTTAACAGAAGAAGGATCGAACCCAAACCAGAACGGCTACCAAGTATGTCGCTTCCCACAGAGAGAAGGTTTGGAACCTATACGCAAAACGGCAATTCCGTTCACATGAAGTTATCAGGGTATGAGATAGAGGCTACGGTTCAGGGTAACAGTATGGAAGGCAACATCACTTTTAACCTTGAATCTGGTCAAAAGGCCAAGTGGCGAGCGAAAAGGATTGTTGGGGAAAACTAATATTTAATTTCAGGAACTGTAATATTTGTGCTGCGCCCACAATGGATGACTCCTACGAGCTGAGTTAGCTGCGATGGACCCAAATAATCAAGCTGTTCGATTCTGGCTGTCGGAGAGACTGAACATTTCTGTTGTTCGTCTCAGAGAAAAGCTGCGAAGATTGTTCACTGTGGGCTTCCACGATCTGACGAAGGTCGCTAGGACAAAAAAGATAAGGCCGCCGGAGTTTTGCTGAGTCGCGTTATGTGTGGCTCGTGTAGTTCTCTTGTAATCTCCTCACAATGGACTTTGAAATCGTCAGCGAAATAACTGCTGTTGAAACGATTGCGTCTGGCAAAGGAGTTCGCGACCGCAATCGTCTACGCAAGCTCTACGGAGGCATTCGCTGGCGGAAGTTGAAAGGTGTTGCTCAGGTACGCCTCTCCAGTGGTAGGATACGAACTGCCGAGATTCATTGGTACGAAGCGCACGGCGTTGGCAAGCGAGAATTCAAATTGAAGTTGCCATTCATAGAGTAGTGATGAAAAAGAGAGTGCTAGTTCATTTTGTGGTGTGTCTCGATAATGAGGGCTATCCAGCGTCATTAGAGGTAGGCAAACTGTACCGTCTCATCCCGGACGTTGAAGCCGAAGCCGAGGGTTTGCTTCGGGTGATCGATGAAAGCGGTGAAGATTACGCCTTTGAGGCAAGGCGTTTCCATGAAATTACAGTCCCGCGGGTGGTTGAGAAGGTGCTCCTCACGACCAATCGTTCCTAATCCCGCCGCGATCGAATCGTTGAACACGAGCGGTGGGACATAATTCGCAACTTGATTGGTCCAGCGACGTTTACATGAGATCGCGCTGTCTCCTCAATCAAAGGTTACTCGCTTCTATTCAATAGACCATTCAGACAAAACGCTGCGCGCAACTGTGAATGAAACTGAGCATTTCGGTCGTTGGCGTCAGCAAAAAGTTGCGAAGAGTGTCCCGTATGGGCTGCCACGATATCGACGAAAGGTCGCTGAGGATTAACTCCGGCGGCCTTTTCTCTTTGCCAAGTCGTGTTGGTAACTGCAAGCAGAGCAAAGGTTGACGAAAGGTTGCTGTGAGTTTCTGATCCTTCCAAACGTCTAAACTTCTTCTCATCGTAACGTGATTGCGTAACATCACACAGGCATCGTGAAAAATTGCGCATGTGTGAAGAGAGCAACGGCAATATACATAACAAAATCCATCTTTTGTTTTGGCATTGACGTTGCAGATTGAAGTCAAAGCCCGAACAGATCCAGGGTGAGTTGAAGCAATCGTAGTTTCCTCGTTCTCGCGCGACTCCTCGCAAAAGCCTCGCGTTAACCAGTCGATGCCACTCGATCAGAACGTGAAACTTATGCACGATTTTCTAAATTCTTGATTATTTAATCGCCCCGATCTCCTGGGACCTCGTACTTTTCTGCGGTTACATATTGTGACTGCCGGCATTAATTTGCGCTGCTGACAACCGGAACGATCTGGTTTGAAGCAACCCGGTTCACCTGAATCAGAGAGGACAATATGAATATTAATGAGCAGGGCATCGTCCCCCAAAATTCACCGCTACGCAGTGTGATTGCTTTCGCAGTAGTGCTGGTGCTGGGTTGTTTTATAAACGCCAGCGCCCAATGGACCACGCCTGACGCCGGTCAGAATATCAACAACACGAACACCGGTAATGTTGGTATCGGCACCAGCGCTCCGTCGGCCAAGTTGGACCTGATCAGCACCTCGGCCGGCACTGCCGCATTCAAAATAAAGGGAGCGGCATCTCAGACCGGGAACCTGCTCGAGTTTCGAACCTCGGACAACACCGTGCGTTCCTACGTTAATCCGGCTGGAGCGCTGTTTTTCAACCCGGCCATGGATCAGGTTCCGGCCGCCATCACCATCGCCCCTAATTTCAATAACAGCTATTACGCCGTCGCCGAGCACAACACTTTCACGATCGACGGGGCCAACATGGCGAACTACGGTCTTTACACAAATCCCACCGTTCGCATGTTTCAGATCAAAGACGTGAACGGCTTTCGGGCTATCGAAGTCAACAAGATTGGCATGATGACCTTGCGTGGCGACATGTCTAACCGGCCATGGGTTACCAATATTAACGTCGACTCTTCAAATGCTTTTTACAACGGCGACGAGGATGGTCTGCTGATTAATGGCACTGGTCTGACAAATCACGGACTCTACTCTGGAGGCAATGTCCGTATGTTACGGGTCATGGGCACTGGTGAAGCGCTCGCCGTCACCAGATATAACCTAACCGGCTTTGGGACTCTGACGCCTGCGGCTCGTGTCGATATCCGCGGCACTGGGGCCACATCGGCTACTGCGTCTCTAATTATAAAGAATAGCGGCTCAGCCTCAGTCATGTTTGTCCGGGATGATGGATACGTAGGTATTGGAACGGACACACCTTCAAAGAAACTTGACGTTGTGGGCGATATCAATGCCAGCGGCATCATCACCGGCGGCACCATTCAAGCCAAATACCAGGACGTAGCGGAGTGGGTTGAGTCTTCACAACAGTTGTCCACCGGCACCGTAGTAATTCTCGATCCAGACAAAAACAATCAGGTAGTTGCTTCAACGCATTCCTACGACAGCCGTGTTGCGGGTGTGATCTCACCCCAACCGGGAATCACGCTGGGCGAGCGCGGAGAAGGACGTGTGCTGGTGGCGGCAACCGGGCGAGTGAAAGTGAAGGTGGATGCCAGTAATGGTCCAATCAAGATTGGTGACTTGCTGGTGACGAGCGACAAGGAAGGCTTTGCGATGAAGTCGATTCCGGTGCAGTTCGGCGGCGTCAAGATGCATCGTCCGGGAACGTTGATCGGCAAAGCGCTCGAGCCTTTGGCCCAGGGCACTGCCGAGATCCTTGTGCTACTGAGTCTGCAATAACGAAACTTATTCAACACAAAACGAACGCTTCACCGGCCGGCGCATTTTGAGGAGAGACTTATGAGGTCCGCTTACCATTCCGTCATCGTCACAAAGGCTTTGTTTTCGTCTCTAAGACATCGGGTCGGCGTAAAGAGAATCGTGCCGATGTTTGCTCGTCGCCATTGGCATAAGGGAATTACGCGAGGAATCTCCTGCCTCCTGGTGATCTCACTACTCGCTACGACGACTCCAGCGGCGCCAACAATCCTGGTTGCTGTTGGGAGCGAGTGGAAAACCGATCTGGTTTTCTGGTTCAAGTCGAGCGATTGGCCGGGCACATGGTATCACTCTCTGTTGGGACAGTTTCCGCGGCGAGCCAGGCGACAGGAACAGCAGCAAGAGCGTGATGCCCGTATCGTCAGAGTTGAAATTCAGCCGGCCAAAAGAATCGTTCAGGTGGGAGAACAGTTGTTTTTGTCCGCAATTGCCTTCGATTCCCAGGACGTGCCGGTTGGCGGAGTAAGTTTCGAATGGCGCAGTGACTATCGTCGTCGTGATCAGCAGGATGGCATTCTCCCTGACGGAGCCTTCATTGCTTCGGTTCCGGGTCAATATGTGATTACGGCGGCAGTTGGCGGATTGGCAGATTCCGTCAAGGTTAATGTGGTACCCAAACCCGAGACCGGTAACCAGCCGCTAATAATTAGAAGCATATCTTCCGATTCGATCGATGAACCTTCGCCTAAACCTCCTCGCGGTGTCCAGCGTGCGCACGCTCGGCCGATGTATCAGACCCCTCCGTTCATCGACGGAGATCCTGCCGGATGGAATAGTACGAATAAACCCGCGGCCTTCATTCCTCAGAACGAGCGCGGGGAAACGCCGGGACGCAGCACAGTCGCAGCTAACAGCAACAACTTTCATATTCAGGCGCCAGTGGTCACGCTTCCGGGACGAGGACTCGACCTGAAACTAAGTCTGCTTTACAACTCGCGCGTGTGGAGTAAATCAAACAACGCGAATAACCAGATCATCTTCAATGCAGATCGGGATCCAATCGCTCCAGGCTGGACTCTGAATCTCGACCGTATGATCAATATGGTTGATGCGGGTGCCTTCCTCATTCGACCCGATGGCACCCGTCACAGTTACGCCGGAACGCTGAGCATCGATAACACTACTGGTGAACGCTATTTCAATGCGATGACCACCGATGGAAGCTTTATCGAATATGGACTCATAACGCGAAACGTTGGAACAGCGAACGTCGACACGTACGGCCGTGCTCGATACCCGGATGGCACAACCATATACTTTGGCGGCGCGCTATCAATTCAGAATACCAACTTCTTTGTACTACGTCCTGCGAGACATGTTGATAACAATGGCAATCACATTCTATACAATTACAGTAGTGGCAGGCTGAACACCATAGTCGACACTTTAGGCCGTGTCATCACTCTCCATTACGACAGTAATCAACTCCTCACCGCCATCACCGCCGCAGGTTTGAAGGACGATAACGGAGTCGTCGTCAACCGGACGCTGGTCAGACTTCACTACAAGCAGTTAACGCTCGCCGCTACGTTTCAAGGACTGACACCGGTAGTGACGACGCCCACGCCTTGGGTACTTGACGCAATCTACTATCCGGCAACCGGATCCGGAAACTGGTTTGGCGACAGCAACTCGTACTCTTCATACGGAATGATCAAGAAAGTCAGCGAACACAAATCGATGACTTTTTCTGCCACGTCGCTGACTGAACAGGGAACGGTCGGGGCCGGAACTGTCACCAGAGAATTCGACTACGACTATCCGGCTACAGCAGCTAATCTCAGCGATGCCCCTTCATACCATACGGTGACCGAGTCGTGGGAAGGAAGCACGAGCGGTACAGCGGTAACACAGTTCGACACCGTGGATGAAGGAACTACCCGAAAGGTAACGACCACCCTTCCGGATCTGAGTAAATCGATCGAGTACTCCAACCTGAAACCGGGCCAGTGGGACGACGGTCTGGTCTATAAAACCGAGATCGTCGAAGGCACGACCGTCCTGCAAACGGTTATAAACACCTGGCAGCAAGGAGCTAACGGACCACGAGTACAGAGAAGGGATTTCACTAACTCACGTAATCAAACGCACTATCACATTTATGACTATGCCGACACAACGGGTATTTACTTTTACAATCAAGTCGCCGAGCTTCAGGAGTTTGGTTACAGTGGAACTTTAATACGTAAAACGAAGTGGACTTATAACCGCTCTAACATAGGCCGAATTATGGATGGTTCATCACTACCCGCGGGTGGTGATAGGCCCGGATTCATGCCCAACCTCGTGACCTCGGTGGAAGTGTTCGACGGGAGCAACACGAAACTAGCGCGCACTGAATACAACTACGACGACTACAACGAGCAGAATTGGAATCCCTGGATTTCGGGGAGTACGTATTCCGGTAACCTTATCGACACGCCGGGAGTAACAGGTTTCAGTTCCAGTTTTGATCCGCGTGTGTGGGGCCTGCTCTATTTCTTAGGCACAATGCGCCTTCGAGGTAACATAACGAGCGTCGTCACTTATTCGGACGCCACGAATTCCGCCAGCGCCATCACTACTTCGATCGTCTACGACATAACGGGCAATGTACGATCGGTAACCACAGGCAACAAGCAGAACAAATTTGATTACGTTCTGGGCACCGACTACGCATATCCCACGACCGATACTTCTGGTTCATCGGATCCTAGTTCGACAATCAAGATCACCACGAGTTGTACTTACGATTTCAACACCGGCCTCAAGCTTTCGGCAACAGATGCAAATTCACGACCGACGCTGGAGAGCTATTACCTCGATAGTTGGCGCCATAAGCAGACCACTGCGCCGACCGGTGCGACCGTGCTCGACGAATACAATGACGTAGCCTTATCGGTAACCAGTACGTCGAAGGGATCAGATGGTGCGATCGCTGAAAAAATCGTCTCTAAATTCGACGGCCGCGGTCAAATGATCCACACTGAAACCCTCGCACCTAACGACGCGTGGGATCTCAAAGACGCTCAATACGACGATCTCGGCCGTGGTGTGAGTGAGTCGCTTCCTTATCGTACCGGCCAAACACCAACGTGGATCGAAACTAATTACGACGCCTTAAGTCGGGTTACAAAGAAAGTGGCGCCCGATCTGAGTGAGAGCAGACTTTTTTACAACGAAGAAGCGCGCCCCATTTCTGCTAGTACCACTCCAGGTGATACCGCACGAAGTGTTGACGCCTGGGGCCGCGAGCGATGGGTACTCACCGATTCTCGCAGAAGGTTGATCGAAGTAGTTGAGCCTGATCCAAACGGCAGTGGCTCAGTAACGGCCGCGGGTAATTTGAAAACCAAATACACCTATGACGCCGTCGACAATCTGACCCAGGTAGACCAGGATGTACAACAACGTCGTTTTCGTTACGACTCCCTCGGCCGCTTGACCCATCAAAAAATGGCGGAAGCCGACGCGACGCTTAACGATGCCGGAGCATTCGTGGGCACGGCTACGGGCCAGTGGAGTAGTGTCTTCTCCTACGACACATCTTCAAACATGATTTGGAGCGTCGATGCACGTGGGGTGAAGACGAACTCCACCTACAACAACGATCCACTCAATCGGGTGCAATCGATCAGTTACGACACCAGCGGCGCGGGCGCCGGTCAAACTATTCGCGCTGCTCCGACCACTACGTTCGCGTACATGCCAACTGGTGACATCACGCGACTGCAAAGCGTCGCTGCCGCCAACGTCAGCACCGAAACGTTCGATTACGACACCGAAGGACGTCTCAAGGAAACGAACCTGGTGTTCACAGACCGCCCTTTGTTTCCAGCGCTGACTGAGTTCACCTACGACAGCCTGGGCCGCCTGACGAATACTCGCTACCCAGCCCAGTACGGAGTGACCGGGACCCCGCGTAAGATGGTCCAGCACGACTACGACGTGGCCAGTCGACCGACCGGTCTGAAAGTAGACGGCTCTGATTATGCATCACAGATCGTCTACAACGCCGCTAGTCTGCCAACCTCAGTCACGCTCGGTTCCGGCACTAACCAGACCACAGACACGTATGACTACGACCCGGTCACCCTACTCCTAAACCGCCAGCGCGTGGACCGCGCTACGACGCATTTACTCGATCTCACTTACGGTTATTTGCGGCAAGGGACCACTACTGGTCGGACGGGCCAGTTAACTACAATCGTCAACAATCTCAATGCTAATCGCAGTCGAAATTACACGTACGACGCTGTCGGTCGGCTGAAGCAAGCAACAGGCGGTTCTGCCACTGCGCCAGTCTGGACGCAAGACTACAGCTACGATCGATTTGGCAATCGCTCGGCTGTTTCATCCAGTGGCAACTCTGCCTGGAACCGCAAACTTCCGAATGCCCCCGGATTAACGCCGGAGGCGCAAGTTGCGGAGGCTCCGGCGGTTCCAGCTCCGCAAACAACAAAACCATTCTCTCATCACGCTACGCGACCGTCATCGTCAGCCGCCACAAGTGTGCCGGCTCCGCCTCCGCCGACTTTCACAGACGATCCTTTGAATATTCCGCAACCGACACCAATCAAGGCGATCCACATTACAGAGCTGCGTGACGCGATTAATGCGCTTCGCGCACTGCTTGGATTGCCTGCGTATTCATGGGCGGAGTCTGTCTCGGCAGGCGTTTCCGTCAAGAAGGATCACATCCTGGAAATGCGAACGGCGTTGGACCAGGCGCTGGGAGCGCCAGCCGGAGGATATAGCGCCGGCCTTGCTGTGGGACAACCGATTCTCGCGGTCCATATCCAGGAGTTACGCGATCGAATCAAAGCGAGCTGGTCCGTCAGTATTCAGATCCCTCGCGACGGCTTTAATTCATTGGGTTACAGTCCTGGTTCTAACCGCATCACCGCGATCGGTTTTGAATACGATGCCGCGGGCAATCAGACCAAAGTCGTGCTTCCCGACGGTGCAACGAGATTCTTTGAATACGATGCTGCCAATCGTCTCGCGAAAGTGAGAGACGAAAACCAGGTCGTCATTGCGACATACACGTATGGGCATGGGAATCGAAGGTTGATCGCACAGGCCGGCGATAACTCGAATCAGCGAACCTATTTTGTATTGGCCGGCGACGTGGTGTTGACCGAATACACCGAGACGCCTTCGACGCCCACAACACCGGGCTGGAGTCGAAACTATCTGTACCTGGAAGGCCAGTTGTTGGCAACGCAGGACAAGAACGGCGCGGCCGAACTTATTGAGTTTCATCATCCCGATCGGCTTGGGACGAGGCTGGTAACTCGTCCCGATGGCACCTGGTACGAGCAAGTCACCCTGCCCTTCGGCGTACCGATTTCAGCGGAATCCAACGGCGCCAGTAATCGCCGATTCACCACCTACGACCGGAACACACAAACTGGTCTCGATTATGCAAACGCCCGAAGTTATTCATGGAGCCAGGGGAGGTTCACACAAGTTGATCCGGTCGGAATGGCTGCGGTTGATTTATCAGATCCCCAAACTTTGAATCTCTACGCTTATTGCGCAAACGATCCGATCAATGGGGTCGATCCTTCCGGCACCTTCGGGTTCTCCATTTCATTCGGCGGCGGTGGCTTTGGATTTGGCTTTGGAGGCGCTCCGGGTTCCACTGGAGGATTCCTCGCCGGTCTGTTGAGCGGGCTACTCAACTTTGGCTTAGGTGTTCTGGGCGCCATCCTGGGCGGCCAGGGAAACAGAACTTTCCTGGGTAACCCGTTCATAGGATTTCCGTTCGGCGGGTTTCCGCCACAACAGACGCCTCAGGGCTCGAGTGGGCAGTCAATTACAACCAGGGAGATCGAGTACAACTTTGTTTCTCCGGGATTCGACCCCTCAGAACACCCAGGGGCCCAACAGGCGGAAGAAGCGTCAAAGAATGGGTACGGAAAACTTGTATGGGGGCATCGCAATGTGATTATCGCGGAATGTCAGGCCTTTCAGGTAAGGATGCAGGTGGGTATTATTTCAGATATAACGGTGGCTGTAATTAAGTACAGTGACACGCCAACCGCAAAAAAACTGGGCAGCACGACAAAACCTCGTTACGGTAGCCAGCAGAATGGTGACCAGCGAGGCCACATTATCGGTTGGGCACTCGGAGGTCCGCCGATACCGGAAAACCTTATCTGGATGGCTGGAAGGGTTAACAACGGCAGTTATAAAGCGATGGAAAACCTTATTCGGAAGACATTGACGGAACATAAGGATTGGAAAGCTTATGTCGTGATTAACAATATCTATCCACCTATCTCGTCCCTTTATTGTACCGGAGGTTCATTCCGACCGATCGGCGGCTTGTTTACTTTCTATGTCCTCAAACCGAGGGTCATCGGCCGAACTAAAATTGGCAGTCTGCAATGGAGAAACACGAATTGATCCATGGTCGTCGATTCCGGATTGCATTGTGCAGCGCGGGGATTATATTGTGCGTAGCTCTGCTTATCGTAGTAGGCGCGAACCTTATAACCTCGAGTGCTAAATGGGAGGCTTGGATGTCTTCGACGGCTAGCAAGTCTGCATACATCGACAAGGCCGGGAAAATTGTGATTGACGCGAGTCTTTATGAAAACGCCGGAAAGTTTTCGGATGGCTTGGCTCCGGTGAAGGTTTCGGGACAAGGATGGGGGTTCATCGATAAAACAGGCGCGCTTGTAATAGCTCCGAAGTTTGAAAGTACATTGGGTTTTAAAGAAGGACTTGCTCCCGTTGTAGTGAATGGTAAGTGGGGGTTCATCAATAAAACCGCGACTCGCGTGATTGCGAATCAATTCGACTGGGTCGCTCAGTTTTCTGAAGGAGTAGCAATCGTCGAGCGGTCCTCCGAGTTTCTGGTGATAGACACCAAAGGTCAAGTCCTCGCGAATCTGAATCAAAAGAAGTTGAGCCCCGATATAGACGACGCCAGGTTTTCGGAAGGATTACTGCCTGTCTTTAGCGAGGAAAAGCAGGCAATGGGCTACATCAATAAAACCTTCGAGTTTGTTATACAGCCGCGGTTTGAAAGTGCCGCTCCATTCTCGGAGGGACTTGCGAGAGTGGCTGTAATCGAACATGAATCCGAGAAGTTGGCATTCATAGACAAGAACGGTAACTTCGTAGTTAAACCAACATTCAATACTGATTACGATTTCCTACGTAACTCCAGTAATTTTTCAGAAGGGCTGGCGGCGTTGAGCGAAGGTCTTAATACAACGCAAACGAAAGAAGAAACGTTCGTCTATATCGACAAGACAGGTCAAATTGTTTTAGCCACTGAATTCTTTCACGCCGGCGAATTCCACGAAGCTTTAGCCACTGTCTACAATTCTGAGACCGATCGATGGGGGTTCATAGACAAGACAGGCAAGATCGTCATACCCGTTCAGTATCAGGGAGCAAACGATTTCTCAGAAGGATTGGCGCTAGTCAGCCGTTAAAACCTAGCCATTCGCACCCTACCTCGGCTAGAACCGCAGAAAAATTGCGTGGGTCCCAACCCCATGAAAAGTACGGTAGGAGAAGCCAATGAAGAAGACTACTTCTGTCGGTGTTCTAGCTCTTCTGCTCGCTCCTGTTTTTCAGTTGTTTCTCAAGCGCAGACCCGTCTGCGCGTAAGCCTGAACTTGAATGCAATTCGCTGGGCAAAGACTTGAATGGTAATTGGCGAGTTGAGTAAAGGGTGAGAATTCGCGCTTGGCGTCTAACGCCTCAATCGAGCGGACATCTCCATGCCGAACGATAGTTGCTTCTGCTAACGTGTGCTAGGATGCGGTTACTGGAGGCGAAGGTCAGTTGAAGTCAATCAAAATCATTATTGAAAAGCACGCAGATGGGTACATCGCCTACCCGCTTGGTCTCAAGGGCGTGGTCATCGGCGAAGGGGATTCCTACGAGGAAGCCTTAGCCGATGTGAAATCGGCCATCCGCTTCCACCTCGAGACGTTCGGGGCGGAATCAATAGAAGATGAATCTCCCGTGCTCGAAGCTTTCATTGCAGAAGCCGGGGTGGCAGCCTAGTGGCGAAGTTTCCCGTAGATGCCCCGAAAAATAGAGTAATAAAAGCGCTGGGGATTCTCGGCTTCCGGGTCGTGAGGGAGCGTGAGCACATCGCCTTAGTAAGGGATAACCCTGACGGGACACAGACTCCACTCACCATGCCTAACCACGCGCGCGCCTGAAGAGTTCGACCTTACGCACCATCTGCACCCAGGCTGGCATCCCGCGGCCTGATTTTCTCAGAGCTTATGAGCAAAGCTAAAGGCGTGTTTTAATGCCCGTTCTGATATGTACTTAAGTCTGCTCTGTGGTTTCTACCGTAGCCGCTAGAACGCTTCTCGCAGCCGATGGAAGAAACTGAGCATTTCTGCCGGTGGCGTCAGGAAAAAGTTGCGAAGAGTGTCCCGTATGGGCTGCCAAGATATGACGAAGGTCGCTAGAAGTAGTTCCAGCGGCCTTTTTTCTTGTGCGCCCGGCAGGGCGCTCTTACTTGGGAGTGAGAGTCTCCTGCGAACCCGACAGGGGGAATCGTTCGCTGGACGGCAACGGTATCCATCGCGAAGTGGAATCTGAAGGAAGCCGAGTATCTGGAGTTCAAAATCAATTTAGTTAAGTTTCCTATCTCGCTTGATTCGGGATCAAGACTGATGTTTGCCAGTAAAGCGCTCCTCGCAATTGTTAAACTGGCCATTGATTCGGATCAAAGCCCGAGGGAAAATCAGTGCTGAACCGGACAGCAAGTGTGGATCCGGGAAGATGAAGATGTCGACACTGTATTGTGCCTTGCACC
Organism: Pyrinomonadaceae bacterium; assembly: GCA_036279935.1. GTDB lineage: Bacteria > Acidobacteriota > Blastocatellia > Pyrinomonadales > Pyrinomonadaceae > PSRF01. The sequence goes on from DASURS010000246.1 coordinate 113,819, forward strand.
TGGTCCATTACGGCCTTGGAACTATGTGTCCAGAGTGCCGCCGCGAGCAGGCTAACGCAGCTCAGCAAGATCTAATTGAACTGCAGCGCGAAGCAGCGAGCCAACGCGAAGCTCTCATGGACTCAATTCGTGAAGCTGAGCACAAGCGTCTCAATCCCGGTAACTACCAATGTGATGCGTGCAAGCTCACGACGCTTCTCGCTGGCGCTTCACGCTGTCCGATTTGTCGTGCAGATGTTCGGCCTGAGTACTGGCCTTCGGTGCGTGCACGAGAGGCGATAGCTAGAAAGGCGGCGGATGCTGCGAAGAAGAAGGCTGAGGACGCAAGAAAGAAGGCCTGTGACGCAGCTGTTGCCACAGTAGAACTAGGCCTTGAACATACTGAACAGCTGTGGGAGGAGGCGTTTCAAGAGTCGAAGAGGAAGCAAGAATCTCAGGGTTTCTTATCCCGCTTAATTGCGCCTCTGCCACGTCCGTCTGAGTTGCGCAAGTACAGATTCGAAATTACTGAGTCGAGTGCATCTAACGGTAGGTGGACCACACAACCTGTTCTTATCCTGGGTGTAACTACCCTAGATTCTGATATTAAGTTAGGTTTCAAACACTATCGCTTTCCAACCCCGTTTGAATACATTGCCGTGTTTCGTTATCTCAAGACGATGGAAGAACAGTTTCCGCCCACCGTGATCGAGCAGGCTATCGCTGTCTTCCAACGTTGGGCTGACCAGAATTGGTCCTTTAGAGAGCCGGGCAATTCGAAGCGCCAACCGGACTACAGCGAAGCGTTACAGCGTTATCGCGAAGGCGCGGCTCAAGGGGATGCGGCAGCCCAGTTCGAGCTTGGACGCATGCACGCGAACGGTATGGGTGTTCCCCAGGATTATGCGGAAGCTCTAAAGTGGTATCGCAAGGCTGCTGATCAGGGCCACGCTGGTGCCCAGCGGAATATCGGCGTCATGTACGCCAATGGGCAGGCAGTGGCACAGGATTATGCGGAAGCACTGAAGTGGTACCGCAAGGCCGCTGATCAGGGGGACGCTCAAGCCCAGTATAAAATCGGCTGGATGTACGCCAATGGGCAGGCAGTGGCACAGGATTATGCGGAAACACTGAAGTGGTATCGCAAGGCCGCTGATCAGGGGGACGCTAGCGCCCAGCGGTATATCGGCTTCATGCACGCGAGCGGTCAGGGTGTTCCGCAGGATTATGCGGAAGCATTGAAGTGGTATCGCAAGGCCGCTGACCAAGGGGACGTTACGGCCCTGCGGAATATCGGCGTCATGTACCACAAGGGCCAAAGCGTTCCGCAGGATTATGCGGAAGCACTGAAGTGGTATCGCAAGGCTGCTGACCAGGTGGACCCCCAGTTCTATATCGATCTGATCGGCGGCAAATTCGATCGGTAGGCAGGCGGGATTGGGAACCCTGCCAGAAATATAGCGCTTTGACGATGGAGGTTAGAACGCTAGCGCAGCATGTTCTTCGGGGTTTGCAGTGGGAGTAGACTTGCTTTATCTAAATTTGGAGAATGGCCACCACCCTATCTGCGACATGTCCTCATAGAGAAAGAGGTAGAGGAAGCGAGTTACTGAGGCTGGTTTTGGGGGCTGACAGAGTTCGGCTGACGGTCGGAGGAATTTCGCTGCGGTGGTCAGAGACAATAACGGAAACTCCCGACTCGAAGATCACCGCACGATTGGTCGCTCATCATACTAAGCGGAATCCATATCGTTTCGTTCTCCTCGGAACCCGCCTCTTGTGCTTACATTGACACCGATGTCAAGTGTTGCAAGAAACTAAGCACTTCTGCCGGTGGCGACAGGAAAAAGTTGCGAAGAGTGTCCCGTATGCGCTGCCAAGATTTGATGAAGGTCGCGGGATTTGAGTCCCAGCGGCCTTTTCTCTTGTCAGGCGTTAGTCTGATGCGCTCAGGACAACTCAGAGCCCCTTCGAAGGGTCGTCATAGCACAAGCTAACACCACTACGCCACTTAAGATGAACGCTTACAACTTGCCTGATGCCGAGACAATCATCTCGCTGAGCACAGATTGGTTTCAGAGTCGAACTGATGTCAGCGGTATTGTCTTGGTGGGATCTTATGCCCGTGGAGCAGCTCGGCCCGGCTCGGATATCGATCTGGTAATCCTATGCGCAGCGCCACAGGCCTATCGAACCAATATGGCCTGGCCGAGTGAAATACCTTGGGGCGGGCTCGGACTGTCGGTCAGAAGCCTTCGTGATCACGATTATGGAAAACTTTGGTCACGGCATGTACTGTTATCATCAGGAGTAAAAGTGGAGTACGGATTTACATCTCAGGAGTGGGCGGAGGTGAATCCCGTCGCCGCTGGAACTTATAAAGTGATGAAAGCGGGGCATCGCGTTTTATACGACCCTGACGGCAAACTGCGGGAATTGTCGGAACACATTTGGGATGACCCGAGCGCTTAGACCGCTCGGCCCTTTCAACCTAGCTTTTTTCAAGCGTATTGTGGTTTACTAAGATCCTCAATTACAGAGATGTCCCCCCTCATCTCGTTTCTCAGAGTCTCGCGTCATGTTACAACTCAAGATTTGTACTCTCGAGCTCATCTCAAAGCCTTGAGCAAGGCGGAGGCGAAGCATGAGGATAATCGCACGAACGATTGAAGTGATCCCGAACATGGCGATCATCTTCGTGGCGCTCTCGTTAGTCGGAGAAGCAACTTTTGCTTCAGCGTGGGAGCGCAGGTTGAAGGTATTCGGCAGCGTTCGATGATAGCTGAACAAGGAGAAGACTATGGGCCAATCGGTGCACCACAAATTACTCGTTCGATTAGTTGCGCTAGCCGCAGTTTCTTTCTCTCTGATACTCGTGCTGAGACAGGACGATCAGGCTGGTTTAGGTATGGCGCAATCGATGGCCGTCTTCCAGCCGCAAGCACCGATCATTGTGGCTCGGAATGAGCCCGGCAGCCCGTTAGTTATTTCTGCTGAGCGCCAACTTGCAAAAACTGAACAGGCTCCCGAGCTTGGTTTCAACGTGACCAATGTCACAACCAAAACCATTACTGCGTTTGCAATAAAGCAGGAGGTCGTATCCGGCGAAAAGGCGGAAGCAACCGTATACCTATATAACCTGCCGTTGAGTGCTACTAAACTGCCACCTAACGGCGCACTAAATGAATTTGCCACTTATGACAATTTGTCCAACTCTCAGCATCGAGTGACTCTGACGCTTGATTATGTTCAGTTCTCTGACGGAAAGACCTGGGGATCGGATTCCGCAAAATCCGGTGAGCGAGTCGCCGGCCAAAACGCAGCCAGTCAAATCGTGATAACCAAACTGCGCAAAATGATCCGTGCGGGTAACGCTCCCGAAGATTTTGCGAAGACTCTCGAATCGGTAACAAACATTCAACCACCTGCACAACGCTCTGATGAGTGGAACGACGGCTTTCGGCTCGCTATTAGTACTGTGGCGGATCGATTAAAGCGCGCACATCAGCTTGGCGGGTTGGGGAGAGTTACGACGGAATTAACTAACCTTGCAATGATTCTTTCAGGAGATCGCTGAGATGCAACGCCTCATAAGTTTTTGCGTACTTCCCTCTCTGCTGCTGAGTATGTTGTTTGCAGTCATAATCGCTCTGTCACCAACGAGCGACGCTCAGACCACTACCAACTGCCTGGGAGAAAATCGATGCGAGAAATGGAACAACGTGTCAGGCGGCGTTATCACCGCCCAATGCGTAAATCTAAGTTGCTCACAGAGTAAAAATGTCACTGATTGCAATGTTCAGAAGTGTGCGCGAATCCCGAGTACCTGCGGAGAAGGTTCACACTTCGAAACAGACTCTTTCTCCTGTGCGGCCGGCAATAATAGTGCAACGACCAGCTACTGGTGCGCCTCAGCAAATATATCTCGCGTTGTGCAGGAGGTGGGACCGGGTACGTGCGGTGCAGCTCCAAGTCCAACACCTACTCCAACGCCAACGCCATGTACTGCGAGGCTAGGTGATTTTTGTGCTGGTCCATCAGACTGCTGCTGGGATCAGATTTGCAGTATCGACACCAACCAATGTGTGAAGAAGCTGATCGCGACGGAGAGTGACTGCGAATCGGCTGGCAACTACTGGAACTTTACAAGCAACACCTGCGAGGAATCGTCACCAACACCAACGCCTACCCCAATTCCGACGCCAACCCCAACCCCGACTCCGAGTTCAGGTGGCGGGTGCAGCGCCTGGTGGGTGATCTGGTGTACGGATATAGATTATGACTCCTGCACTTGCGTCGGCGTGATCGATAAGTCCCCGATCTTGATCGATGTACTCGGCAACGGGTTTAGATTAACTGATGCAACCAATGGCGTGAGTTTCGATTTAGACGGTGACGGCGCGAAGGAGCAGATTGCATGGACAGCCACTAACTCCGATGAAGCGTTTCTGGTGCTTGACCGAAACGACAACGGCGCCATCGATAACGGTAGTGAATTGTTTGGTAATTTCACGCCGCAGCCAGCACCGCCGGCGGGTATTTCTCGCAATGGTTTTCTTGCCCTTGCGGAATATGACAAGGCACAAAACGATGGAAATGGCGATGGCGTCATTGACCCCAACGACGGGATCTATGCGTCCCTGCGCCTGTGGCAGGACACAAATCACAATGGCGTTTCCGAGTCGTCGGAACTGCACACGCTATTCGATCTAAACGTCGAAAAGATCTCGCTTGATTTTCGAGAATCAAAGCGAGTCGATCGACACGGTAATCAGTTCCGGTACAGAGCAAAGGTCATAGATAGCAAAGGCGCTCAACTTGGCCGGTGGGCGTGGGATGTATTTTTCAAAGCCCGTTGAGTATGTGGCTGTTGTTGTGAATATTTAATTTCGCATTCCCTTCCGGGCGGCAGTAGAAAGGAATTTTCAAGGTTCCTTACTGTGTGTACACTGGCTGGACCGACTTCTCGTGCCAACCATAGACACAATCCCGCCGCACAGAAATCGCCGAAGTATTTGGCCGGCCATCATCGTGTTGCTGGTTCCGGCTTTGACCGCATTGGTCCTGCGGGCGGAGGGGCGTCTGCTGATTTGCGCGTGCGGCAAGATTCAACTCTGGGTCGGCGACACGTGCAGCGCGCTCAACTCGCAACAACTTTTCGATCCATACAGCTTCACCCACATTCTCCACGGCTTCCTGCTCTTCTGGCTGATCTGGCTAGTGTTCAGAAAACTCTCGCCTCAATGGCAACTGACCCTGGGCATCGTCCTGGAGGCGCTGTGGGAAGTGATCGAAAACACCGACTTCGTCATCAACCATTACCGCGAAGAGACCGCGGCGCTTGGTTACACTGGCGACACCGTCATCAATTCACTCGGTGACATGTGGTGCGCCGCATGTGGTTTTTGGCTCGCGCTGAAGCTCGGCTGGGCTCGGACGCTGATCGCGTTCGTGGTAGTAGAAGTGGTCCTGTTGTTCTGGATCCGCGACAGCCTGTTACTTCAGATCCTGATGCTCATTCATCCGGTGGACGCGATAAAGGCCTGGCAGATGTGCCCGTAGAACTGTTGGACGTCGCCGATATGACGCGGCTGTCGAGGTCACGCAACGCCGCGACGTTATTGTCGCGCAGCGTCACCGCGCCTGGTCCGACTTTAATCTCCACCTGCGTCGCCTGCGCGATCTTCTTGAACGCGTCGTAAGGGATCGTCGCTTCGAGCACCTCAATCTTCGTATCCCACGTGCCCGGCTGCTTCCTGGTAATCAACGTCATCCTGCCGAAGCGAAACGTTTGTGACTCCGTCGAGATCGACAAGTCGCGCCACTCAGGCGGATGGATTCGTACCCAGTCTTTGTTTTCGAAGATAACCTGCAGCGTCACGTTGCGGACGTAGTTAAACTGCGAGCCCGGGAAGTGCAGCGTGACGTCGATGCTGACGCAGGCGTCCTTGAACAGATCGCCGACGCCGTCGCACGACACCTTCATTTTGCGAAGCTGCGCCAGCGTTTCATAATTGAAGCCATCGTAGCGCGACTCGATCTTGCCGCCGTGTTTCGGGGCCGGCGATTGGGCGCGCGTCGCGATTGGTTGAAAGAGCAGGACTAAGCCGATAACGAAAACGATTCTCCACATGACGATTTCTCCGCCTGACAGGATCGGTTTGTCGGTTGACAGTGGTGAAGAATTAGGGCAGAACCTGCGGGAAGGCTCTCAAGCACCATAGCGAAGCCAAAGCCGGCATGTCAATAATTAAAAGGATCAGCCATGAACCGCTCTCTTAACGACGACTCGATCCGCGACGTCGTCGAAACTCTGCGGCGCGCGAACGAGCAGTTTTCGATGAATTATCCGGGTGAAACTGGCAGACGCCAGCCCGTACACACCGTTTACGGCGGCGCCCACCTCTTCAAGTCCGACTCGGCACAGAAACTCGGCGCGACCGCTCGCCGCTCGCTTGAAGAGTTCGCTCCTGACGCCGCAACGTTCGCGCAAGCCCTCGGCCTCGCGGAAGATTTGGCGGAACAGGTTTACCAACGCGTCACCGAGAAGCTGCAACGCGAACCGGTCGAAGACTTCCGCATCGATTTCGAAGACGGTTACGGCAACCGGCCCGACGCCGAAGAAGACGGACACGCCGCGTCAGCGGCCGCCGAGGTCGCGCAGGGACACAAGAACAAAACGCTCCCGCCGTTCCTCGGCATTCGCATCAAGCCGTTCAACGAAGAGTTGCGCGCGCGAAGCATCCGCACGCTCGACATCTTCGTCACGACCCTCGTCGAACAGAACAACGGCCGGTTGCCTGACAATTTCGTCATCACGCTGCCGAAGATCACGATCCCGGAACAGGTAGCGGCCCTGGCCGCGCTGTTGAAGCAGTTGGAGAAACAGACGCGACTCGCCGGCGGCAGTCTCAAGTTCGAGATGATGATCGAAACGACGCAGTCGATCATCAACCACGACGGACAACTGAATCTTCCATTGCTGCTCGCGGCCGGCGAAGGACGTTGCGTCGCCGCGCACTTCGGCACGTACGACTACACCGCCGGTTGCAACATCACGGCCGCGCACCAGCACATGCTTCACCCCGCGTGCGACTTCGCGAAGAGCATGATGCAGGTCGCGTTCGCCGGCACCGGCATCTGGCTGTCAGACGGCGCGACGAACATCATGCCGGTCGCGCCGCATCGTCGCGCGGAAGGACAGTCGCTGAGGCAGCAGCAGGTAGACGAGAACCGCGAAGTCGTCCATCGTGCGTGGAAACTCCACTACGATCACATCCAGCATTCGCTCGTTAACGCGTTCTACCAGGGCTGGGACCTCCATCCGGCGCAACTCCCGACGCGTTACGCCGCCGTTTACGCTTTCTTCCTGGGAAGCCTCGACGCCGCTTCCGAGCGTCTCAAGAACTTCGTCGACAAAGCCGCGAAGGCGACACTCGTCGGCGACGTCTTCGACGACGCGGCAACGGGCCAGGGATTGCTCAACTACTTTCTGCGCGCAATCAACTGCGGCGCGATTACCGAAGCAGAAGCCGTCGAGCGCTCCGGGCTGACGTTGCCCGAATTGCGCTCGGCTTCGTTTATGAAGATTTTGAAGAATCGCCAGGCGTTATAAGATTGGTGTGTCCTAATCTCAGCTCTCGGCGTACCTCGGTGTCCTCCGCGCTCTGCGGTTAACTGGTTTTACGCTAAGTTCACCGCCGAGCCGCAGAGAATGCAGAGATTGCGCAGAAGAAGGTCTCAGATGAGAACACCACTCGGTTATAAGGAAACACTTATGCTTAAACTCTTCGTCTCGATCGTTCTAGCCATGACCCTAATCCTAAGCACTACTGCACAAAACAACGGCGACGCGGATCTCGCGCGCAAGATCGCGCGCTTCGCGCCGACTGAGCTGACGGCGGACGTCTCGAAGCTCTCGCCGAAAGATCGCCAGGCGCTCGACAAGATCATTGCGGCGGCGAAACTGCTCGATCCGTTGTTCCTGCGGCAGGTGTGGAGCGGCAACGAAGCCCTCGAAAAGAAATTGCAGGCCGACAAGTCCGCCGCGGGTCGTCAGCGGCTTCACTATTTCTACATCAACGACGGTCCATGGTCGCGTCTCGATAGTAACGAGCCGTTTATCGAAGGCGTCCCGCGCGAGAAGCCTCCGCAGGCGAACTACTATCCGGATGACATGACGAAAGACGAGTTCAACGCCTGGGTGCAAACGCTCTCCGAAGCCGACAAACAGAAAGCGACCGGCTTCTTCTATCTGATCCGCCGCGGCGCGGATAAGAAGCTGACGATGGTCCCGTACAGCCAGGCGTACAAGGACATCCTCGATCCCGCCGCGAAACTCCTTCGCGAGGCGGCCGCGTTGACTACAAACGCGACGCTCAAAAACTTCCTCAACAAGCGCGCCGACGCGTTCGGTTCAGACGACTATTACGCGAGCGACGTCGCGTGGATGGATCTCGATGCGCCGATCGACCTCACCATCGGACCATACGAAACCTACGAAGACGAGCTCTTCAGTTACAAAGCTGCGTTCGAAGCGTACGTCACGCTGCGCGACGATGCTGAGACTGCGAAGCTCGCGAAGTTCAGCAGTCATTTGCAGGAGTTGGAAAACAATTTGCCGATCGATCGGAAGTACCGCAATCCGAAGCTTGGCGCGGCGTCGCCGATTCGCGTCGTGAATGAGGTTTTCGGTTCGGGTGAAGGGAATAGCGGCGTGCAGACGGCGGCGTTCAATTTGCCGAATGACGAGCGAGTCGTGCAGGAGAAAGGGTCGAAACGCGTCATGCTGAAGAACGTGCAGGACGCGAAGTTCAACAAGACGCTGGTGCCGATCTCGCGCGTTGTGCTTGATCCGTCGGAGCAGTCGGCGTTGGCGTTTGACTCTTTCTTTACGCACATTCTGTGTCACGAGCTGATGCATGGGCTCGGGCCGCACAATATCAAGGTCAACGGCGGAGATACGACTGTGCGCAAACAGTTGAAGGAGCTTTATTCGGCGATTGAAGAAGCGAAGGCTGACGTGACCGGGTTGTGGGCGCTTCAGTTCATGATCGATCGCGGGATCATCGACAAGAGCATGGAGCGGACGCTTTACACGACTTATCTCGCGAGTATGTTTCGCTCAGTGCGTTTCGGGATCACGGAGGCGCATGGCCGAGGCGTCGCGCTCCAGTTCAACTACCTGACTGACGAAGGTGCAATTAAGTTTAACGAAGCGAAAGGAACCTTTAGCGTCGATCACGCGAAGATCAAAGACGCCGTCCGCAAGCTGACGCATGATTTGCTGATGGTCGAAGCCGAAGGATCTTATGAGAAGGCGAAATCGATGCTCGACACGCTGGCCGTGATCAGGCCGCCGATGCAGCAGGCGCTGGACAGATTAAAAGACGTGCCGGTCGACATCCAGCCCGTCTTTCCGTTAGCTAAGTGATTCATAGCCACAAAAAGGCACAAAAGTCACAAGAGGCACAAAGGAAAAAGAAAGAGTTTAAGAGACCTTTTAAGACCTCTTCTTTAAAACTCCCTTTTTAAGACCTTTTGTGCCTTCTGTGACTTTTGTGCCTTTTGTGGCAAAACCAGTGGTTAGTCTCTGAACTGTTTCCTGAAGAAGGTCGCGATCTTCCAGGCGTCGATGGCTTTCCACGGAAGCTCGCCGGTGGTGTAGTGTCCACACGGCAGCCAGACGATGTCGAGCGGGAGCTTGAGCCGGCGTGCTTCGGCGATTGCGTCGCGCGACAGATCGAGCGGAAACGTCAAATCGTAACGCGCGATGATGAACCGGATCGGACGCTGGCCCACTCGCGACATGTAAGGAAAAGGACTGATCGGCTGCCACCAATGGCGCAGCTCAGCCAGCGTCAACTGATCGCCAAAACCAGCGCGGACGTGCGCCGTCGAAAGCCCATGCCAAACGACGTCCGCCACGTACCCTGAAACGTGATTGAACGCCCCGGCATTCAGATCCGGTTCGTGTGCAAACGCCAGAAACGAGATGCACGATCCTACGCTGGTCCCGAGAATCCCAACGCGCTCGTATCCTTCATTCTTCAACCACCGGACAGCAGCACGCGTGTCGAGCACGGCCTGACGCATCGACTGAATCGTCCGTCCGATGTTCGTGCTGACGAGGTGGTCGGCGCGTTCAAGCTCGGGCGGTTTGCGTTGCAGGTGATACGGCAGCGTCAGACGCAACGCCGACATGCCGATGAAGTTGAAGATCCGGCAAGCCTCGACGTGACTCTCCGGCTGCGCATTCCATTGCGGCAACACGACAACCGCATTCCGCGACTTCCGCCCGTTCCTGGGCTTTGCCGGAAAGAACCGCGCGTGGGCGACGTTGTTTTCAGCGGACGGCGTGTGAACGGCGCTAGTCCACGTTAAGGAGTCGCCTTCGAGCACGTAGTCAGTGATTTCCGGGAGCGAGTAGAAGTCGTCGCTCGACTGCATTATTTGCTCGGTGTGGTTGCGGAAAAGCTCGCGCGGGTCGTCGCCGTTGACGTGGTCGAAGACGTACGGCAGACCCCATTCGAAAGGGCGGACGAGACGGTTGTTATCGCGGTTGTGGTACCAGCGTTCGCGCCGGTACATGTAGTTCTTCCAAAAGGCCATTTTAAATCCGTGTTTCCCGGCGTGCGGACACGCAGGGAAACACGGATTGTACAGAAACAACGAACTAGTTACACGTGCTCAGCTTGAAGCTGTGGATAAACGTCGTCCAGTTGAAGCTGCCGTTGGCGGGCTGGTACTGAGTTGTGAACACCATCGTGCACCCGTCAACCGGGTCGACGGAGATTGTGCTGTAGTCGCCCCAGCGTGTCAGGCTTCCGGTCTGACTGCCGCTGCCGGTGAGTGCGTTCGTCTCGTTGCCGAGTGTTCCCAGCGGGTCGGCTGGTCCGCGATAGGCGTAACGAATGCTCGGCACGATGGTCGACGCGTTCGAGATGTTGTAACCGATGGCGATGCCGCCGGTCTTATCCATCGCCGCGCTTCCCATCCAGCGAAAGTCGTTCGACGGCGCGAACGTGCCTTGTTGGAACAGGACCGGGTTCGCGCTGGCGAAGCTCTGTCCCGCCGCGTTGCGCAGTTCGTACCAGCGAATGCCTACGCCGGTGCCGCTCGTGACCGAGTGATTGATTACCAGCGCTTCGTGATCTCCGAAGTTCCGGTAACTCAAGCGATACATGAGTCGATCGGCGAGCGAATCGAGTCTCGTCGTCGTGCCCGGTTGCGGAATGCATGCGCCGCCGCTGCAGGCGCGGCTGAACGCCGCGACGCCTGAGACCGCGATCGGGCCTGTCAATGTTCCAGTGCCGGCGGCCCAGTTCACTGCGTAGCGCCAGAAGTTGATTGTCGAAGTAGTCATACTCATCAACAGGTTCGGCGAGCCGGCCGGAGGCAGGTTCGTGCCTTCCAGGTCGGCAGGTTCGAGACTGTGATGCGACGTGCTGGTGCTGACGCACGCCTGGCGCGCAGCGCCGCCGACGAGCATCTGTGCACGCTCGAGAGCGCAGACGCGATTGCCGACGAACCTGCTGCCGTTTCTGAACATGTTGTAGGTGATGTAGTAAGCATCCGGCCAGACGCCCATCTTCGGATAGTCGTTGAAGTCGCGGCTATACGAGAAGGCGTAACGGAAGTAGGTTCCGGTCGGATCGGGCGTCGTTGAAACAGCGACGCATTGCGTGTACGGCTGTGCTGAGACGGCAAACTGCGTCAGGATCCAGCGGTCGGCCAACTGGTCGTACTGGACGATCGGATCGCCGTCGTTGTCTGACTGGCAGCGTCCGCCGAAGCCCTGCCACACGACGTTGCCCTGTTTTGGAAAGCCGGATACGAGATTGAAAGCGGTGATTTGGTTACTGGCGTCTCTTGTTAATGTGTAGATGGAATAACGCAGGTTGACCCACTGTACGTAGTGATTCGGGCCGACGTCACCGGTGGTGTCCGGCGGAGCTACGCGGGCCTGTGGATCGACAGGCGTGCCGATGGTTGAAGCTTTTGGATCAGCAAGTGCGGAGGGCAGGCCGATGCTCTGCGCAGCTAACGGATCCTCGACGTTCGGATTGACGTTGCCGACTGGCTGAGGCCTGCCGGGTTCGAAGTCGCGGCCGCCGCGGGCTTTCTTCGGCGTCTCGCCATTGTCGAACATCTCGCGTAATGGTTTAGTCGTCTTGTCGAAATGGATAGCCTGGCTAATCTCTGCGCGGCGTTGTTCAGCGACGTCGCTTTGGCCGTGGACTACAAGCGGGAGGGTGCTCACTGCGCACAGGACCACCATCAGGAATAAAGCATGGAATTTTTTCACAGACTCCTCCAATAAATGTCAGGGCTGGGTGGGAAACGAACGGCGGTAGTAATTGGGAGTCAAGTACTACACGCGATTAACGATTTAAATCGAAGCTTTACGCAGAACTTCCCAGAGAGAGGTACCAGTGAAAAGCTGGGACGGGGGCAGTATACCATCGGGCCTGTTGAAATACGAAGCTCGGTAGTTATCGGGTTGGTTCACTTGATAATTCATCAACTAAAGAACAGGTCAGGAAGGGGCAAACGAAGTGCGCCCCCGCTCTTTAGCGCCCCCGCTCTTTAGCGTCAAGTGCTGCGGGGGCGCGCGTTGCTTGCCTCCTTCCTGACTTGTTCTTGCTAGAGGAGATTTCACACTACTAACGTTCAAAAAGGCGCCGAATTATCTGCGGCAGGAGGAGGGAGGAGTTCAAAACCGAACCGGTGGTGAAACGGCGAGCAAAGCCGTGGAACAGCTCGCCGGCCTGTTTTGTATACCGAAACCACCAAACATCCGCCACCCACGGAACGGAGTTGCCATGAATATGTTGATGCGTAACCAACTCGAGCAACCCGAGACGACCGTGCGTCCGACCGTAACCACTTTGCTTCACCCCGCCCCACGGCGTCTGCGCCACCGCATGCGTGTAAACGACTTCGTTAATCATCACTGTCCCGGCGTCAATCCGTTCCGCCATCGCACGTCCACGCGGCAGGTTGCTCGTAAAAACACTCGCGGTCAAACCATAAATACTGTCGTTCGCCAACCGCACCGCCTCGTCGTCAGTCTTGAACGTCATGATCGGCAGCACCGGACCGAACGTCTCATCACGCATCACTGCCATCGAATGATCGACATTCGTGACGACGGTCGGTTCATGAAACCACCCGCCGTCGTTCTCGACACGATGCCCGCCAGTCAGCACTCGCGCCCCGTGCTCGACCGCATCCCGAACGTGGTCAATGACAACCTGCAACTGCTTCTCATTCGACATCGCACCGACGTCCACACCTTCCGCCATCGGCTTACCCTGCTTCAACGCGCGCGTCCCTTTCACAACCAGATCGATAAACTTCGGCGCGATCGATTCATGCACGTAGCAACGCTCGACCGATGCGCAGGCCTGACCCGAGTTACAAAACGCGCCCCAGATCGCCGCGCGAGCCGCATTCTCAAGATGCGCGTCCTCCAGCACGATCATCGGATCTTTCCCGCCGAGCTCGAGTACGACAGGAGTCAAATGCTTCGACGCCGCTTCCGCGACTTTCTTCCCGGTCGCCACACTGCCCGTGAACATGATCCTGTCGACACCGGCGTCGACGAGCGCCGCTCCAGTCGATCCATCGCCGGTCACGATCTCCAACAACCCTGACGGCAGTTGAGCTTGTTTGAATACTTCGCCGATCTTCAGCGCAGTCAGCGGCGTCAACTCACTCGGCTTCACGACAACGGCGTTTCCCGCCATCAACGCCATCACGATTTCATCCAGCGGCGTGGCCCACGGAAAGTTCCACGGCGAAATGATTCCGACGACGCCGAGCGGTTTGTAGAAAATGTACGACGAGCGCCCAAGCAGACCGTACTGTCCGATGTTGATCTTTTGCCGCTTCAGCAACCGCTCGGTTTTGCGTCCGAAGTAGTTCATCAAGTCGAGTGTCGGAACCACTTCCATCGAGATCGCCTCGACCGGCGGCTTGCCCGTCTCGCTGGAGATGAGCTGTGCGATCTCATCGGTGCGCGCCAGAACGATCTCGCGCGCTCGCAGGACGAACTTTGCTCGCTCACGATACGAAAGCGCCGCCCACGCCGGCTGTGCTGAGCGCGCACGACTGACCGCAGCCGCAACTTCACAAGCACTCATCAACGGAGTACGTCCGATCTCTTCGCCGTTCGATGGATCGTGAGAAATGATCTCGTGCGTGGTGGTCATTGGCGTGATTATCTATTAAATCCGTGGTTCAGGTACAATGCGGCCATGATCAGACCACAGCTCGAAGAGTTCATGCGGCGCATGTCGCCGAGGTCGGTCGCCATCATTCCGGGCGCCCGCGAAGCCACCCGTTCGAACGATACTCATTACCGTTTTCGTCAGGATTCCGATTTCTTTTACCTGACGGGCTTCGAAGAGCCGGAAGCGATCGCCGTCGTCAAACCTTCCGAAGACAACAAGTACGTCTTGTTCGTTCGGCCGCGCGATCCGGAACGAGAGATCTGGGACGGGCGGCGGGCAGGCGTCGAAGGCGCGATGAGCGAGTTTGGCGCGCACGCGGCGTTTCCGATCGCCGAGTTCAAGGACAAGCTGCGCGATATACTCGACAACACCGACATTCTTTATTACCGCCTCGGCGTGAATCGCGATCTGGACGAGACGATCATTCAGGAGCTCGTCGCGATGCGCGCGTGGAACCGCAAGCCGATTCATCCGCCGGAGACGATTGTCGATCCGGCGACGATCGTTCACGAGCTGCGCGTCATCAAGAGTCCGGACGAGCTCGAGATCATGCAGACGTCAGCGGACATCGCCGCCGAAGCGCATTGCGAAGCGATGAAGGCAGCGCGTCCCGGAATGCCGGAGTATCAGCTCGAGGCGTTGATCGAGCAGATCTTTCGGCGTCGCGGCGCGGCTGGTCCGGCGTACACGTCGATCGTCGGCGCGGGTGCGAATGCGACCGTGCTTCATTACATCAACAACGACGGCGTGCTTCGCGATGGCGACCTGTTGCTAATTGACGCCGGCGCCGAGTACAAGGGCTACGCTTCCGACATCACGCGCACGTTTCCCATCAACGGCCGGTACACGCAGGCACAACGTGACATTTACGACCTTGTTTTGAAGGCGCAGATGGAGTGCGTCGAGATGGTCCGGCCGGGCGTGACGCACGAGCAGTTGAAGAAGCACTCGATCGAGGTGTTGACCGAAGGGATGGTCGAGCTTGGGTTGCTCAAGGGCGAGCCGGAGGAGTTGATCAAGGAGTCGAAGCACGAACAGTTTTACATGCACGGGCTTGGGCACATGCTCGGGATCGACGTTCACGACGTTGGGAGGTATTACTTCAACAAGGAATCGCGTGCGCTCGAGCCGGGCGTGGTGATGACTGTCGAGCCGGGGATTTATATCTCGCCCGACACGAAGGACATTCCGGAGAAGTATCTGGGAATCGGCGTGCGGATTGAGGACGATGTCCTATGCACGAACGACGGGCCGAAAGTGTTGACAGACAAAGTACCGAAGCAGCCGGAAGAGATTGAAGCGCTGATGGCGAGGTAAGTTAAGCCACAAAAAGGCACAAGAAGGCACAAAAGGCACATAAAGAATTATTGATTGAAGGCTTGAGCTAATCAGTCTGGCTCACTGAACTGTTTCTAAATATCTATTTCTTGTGCCTCTTGTGTCTTTTGTGCCTTTTAGTGGCTAAGCTCGGCGACGATCTCGCGGACGGCTTGTCGGGCTTCGGCGACTTCTTCCGGTTTGAAGGAAACTGCTCCCACCACAGCGTGACCTCCGCCGCCGTATCGCTCACAAATCTTCGCGATGTTATGCGTGCGCGGCTTCGGCGCCCACGGATTCGATCCCACTGAAATTTTCGTCCTATGCGGACCGCGCGTCAGCGCAACCGAGTAAGTCGTCTCCGGGTACAGAAAATACGGAATGAACTTATTGAACCCCTCGTAACCTTCGTCTACAAGATCAAACTGCACGACAGCATTCGCGCACGTCGCCTTTCGCCTGATCGCTTCAAGTGTTTCGAGGTGTTGCTCGAGTATCGGCCGGAAGCGGCGTTGCACTTCAGCGCCGGTCGCCACCTCTTCGAGCGATTGCGTCGTCAGATCGCGAATGATCTGCTCAATAAACGCATCGTCGGGATCCGCCTCGATCACCTGCATGAGTTGCAGCGCAGGCTCCTTCAACTCCACGCACTGCGCCGGCGATTCATACAACGCACCATCGATAACGTGCGCCCAGTGGACCAGCGACTCGATCGGCCCGGCATCAAACCCGAATCGCTCGCGCGCGACGTCCGCGATGAACTCCGTACACGATTTCCTCGACGGATCAAGAAACTTCTTACCCGAGTTGTCGGCCCGGAAATGCGCCTCGTCTTCGGGCGTCAGAAACGCCGACTCGTGATGGTCGAACCACCACGTCAATTTTTCCGACGCCGCATATTTGAAATCGACGATGGCGTTCTCGTCGGAGTCGAACATGTCAAGGTCGAACAGATTGCCGGGCCGATGCAGGAGCCCGGTGTAGTTGACCTCGGCATCAGGGTTGATGCGTTGTTTATAGAACCGAGTAAACGTTGCGGCGGACGCGACGCCGTCGAAGCAATGGCCGTGATACAGGACGCGAAGTTTCATGCAGGTCAAGTGATCCACAGACTACTTGGGATCCGTTTTCGCCGTGGATGGAGCTTGAACTTTCGATGCGATGAATTTGTCTACTTCGTCTTCCACCAACTCGCCGTTCACGACCCACGCTTTTTCAACCAGCAGGTCGCCCTTCTTCTTCACCTTGTCGGGTTCAAGGAAGATGTTCCACGGCGAGCCCCAGTTGCGCGTGTCGCCGGTTGACTGGCGGTAAGTGTAATGAAGCGTTTTCAACTTATCATCACGCGACTCTGATTCGGAAACGATCGGAAACGGTGGACCAGCCTCGCCGAAATGGCTGTAGACCTCAGTGCGCGGAGCATATTCGCTGACGCCAATCACCTGAAATCCCATGTCTTTGTACTTCTCGTAAAGCTTTACGACCACCGGCATTTCGAAACGCCAGTTCTTACACCACGGCGCGAAGTAGACGATCATCACCAGCTTCTTGCCCTTCATCAGCGAACGCAACTCCTCCGGGTCATCGCTGGTGAGGCCCGGCAGAGTCCACGTTTTGTAGTTAACGGTCTTTTCCTGAAGCGCGGAGAACTCGTGCCCGTCCTGCGCGAAGGCCGCGATCGAAAAGGTTAGAAGAGCGAGGATGATGATCGATAGTTTCTTCATGTTCTTACTCCTGAAGATTCCCGTGTTTACTTTGCGGCGCTGGCTGTGGCCGGCGCTTCGTCGAGCAACGGCTTGACTGCCGCTTCCCACCCGGCCTTGTTGCGCGCGCCGATGATCTTGTCACGAATGCGTCCCTGACGATCGATCAGGTACGTAGTCGGGAGTTGCGGATGCTCGAGTTGTGCTTTGGCGTCGTTTCCGCCGAGCAAAACCGTGTAGTCAAACTTTGCGACTGCGTTTTGATATTCGTTTACGCCGTCGGCACTGTCATCAGTCGATGCGCCGACGACTTTCAATCCCTGCGCCTGAAGCTCGTGCTGAAGCGCGTTCAGCTCCGGTATCTCTTCACGACACGGCAGACAATACGTGGCCCAGAAGTTCAGCAGCACGACCTGGCCCTGAAGATCCTGGAGGCGAAACGGCTGCCCGCTGAGTGTTTGAAACTGAACCTCCGGAAGCGGGCGGGAATTTGCACTCGCCGTCGCCGGTGGTTTCGCCGCCGGAGTTCCGAGGTCCAGTTTTCCTTCCCAGTTTGGAATGTACTTCGTGATCCAGCCACTCGTGAGGATCGTCGATTGTCCGCTCATGACCAGTCCGCCGACCAGAATCAACACGACTCCGGAAACGACTTCGACCTTGTGCAGGTGTTGGCGGAAGTTTTTGTAGAAACTGAGAAACTGGTTGATGCCCAAACCCGTCAGCAGAAACGGCACCGCCAAACCCGCCGAGTAGAAAGCCGAAAGCACCAGGCCGCTGCGCCAGCCGCCACTCGTCGCGGCGAGACCGATGATGCCGCCGAGAATCGGTCCGATACACGGCGTCCAGCCCGCGGCGAAAGCCATTCCAAGCGTGGCCGACCCAAACATTCCGCGCGGTTTGCTGTCGGAAAATTTGCGCGTGTCTTTGTAGAGCGCAGTGATCTTGAGCACGCCGATCAGTTGCAGACCGAAAGCGATGATGACGAGGCCGCCGATAATGCGGACCCAGGGATTGGTCGTGAGTGCCGAGCCGACTAGCCCCGCCGTCGTTCCCAGCAGGAGAAAGATCACGGAGAGTCCGGCGTTGAACGCGAGCGAGTTGAGAATCACCGCGCGGCGGTTGCTCGCTCCGTCTTTCAGCGAGTCGATGCTGACGCCGGAGATCAGCGATATGTAGCCGGGCACGAGGGGCAACACGCACGGCGAGAGAAACGAGAGGATTCCCGCCGCAAACGAAATTCCGATCCGAAATAGAGTAATTCCCTGGTCTTCCATAAATCTTTACATCCTAACGCTCATTGATGACTTGCTTGATCATCGTCTCCATTTGGTCCAACTCATCTTCGTCGGCGCTGATCGATATGAATCGTATCTTGCCTGTGCGATCGATGAGGAACGACGTCGGAATCGAGTAGACGCCGTAGTTCAAATCGTTCACGCTCGAATCGCCGATGACGAAACCATACGGCAGGCGATTCTTCTTTTTGAACTCGCGCAGGTAAACAAGCTCTTCTTCTTCGTTCACCGGACGCTGCTCGGCGTGTCCGTAATATTTGGTGACGCCCAGCACGACGAGTCCTTTGTCTTTATAACTCTTCTGCCAGCTCGAAAACTTCGGCAACGTATATCGGCATGGCCCGCACCACGGCGCCCAGAAGTCGAGCAGCACGACCTTTCCGAGAAGATCGGCGAGTTTCACCGGTTGCTGGTCGATCCACTCCGTAGCGATGATCTCCGGCGGGTTCGCCGCCGGCAACGTCTCCGGATTGTCGAAGAGCTCGAGCGGATCGAGACTCGGTTGAATGCCCTGCAAGCGGTACGTCATTCGTTTATACAGATTTGCGGAAGGCAGGGAAAGCGACAGGCGGCGCAGTTGCTGGAGCAGGCCGATTGCTTTTTCCCTGCGATCGGTTTTGACGTACGCGTCCGAGAGCAGCAGGCCCGACTTCACCAACATGTCATCGCGCTGGAAAGACTCGGATTTATTGGTCTCCGCGAAGGTTTCTGCGGCTGCCAGCATCTGCTCCGCGTGCGTTGCGACGGAAGTGTAGTTTTTCGCGCGCAGAAATGCGTCGGCGATCAGGAACTCCATCCGGTAGCGATCGTCCGGGTTCTGCGGTTGGTGCTTGCCGTAACCCTCGACGGTCGCGACTGCCTGCGGAATGAGGTCTTTCTTGACTGAATAGAGCACGACGACGTTGCGCGCCGACTGTGCTTTCTGTCCGTCGGGCGTCTCTTTCAAAAAACGCTGCATTGTCGGAAGCGCGGCGTCGGCGTCGGCAGCGAGGTGGTAAAGCAGGCCGAGATAGTAAACATCATCGCTGGCTAAGGACGGGCGCGCGCGCAGGATGGCGGCGTTCTTGATGGCGAGCTCGCGTTGTTCCTGCTTCGTCTTCTCTTCGAGTTTCGGATCGTACGGGACGTTCTTTTTGTTGAACTCCTGGTAGCGGCGTCCGAGGTATCCGTTAGCGTCTTCGAACAGCGCCTGGGCCGTGCGTTCTTCCGGCTTTACTACAGGGTCGTCCTTCGTCGCGAGCTTCAAATCCGGCGGCTGCGCAAACGCGGACGCGGACAGCAGTAATAGAAAGAGGGCGACGGCTGAAAGCCTGACAATCATGAAGTTCTCTTTAATTAAGCGCGCACCAGGTTGAAGCGACCAGGACTAAAAGGACCCAGCAAAGGTGACAGTGTGCCGTCGACGACCGCTTCGGCAATCAACTCTCCAGTGACGGGTGCGAGTAGGATTCCGTTTCGATAGTGCCCAGTTGCATAAAACAGCCCGCCAATTTCATCACAAGGACCCAGTACAGGCAAATTGTCCGGGGCACGCGGGCGTAATCCAGCCCATGTGTCGACAATGGGCAGCCGCGCTATGGCGGCGGAGATTTCCTGGGCGTTGGCGAGGATTCGGCCGATTCCGCCGGCGGTAACTTGCTTCGCGAAGCCCGCGTGTTCGCTGGTCGATCCGGCGAGAAGCCGTCCGTCCTGGCGCGGCACGATGTAGCCGCGCGGCGTGTAAATGACGTGACGCGTCAGTTGCGGGCGAGCGTCGAAGCTGATCATCTGTCCGCGTATCGGCTCAATTGTAAACGGGGTCTTCTCAGCGGTCTTACCGGGAACAGGAATCAGGCTCGACCACGTTCCGGCGGCGATGACGACCGTCCGACAACTGACAAAACCGCGCAAAGTTTGCACTCCCGCGACTCGATCTCGTTCGACTTTTACGCATTCGACGCTTGTTTCAGTTTGGATCGCGACGCCAAACTTCGCGACGCTGTTTGTCAGCGCGCTTAAAAGGCGACGGTTTTCGACCTGCATGTCGAGGGGAAAACGCAGCGCGCCCACGACTGTGTCGCTGATGCACGGCTCTAGTTCCTGGGCTTGCGCCGGCGTCAGTTTCTCGACCGGCAAACCGGCAGCAGCTTGCCACCGGTAACGCTTCTCGATATCGACGACGTCGTGATAGGTGAGTGCAAGATAGAGTGTTCCGGTGGTGTCGAGCTCGACGTCCGTGCCTGTTTCTTCGCGCAATGAGGCGGCTAAGTCTGCGTACATGTCGCGGCTGCGGCACGCGAGCGTGAAGAAGTCGTCTTTTGAGTTTGCTTCGGCTTGCGGCGCGAGCATGCCGGCCGCGGCGAAGGACGCTTCGTGTCCGAGGGTCGAACGCTCGATCAGGCAAATATCGCTGACGCCGCGAAGCGCAAGAGAGCGCGCGATTGTCAGACCGATCACGCCGCCGCCTATTATTACGACTTCGGCGGAGTGTTTTACGTCGTTCTCGATCATGAGTTTGTCACTTACGGCCCAAAGACTTATTCTTGCTGCGGCAATTACACAAAGTACAAGTAAAGACTGTTGAATATGCATCGTATCACACTGATTCCGGGCGACGGCATCGGCCCCGAAGTCGCTTCAAACGTAGTAAGAATCATCGAAGCTTCAGGCGTCGAGATTCAATGGGAAACGCATTACGCGGGCGCCCAGGCGCTCGAAAAATTCGGCGAAACGCTGCCGCAGGATTTGCTCGACTCGATCCTCCGCAACAAGGTCGCGTTGAAGGGCCCAATCACGACGCCGGTCGGCAAAGGATTTACGTCCGTAAACGTCGGACTGAGAAAGACCCTCGATCTGTACGCGAACCTGCGGCCGGTGCGCGCCTTGCCGAACGTGCCGTGCCGTTATCCTGAACTCGATCTCGTCGTCGTGCGTGAAAACACGGAGAGCTTGTATGCCGGTCTGGAGCACGTCGTCGTGCCGGGCGTGGTTGAGAGTTTGAAGATCATCACGGAGAAGGCGTCGACGCGTATTGCACGTTTTGCTTTCGAATATGCGAGGCGTGAGTCGAGAAAGAAAGTGACCGCGGTACACAAGGCGAACATCATGAAACTCTCGGACGGTCTATTTCTCGACTGTTTCCGCCGCGTGAGTGAGGAGTATCCGGATATTGCCGCCGACGACAAGATCGTCGACAACGCGTGTATGCAGTTGGTGATGCGGCCCGAGCAGTTTGACATCATGCTGCTGGAAAACTTATACGGCGACATCGTTTCGGATCTTTGCGCGGGGTTGGTTGGTGGTCTGGGACTCGTTCCCGGCGCGAACATCGGCGAGAAGGGCGCGGTGTTTGAAGCTGTTCACGGTTCGGCGCCGGACATCGCCGGCCAGGGAATCGCGAATCCGACGGCGTTGTTGCAATCGGGCATCCTGATGTTGCGTCACATCGGCGAGCGCGAAGCGGCGGACAAAGTCGAGAACGCGATGTTCGCCGTCTTCGAAGAGGGCAAGGTACGAACGCGAGACATCGGCGGCACTGCAAAGACCGCGGAGTTTGCTGATGCGATCATTCAGAAGATCAATGCTCAATAAAATCCTGACGATTTGTGGTTTGCTGCTTTTGGCGTCTGTGCAGGTCTCTGCGCAGATCGATGATGACGAGGGCCGGAAGTGGAACCAGCCGGTTAAGCCGTACAAGGTTATCGGAAATGTGTACTACGTTGGGGCGACCGAGGTGTCGTCGTTCCTGATCGTGACTTCGCAGGGGCTGATTCTTATCGACAGCGGTTTCCTCGAAACAGTGCCGTTGATCAAGCAGAACGTTGCTCAGCTCGGGTTTCGTTTCGAGGACATCAAGATTCTGCTCAACAGTCACGCTCACGCGGACCACGCCGGCGGCCTCGCGCGACTGAAGCAGATGACGGGTGCGAAGTTGATGGTGAGTGAAGCGGACGCTGCCTTGCTCGCGCGCGGCGGCAAGAACGATCCAAACTTCGGCGACCGCTTTCTCTTCGAGCCCGTCAAAGCCGATCGCATTCTGCGGGACGGCGACACTGTCCAGCTCGGCGACGTCACGATGACGGCGCGCCTCACGCCGGGACACACGGCGGGTTGCACCACGTGGACCATGAAAGTTCGCGAAGGTTCGAAGACGTACGACGTCGTCGTTATCGGAAGCACAACCATTCCGGGTTACAAGCTGATCGGCAACACTGGCTATCCAAACATCGTCAGTGATTACGAAGCGAGCTTCCGTCTACTGAAGACCTTGCCGTGCGACGTCTTTCTCGCTCCGCACGGCTCGTTCTATTCGATGCTGGAAAAGATGAAGCGTCTGTCCGCGAACCCCAGCGAGAACCCCTTCATCGACAAGCGCGCCTTAACCCAATTCGTCGATCGCACCGAAAAAGACTTCCGCGCGGAACTGAAACGCCAACAGGACGCAACCAACACCGCCGCGCAACCTTGACCATCGCTACGGTAGTG
>DASURS010000247.1:0-11579 GCA_036279935.1 Pyrinomonadaceae bacterium
GACCGGTCGATGACCTTGAGGTCCGTTGCTTCGGACAGCGAGCGGACTTGTGCGGGCGAAAGCTCGCTGTCGAAGACGAGCATGTCGGCGCCGAGTTGCAGCGCGCGAATGATCAGCTCGTCCAACTTGCCGCGGCCGAGCACTGTGCGCGGGTCGATCTCGGAACGTCGTTGAATGATGCGATCCTGGACCACGACGCCGGCAGAAGCCGCAAGCTCCGCCAGTTCCGCCATCGACTCTTCAGCGTCGGCAAGTGAACCAGTGGCGACGCCGACGAGGATCGTACGGTCGCGCATCTCCGCGCGACGCGTGACGCGACGGTTGCGCGCCATTTCTTCTTCAAGCGACTCGATCAGCTCCAGGAAATCTGAATCGAGTTGCGACGCCATTTTCGGTTCGAGAAATCCGTACAACTCCGGCGCCGTCGCGTTGTCGAGATCTCCAGAGTGAAGCGGAAGCAAGTGCGCGGCGCGCACCATGCCGGGCAGTCCCGTGTTGGACTCGACGTCGATCGCAGCCATCAGATCGAGGCGCAGCAATGCGAGGTCGGTTAAGTCGTCCTGCGTGAGCGGCTCGCCGCGAAGGTGCGTGTGAACGCAGCGCAGGCCGCGGAACCTGCCGGAAGCGACGCGGACGCGTTTGAAGTCAGGAAGCTCGATGCCTTTGTTGTCGCCGACCATCACGTATTGCACGTGGCCTTTGCGGTCGATGAGTGCTCCAATTTGACGGCGAGTCTCGTGTGAGAGCTCACTCAACTGGCGGGCGAATTCAGGCGTCACTATCTGGTTGGAAGGTATGCGCCGGGTGTACAGCTTTTCGATGCGCCGCAACTGATTTGGTTTTAACCCAAGGGTATTGCCGAGAACGGTGGTAATGGTCTTTTCCTTCCTGTTCGGTCGCAAATTATACCATAGTAGTTTTCGGGGACAGGCCGCAATTAGACATCGATTTGGCCTCATCGTATGATGAACGGTTTTTATGGCTAGTGCAGGGAAAATCATCAGGATAGATCCGCCTTACGGAATCCCGGGCGGCGAGATTGTGATCGACTGCGAAGGGTTCGATACGAGCGATCCCGCAGTGTGTGCCGTTCTCATTGGCGACGTGCACGCGCCGATAGTCGCGCTGGGACCGAAGCGCGTGTTGGCTATCGTGCCGGAAACAAAGGGCGGCGAAGCCAATGTGAGATTGCAGAACGGCAATGAATTCAGTCCTCCGGCCCGGATGATCGTGGCCAGAAAACTCGCCGGAGATCTTCATCCCGTTGCCAATCCGGCTTTCGACCCTGATGACGGCGCTCTTTTCGTGACCCGCTCAGGTTCGCGCGGCGAGGAGTTGCCCGTTACGTTATTTCGTATCGATATCGGCGGCGAAGTTTCAGAGTACTCGGGCGACATTCCGAATCCCACGGGAATCGCTTTCGGTCCCGACGGAACGATGTTCGTCACGAGCCGCCTCGAAGGCGTGGCTTACAGAGTGACGCCGTTCAAGGAAGCAGTGACATTTGCCAGGAACCTCGGCGTCGCGACCGGCGTAGCATTCGATCGAGACGGTGTGATGTACGTCGGAGATCGAACTGGAACGATCTTCAAGGTCAACGGCATCGGCGAAGAACGAGCGTGGGCGCAGATTGAGCCTTCCGTCTCGGCGTTTCATCTGGCTTTCGGGCCTGACGATGCGCTGTACGTTACCGGACCGACCGTAACCAGTTTCGACTGCGTCTGGCGAATCGATAGTGACGGCGAGGTCAGCACCTTCTTCAAAGGTTTGGGGAGACCGCAGGGCCTTGCGTTTGATAACGAAGGAAACCTGTACGTCGCTGCTTCGTTGCGCGGCCGCCGCGGCATCGTGCGCATCTCGCCGAACGCTCGCGAGGCGAAAGTGATCGTGGCGGGAGTTAATCTCATCGGTCTTGCTTTCAGCAATTCGGGAGAGATGGCGGTGGTGTCGATCGATTCAGTTTACAGTTTGCCGATGCAGATCAAAGGCACGTTGTTATGAAATCATTGGTCATATATCATTTGACATTTTTCATTGAAGAACCGCGATATCGCAATGGCAAATGACAGATGTCAAATGATATATGACCAATGACATGGCTTTTGACACCCATTAGGCGGAATGCTAAGTTGACCGATTATTAATTCCTGCAACTTATTGATACGAGTAGTTCATTGAGTCCCGAACAACTGATTCCACATCTTGTGATCTACATGGTGGTGCTGCTGCTTGCGATCTCGGCACACGAGGCGGCGCACGCATGGATGTCTTACCGGTTTGGCGACGACACGGCGCGTCTGCTCGGACGCATTACTCTCAATCCCGTCGCGCACACGGATCCGATCGGCACGCTGCTGATTCCGATCGTGATGTTCATCTTCGGGAACATGGGAGGCGCGCTGGGCGCGATTCCTCTCATCGGCTGGGGCAAGCCGACGCCCGTTAATCCGCTTCGCTGGCGAAACAAGGACATGGCAAACGTGATGGTGTCGATCGCTGGAATCCTTGCGAACCTGTTGATTGCGACGATCGCGTTCACGATTTTGAAAGTCCTCCTGATGACGGGCGGAGCGGACCAGATTCCCGAATCGCTGCAAGAGCCCATCGGTCTGTTTCTGAACTATCTGCTCGTGATGAACGTTTCGCTCGCGGTCTTCAACCTGTTGCCGTTTCCGCCGCTCGACGGCAGCAAAGTGCTCGACACGTTCCTGCCCGCCAGCATGCGCCCCATACTCGAGTTTCTGGAGCAGTACGGTTTCATCCTGTTGATGCTTCTGATCTACATGGGATTTTTCCGGATGATTATCAGACCGATATTGAGAATCGTCTTCGACCTACTCTACCTGGGGGTTCGTTAGTGGCGATTTCCCCGGATCCATTGCGACGAAATGACCAAGCGAATTTTTAGCGGTGCTCAACCTACCGGCAACGTGCATCTGGGAAACTATCTCGGCGCGTTGAAAAACTGGGTTGTGCTGCAACACGAGTACGAGAGCTTCTTCTGCATCGTCAATCTTCACGCGATCACTGCCAGTAACGATCCGAAACAGTTGCTCGAAAAAACGAGAGACCTCGTCCGCATCTATCTTGCAGTCGGAATCGATCCCGAAGTTTCGACGATCTTTATCCAGTCGGACGTGCCGGAGCACGCTGAGTTGACGTGGGTGCTGAACTGCGTCGCGCGTGTTTCCGAGCTAGAACGGATGACGCAGTACAAAGACAAGGCGAAGAAGCAGCAGGAGAACGTGAACGTCGGGATTTTCGAGTATCCGGTGCTGATGGCTGCCGACATCCTGCTTTACCAGACGGACCTCGTGCCCGTCGGACACGATCAAAAGCAGCATCTGGAATTGACGCGCGACCTGGCGATCAGGTTCAACCGCGATTACGGCGAGACCTTCCGCATCCCTGACGCGTTCATTCCGAAAGCCGGCGCGCGGATCATGTCGTTGTCCGATCCGACGAAAAAGATGTCGAAGTCTGACGAAGATCCGCACGGTCGAATCCTGATGATGGACGACGCCGACAGCGTGCGGCGCAAGTTCAAACGCGCGGTGACTGATTCAGGCACCGAGATTCGTTTCGATCCGTCGCGTCCCGCGATCTACAACCTGCTCGAGATTTACCACTTGATGACGGGCAAGTCGCAGCAGGAAGTCGAAGAGCATTTCGCGGGCAAGGGATACGCGCAGTTGAAAGGCGATCTGGCGGATGCGACGATCGAGTTTTTGCGTCCGATTCAGGAGCGCGTGCACGAGATTACGGACGAGCATCTTGACGAGATACTCGAACGCGGACGCGCGAAGGCCAGCAAGATTGCCGGCGCTACGCTCGATCAGGTTTACGAACGTGTCGGCATCGCGCGCGTTAAGAGATGAACGAAGAGACACCGGAACCAGTCGTGGAAACAATCGACGAGCGTCCCGCGCCGCTCAACGTCGCGGGCTCAGCGCCGCAAATCGTTTCTGACGATGTCACCGACGATCTGAAGATCCTGATGGGCGAGTTTGAAGGTCCACTCGATCTTCTGTTGCACCTCATTCGCCAGGAACAGGTCAGCATCTACGACATTCCCGTCGCGCGACTCACGGACGAATACCTCCGCTACCTCCGCGTCATGCAGGAGCTCGACATCGCGGTCGCGGGAGACTTTCTCGTGATGGCGGCGACGTTGATCGAGCTGAAGACTAAGATGTTGTTGCCGCGCGATCCTTCCGCTCCGCCGGAAGAGGAAGAGGATCCGCGCGCTGACCTCGTCAACCAGTTGCTCGAATACCAGAAGTACAAAGCCGCGGCGCAGATGCTCTGGTCGCGCGCGACGGTCGAGCAGGCGGTCTTCAAACGCGCCGAGCTGGAGACTGACAAGAACAATCCCGAAGTTGCGGTCGGCGTGTTCGATCTGCTCAAGGTGTTTCAGGTCATCCTCGCGCGGCACAAAGAAGAAGTGCTGATGGAGATCGAGCGTGAGGAAGTCTCGATGGCTGAAATGCTCGAACGCTTGCGCAACATGGTGATGTCGTCAGGCGAGTTGAACCTGCGTGTGTTTTTTGAGCGTGCGAGAACTCGGCGCGAGCTCGTGCTCGCTTTCCTGTCAGTGCTCGAACTGGTGCGGACCAGCGAAGTGAAGCTTTTTCAGCGCGAAACTTTCGGCGATATCATTGCCCGCGTGTCCGCTTAACAAATGGCTAAATAAATGGCGACTGAAGAAGAGAACGTAAATCCGGCTCCGGAAGAAAACGTTGACGAGGCCGCGCTAAACGAAGAAGCGAGCCGCGAGCTCGCGGCCATGGTTGCGGAGGAAGAGTCGGCGGCCGCGATGGACGCGGAAACGCCCGACGAAGGACCACTCGCGGCGCCGCAGAGTCAATCGGAGCGTGCGGCCGTAATCGAGGCGCTGATCTTCGTTTCCGAGGAACCGCTGAGCGTCAAGACGCTTGCCGAGGTACTGAAGGAAGACAAATCCGTCGTCACCGAGGCGCTCAACGGATTGGTCGAGGAGTTCAACGCGCGCAACAGCGGTCTACAACTGCGCGAGGTAGCCGGCGGTTGGCAGTTTGCAACGAAGCCCGAGTATCACGAGCATGTCCGCGCGTTTCTGAAAACTCGCCCGAGCGCCAAGCTCTCGATCGCGTCGCTCGAAACACTCGCGGTGATCGCGTACAGACAGCCGGTCACCGTCCCTGAGATTCTCGAGATTCGTGGTGTGCAATCTCCTTCCGCCATCAAGACGCTGCTCGACAAGAAACTGATCGTGGCGAAAGGACGAAAAGAAACGGTCGGACGTCCGATGATGTACGGAACGTCGAAGGAGTTTCTGCTGCAATTCGGGTTGAAAGACTTGTCTGAGTTGCCGAGTGTCGAAGATTTTCACGATCTCAGCGGCGGCTCATAGTGATTGTCGATTGCCAATTGCCGATTGTCGATCTGCGAGCAGCGGACAACATGCTGAAATCGACGATTCGCAATCGCCAATTGGCAATCGACAATTGGAAATATGCAAGAGCGTTTGCAAAAACTGATCGCCGCTGCGGGCGTGGCCTCACGACGCCACGCCGAAGAGTTGATTACTGCTGGGCGCGTGACGGTCAACGGCGAAGTCATTAAAGAGCTGGGAAGCAAAGCCGACCCCGAAAAGGACCACATCAAGGTCAACGGCAAGCTCATCAATCCTCAACTTCAATCCCGCGAAAAAGTTTACGTACTGCTGAATAAACCGAAGGGTTATCTATCGAGCGTCTCGGATCCGGAAGGACGTCCGCTCGTGACTGAGCTGCTGCCGCGTTCACTGGGCCGGCTGCATCCGGTCGGACGTCTCGACTTCAACACCGAAGGGCTCCTGCTGCTCACGAACGACGGCGACTTCACGAACTTCATCACCGCCGCGAAAAACCGCGTCGTCAAGGTCTATGAAGTGAAAGTGAAGGGCGTTCCGTCCGAATCCGGCATTGAACGTCTGCGACGCGGAGTCAAACTCGACGACGGCACGCGCACCGCGCCCGCGAAGATCGCCAAGCTTCACGAAACGGCGACGAACGCGTGGTACGAAGTGTTGCTGCACCAGGGACGAAACCAACAAGTTCGCCGCATGTTTGAATTGATCGGTCATTCTGTGTTGAAGTTGAGGCGGGTGCGAATCGGTTTCCTGACGGACGAGCATTTGAAGTCAGGCCACTGGCGCCTTTTGTCTCCCGCGGAAGCCGCGCGGCTCATGCGCACGGGCGCGAAGCCGCAGGACAAGAGAAAACGGGTGTAACCAACATGCAATTTGAGTTAACGGAAGAGCAACAACAGATCAAAATGAGCGTGCGCGAGTTTGCGCAGTCGGAGATTGCGCCGCACGTGATGGAGTGGGACGAGTCGCAGCACTTTCCAGTCGAGTTGCAACCCAAGCTCGCGGAGCTGGGCCTGATGGGCGTTCTTTTCCCGGAAGAGTACGGCGGCGCCGGCATGGGTTACGTTGAGTACGCGACCATCATCGAGGAACTCTCGCGCGTCGACGGATCGGTCGGCATCTCGGTCGCCGCGCACAATTCGCTCTGCTCGAATCACATCTACAAATTCGGCACTCGAGAACAACTGCAAAAATATCTGACGCCGCTTGCCAGCGGCCAGCATCTCGGCGCCTGGGGACTGACCGAGCCGAGTGCGGGCTCCGACGCGTCGGGAACCAAGTCGACGGCTGTGCGTTCCGACGGAGGCTGGATCGTCAACGGCTCGAAAAACTTCATCACTCACGCGATCCATGGCGACATCTGCGTCGCGATGGCCGTGACTGACAAGAGCAAACGAAGCAAAGGAATCTCGGCCTTCATCTTCGAAAAGGGAATGAAGGGTTTCTCGCCGTCGAAGAAGGAGAACAAGCTCGGGCTGCGAGCGTCTGAAACCGCAAGCGTCGTCTTCGAAGACTGCTTTGTGCCTGAAGGCCAACTGCTCGGCGAAGAAGGGCAGGGGTTCGTCAACGCGATGGAAATACTCGACGGCGGGCGCATCTCGATTGCGGCGCTGGCGGTCGGCATCGCGCAGGGCGCGTTTGAGTCGGCGGTGCGTTATTCACAGGAGCGCCAGCAGTTCGGCAAACCGATTTCGGAGTTTCAGGCGATTCAGTTCAAGCTCGCGAACATGGCGACGCAGATCGACGCAGCGCGGCTGCTGATGTATCGGGCGGCGTGGATGAAAGATCAGGGCAAGAAGACGACGAAAGAGTCGTCGATGGCGAAGCTGTTTGCGTCAGAGATCAGCGTGAACGTTTGTGAGGAAGCGATCCAGGTTCACGGCGGATACGGTTACACGAAAGATTATCCGCCGGAGAAGTACTGGCGCGACTCGAAGCTCTGCACGATCGGCGAAGGCACGTCCGAGATTCAACGCCTGATCATCGCGCGCGAGGTGCTGAAGCAACTCTAACGGTATTGGCGATTGGCGATTGCCAATTGCCGATTACTTCGGAGGTTTCGGCAACACGGCAAAATCGGCAATCGGCAATCGCAAATTGACAATGACGAAGAGTCTGAGTGAGCGCGTCAGTGCCGGCGAAGCGGCGGCAGTCGCGAGGGCCATTTCCAGAATCGAAGACGGCTCCGCGGGCGCGGCTGCGCTCATGAAGGAGATCTACCAGCGTTCACGCGGCGCACTCGTCATCGGAATCACAGGCGCTCCGGGTGCCGGTAAGTCATCGCTCGTCGACAAGCTGGCCATGTTGTATCGCCAGCGCGGCGAGCGCGTTGGGATCGTCGCGGTCGATCCGTCGAGCCCGTTTTCCGGCGGCGCGATTCTTGGCGATCGCATTCGCATGCAGACGCTGGGACTCGATGAAGGCGTCTTCATCCGCTCGATGGCGACGCGTGGAAACCTTGGCGGCCTCGCCCGTGCGACAGTCGACGCGGTCGCGATCCTTGACGCGGCGGGTTACGCAAAAATCATCGTCGAGACCGTGGGTGTCGGACAAGACGAGGTTGAGATCGTCAAAGCGGCGGACGTTTCCGTCGTCGTTCTCGTTCCGGGCATGGGCGACGATATTCAGGCCATCAAGGCCGGAATCATGGAGATCGGCGACATTTTCGTCATCAACAAGGCCGACCGCGACGGGGTTTACTCGACCGAAAAAGAGCTGGAATCGCTGTTGTCGCTGGCCGCGCGGACTGACGGTTGGGATCCGCCGATCGTGAAGACAGTCGCGACGGAGAATCAGGGCGTCGGAGACCTCGCCGCAGCGATCGACAGTTTTCGTGAAGCGCAGCGCGGGGGCGGGCTGAGCGGCGAGCGCCGGCGAGCCATTGCGCGGTGGCGGATCGTCGAATTGCTGCGGGAAAACCTGCTCGCGCGCGTTTTGGAGTCTGATGATTCGGTTGCTATGCTTGACCGCCTCGCGGACGAAGTTGCAAGTCGGCAACGAGACCCTTATTCTGCGGTGGAGGAGATGTTGCAAAGCTCCCCGAGGGAGCTTTAGAGCTTGGTGCTTAGTGCTTGACCTTTGTTTCGCTCGTTACGGCTTGATTGCGAACAAAGTACAAAGAACAAAAACTAAGCACAAAAGGCATGAAAATCGACCACATCGGAATCGCCGTAAAGAGCATCGAAGAGGGTTTGGGGTTCTGGCAGGAGGCATTGGGTCTCACGCCGGATTCTGCTGAAGAGGTGGCCGAGCAGGGCCTCAAAGTCTGCATGTTTCCGATTGGGGACACGAACGTGGAACTGCTCGAACCGATCACTTCTCAGTCGCCCGTAGGAAAGTTTTTGGAAAAGCGCGGTCCGGGACTTCATCATATCGCCATCGAGGTGTCCGACATTCACGGGTCGCTCGCGAAGTTGAAACAGCGTGGAGCCCGACTGATTGACGAAACACCGCGGATAGGCGCCCGCGGTTCGCTGATAGCGTTCGTTCATCCGTCGTCTACGAATGGAGTACTGCTCGAGTTGGTGCAGCATCAATAGTTTTAGGAAAGGAAAGTACTTTTGGACTCAACACGAAAAGCACTCATCGCAGCCGCCGTTGCCATCATTTTTGCTGGAGGCTTGATCTTCTGGCAGGTGAAGGCGCGGAAGAACGGACCAGTCACGTTGTCGGCTGAAGACATGGCGTTAATCGCTGAAGATCAATCGCCGCCGATGCGACAACGGCTCGCCACTGACGAGACCGCGCGCAAAGAGTTCGCTCGAGACGTAAGACGTTTGCTTGCGGTTGCTGAAGAAGCGCAGGCGCACGGCGTCGACAAGTCGCCGGACATGAAGCGCCAACTGGAATTTCAGCGCGCCCAGGTCCTCGCTCAGTACTATTTCGAGCAGCAGGGCGAAGGCAACCCCGACATCACCGACAAGGAAGTCGAAGAGTATTTCAAGGCCCCGGAAAATCAAGCGAAGTTCGACCAGATCATCGCCGATGCCAAGGCCAAAGATCCCAACCTCGCCAACCAGCAGATTCCGCAGGAGCAGCTCGACATGTTCAAGCAGCGCCTGGGCCGGATCTACATTGCCGAGAAGAAGGGAATCGATCAGGGCCTCGACAAGAAGCCGTCAGTCAGACTGCAGTTGATGCTGCAACACGCGCGTGTCCTGGCGCAGAAGTATGCGGTGGACACGTTACAGCAGAAGTTTAAGGCGACCGATGCCGAGATCGACAAGTACCTCGCGGACCATCCGGAAGCTGACGTCGACAAGGCGAACCGCGCGAAGGCGGAGGAAGTGCTCAAACGCGCTCGCGGCGGCGAAGACTTCGGCAAGCTGGCCGCGGAGTTTGGCAGCGACGGCACCAAGGACAAGGGCGGCGACCTGGGTTGGTTCGGCCACGGCCAGATGGATCCGGATTTCGAGAAAGCCACTTACGCGTTGAAGCCCGGCGAGATTAGCGACATCGTCCAGACTCGCTTTGGCTTCCACATCATCAAGCTCGAAGAGCGGAAAACAGAGACGAAGGACGGCAAGACCGAAGAGAAGGTCCACGCGCGTCACATCCTGATCGCCGATCAGAACGCCAATCCGTTTGGACCGCCGCAAACGTCACGTGAAAAGGCGAGAGCCGCAGTCGAAAAGGACAAGGCGGACAAGATACTCGACGAGATCACCAGCCGCTCGCACGTCACGGTGCCTGAAAACTTTCAGGTGAAGCCGCCCGAGCCGCAGTCGATGCAGGGCATGCCGAACTTCCAGGCCCCGCCCGAACCGGAGCCCGAGGCGTCGGCGGCGCCGGCTAAACCAGGGGCCAAGGCGCCCGCCAAGCCGCCGGCGAAGTCGCCAAAACAGTAGCGGGGCCGTTCGATTAAGACGGTTCCAGATGCAGATAGGCGATTACGTGGTTGAGGTAATTCAGGACGCCGAATTTCGTCTCGACGGAGGGGCGATGTTCGGCGTCGTTCCTCGTCAACTGTGGTCGCACGTTTGTCCGCCGGACGATGAAAATCGCATTCGCATGAACATGAACTGCGTGTTCATCGACACCGGCGTTGAAAAGATACTGATCGAAACAGGAATCGGCGATAAGTGGCCGGCGAAGCACGCGTCGCGATACGCGATCAATCGCGTCCGGCCGCTGACCGAAAGCGTGAAAGCAATGACCGGCGTCTCGGCGGACGAGATCACCATCGTCGTCAACACGCACCTGCACTTCGATCACAGCGGCGGTAACACGAAGCTAGACGAATCAGGCGCCGTCGTTCCGTCGTTTCCAAACGCTCGCTACTTCGTTTCGCGCGCTGAGTTGGAACACGCGGAGCATCCGACTGAGCGCGATAACGCCAGTTACCTGCCCGATAACTGGCGACCGCTGGTCGAGTCGGGCCAACTCGAAGGGCGCGAAGAGAATTACGAAGTCGTGCCGGGGCTGAAGATGCAGACCATTGCCGGACACAATCGTTCGATGCAGTGCTGGCAGTTGCATCGCGATGGCAAGACGATCTTCGGTTTCGCGGACCTCGTTCCGATGCGAGCGCACGTTCGTTTCCCATGGATCATGGGTTACGATCTTTATCCCGTCGAGACTCTCGAAGCGAAGAAGCGTTTGATCCCGCAGGCTGCGCAAGAGGGATGGATTTGTTTGTTCTACCACGACGCCGACGAGCCGTTGTGTCGATTAGTTGAAGGAGAAAAAGGCTTCATTCCGGTACCGTATCGCGGAGAGGAAGCAAACGTTTCATGAGCACTCTTCCCCAGGTTAAGGTGGGAATCATCGGCGGCAGCGGGTTGTATCAAATGCCCGAACTGACGGACATCGACGAAGTCCCGGTTCCGACTCCTTTCGGACATCCGTCTGACAAGTTCATCATCGGCACGCTCGAGAATCAGCGCGTTGCATTTTTGCCGCGACACGGCGTCGGTCATCGCCTCACGCCGACCGAAGTCCCGTTTCGCGCGAACATCTACGCGATGAAGCTGCTCGGCGTCGAGCGGATTCTCTCCGCGTCCGCCGTGGGATCGTTGCAGGAGAAGTATGCGCCGCTCGACATGGTGATTCCGGATCAGTTTTTTGATCGTACTCGCGGGCGCGTGCGAGAGTCGACGTTCTTTGGCGAGGGAATCGTCGCGCACGTCTCTTTTGCGCATCCGGTTTGCAGCGCGCTGGGCGACGTGATGCAGGACGCGTGCGGAGT